>JAGWVB010000391.1 GCA_018971105.1 Burkholderiales bacterium
CGCAGCCGGCGCGGTCGTCGCGGTCGTCGCTCATGCCGCGGGGCCGGTGGCGTTCGGGTCGGGGCGAGGCGGGTTCATCGTGTCTGCGGCGGCGGGCGTGGGCGCGATGATCGGTGCCGACGCGGTGCCGCGCAAAAGGGGATGCCACGATTGCCAGCCGCAGGGCTTTGTGCGAGCATTTCGTCCACCGGATCATTGATTTCGGTCAACGAAATTACAAAATTCCCTCAGCGACCCCGCGGCCGCACCCCACCAGGAGACGTCATGAACCCCGCGCGCCCCACGCCACCCCCCACGACGAGCAAATCGCTGATCGTCTTCGCCAGCACGCTGGGCACGACGATCGAGTGGTACGACTTCTTCCTCTACGGCGTGCTGACGCCGCTGGCGCTGAACAAGCTGTTCTTCCCCAACCTGTCGCCGGTGATGGGCACGCTGGCGGCCTACACCACCTTCGCGGTCGGCTTCATCTCGCGGCCGGTCGGCGGCATCATCTTCGGCCACTATGGCGACCGGCTCGGGCGCAAGACGATCCTGATCATGACGATGATGATCATGGGCGCGGCCACCTTCCTGATCGGCGCGCTGCCGACCACCGCGCAGGCCGGCGTCATCGCGCCGATCCTGCTGCTGCTGCTGCGCGTGATGCAGGGCATCGGCATCGGCGGCGAATGGGGCGGCGCGGTGCTGATGACGATCGAGCATGCCCCCGCGGGCAAGCGCAGCCTGTACGGCAGCTGGCCGCAACTGGGCGTGCCGCTGGGGCTGATGTCCAGCGCCGGCGTGGTCGCGCTGCTGAACCTGCTGCCCGCGTCGGACTTCATCGTCTGGGGCTGGCGCGTCGCCTTCTTCGTCAGCGCGCTGCTGGTGGCGATCGGCCTGTACGTGCGGCTCAAGGTGCTCGAGACGCCGGACTTCGAGCGCGTGCGCAGCCAGAACAAGATCGTGCCGATTCCGTTCGTCGAATTGATGCGCTCGCACGGCCGCGAGGTGCTGCTGACGTTGGGTGCGCGCTATGTCGAGGGCGCCTGCTTCAACACCTTCGGCGTCTTCATCATCTACTACGTCACCCACTCGCTGGGACTGTCGCGCGGCATGGCGCTCAACGCCGTGATCATCTCGTCGGCGACGATGCTGCCCTTCATCATCATCGCCGGCATGCTGGCCGACCGCTACGGCCTGAAGCGCGTCTTCGCCACCGGCACGGTCGCGATCGCGCTGACCAGCGTGTTCGCGTTCTGGATCATGGACCGCTACGGCGCGGCGCATTACGGCGCCATCCTGCTCGCGCTCATCGTCGCCTTCTCGATCGCCTACCCGATGGTCTACGGCACCGAGTCCTCGCTGTTCGCGAGCCAGTTCGACGCCCATGTGCGCTACTCGGGCGTCTCCTTCGCCTACCAGTTCTCGGGCATCTTCGCCAGCGGCCTGACGCCGCTGATCGCCACCGCGCTGATCGACGCCGGCGGCGGCAAGCCCTGGCTCGTCGTCGGCTACATGCTCGCGGTCTCGGCCGTGAGCCTGATCTCGGTGCTGCTGATGAAGGGCATCTCGGCGCCGGCCGCGGCGGGCGCGCCGCTGGGCGCGGCCGCCTTCAACCGGGCGTGACGGCGGCCGCCTGCCGCGGCCGGCCCGGCCTCAGGCGCCAGGCGCCAGCCCGAGGAGGCGGCGCGCCTCCTGCGGTGTCGCCGCGTGGCGGCCGTGGCTGCCGGCGACGTCGACGATCTTGCGCACCAGCTCGGCGTTGCTCGCCGCCAGGCGGTCGGCGTCGTAGCGCAGGTTGTCCTCGAGCCCGGTGCGGCAGTGGCCGCCGGTGGCCAGGCACCACTGGTTGACTTCCCATTGATGGCGCCCGGTGCCGGCGGCAACCCAGGTCGCCTGCGGCGCGAGCGCGGCGAGCTCGGCGCGCAGGAAGTCGAACACGCTGCGCCGCGCCGGCAGCGCGTTCTGGATGCCGAGCACGAACTGCACGTGCAGATCGGGCGCGAGCAGGCCCTTCTTCACCAGCGCCAGCGCGTTGTAGAGCATCGCGAGGTCGAAGACCTCGATCTCGGGCTTGATGCCGTGGGCCTGCATCGAACGCGCCAGCCCTTCGATGAAATCGGGTGCGTTCTCGTAGATGCCGTGGGGGAAGTTCACCGAGCCGGTGGCCAGCGATGCCATCTCCGGGCGCAGCGACAGCATCGAGCCGCGCGCCGCCTGGTCGCGCCCGCGGCCGCCGGTGGAGAACTGCACGATCATGCCCGGGCAATGCCGGCGCACGCCTTCCTGGACGCGGGCGTAGAGCTCGGGATCCGAGCTCGGCGACTCGTCGGGATTGCGCACGTGGACATGCACGAGCGAGGCGCCGGCCTCGAAGGCCTCGTGGGTCGACTCGATCTGCTCGGCCGGCGTGACCGGCAGGGCCGGGTTGTCCTTCTTGCGCGGCACGGCGCCGGTGATGGCCACGGTGATGATGACGGGTGCGCTCATGCGGCGGCGGCTCCGGACGGGGTGACGGGGGTGGGCGGGGAGTCGCGGAATTTCATTCCGTGGCTGGCTTCATTTCATTATTGCGTAGCTGCCGGGGGCGTGCCAGAATTTCGATGGAAGAGATTTTCGTTTCGTTAAACGAAATGTTTGACGACACCCCACGATGGAGAACGCCGAGTGAGCAGGGGCCAGATCGACTTCCAGAACGTGCTCGAACTCGTCGAGCTGATCCAGTCGTCGAGCCGCTTCAGCGAGCTGCGGCTGCGCAGCGGCGAGCTCGAGATCGAACTGCGGCGCAAGGGCGCGGGCGGCGA
>JAGWVB010000392.1 GCA_018971105.1 Burkholderiales bacterium
GCGGAACTGGCGCAGGTCCACCGGCTTGGTCAGGTAGTCGTAGGCGCCGGCCTTGAGCGCCTCGACCGCGTTCTCGGCCGAGCCGTAGGCGGTGATGACGATGGCCTTCTCGCGCCGGCCGGAGGCCTCGATCCGGTGCAGCAGGTCGAGCCCGCTGCCGTCGGGCAGGCGCATGTCGGTGATGATGAGCTGGAATGCATCGGGGCCGCGGCCCTCGAGCAGCGACCAGGCCTCCTCGACGGTGCCCGCGGACTCGACGTCGTAGCCCTCGCGCACCAGCGTCAGCTCGTAGAGCGTGCGCAGATCGGGCTCGTCGTCGACCACGAGCAGGCGGGGGGCGGCAGGGGACGCTGGCATCAGCTCGGATCCGGAGTTGCGGCGCGGCGCATCGCGACCAGGAACTCGTTGCGCAGCCGCTCGGCCGCGGGGCGCGGGCGGTATTCGATGCTCGCGCCGTAGCGTTCGCACAGCTCGCGGCAAATATACAGGCCCAGCCCCGAGCCGCGGCTGCGCGTGCTGAAGAAAGGTTCGAACAGCAGCCGCTCGACCTCGGGCGTGATCGGCGCGCCGTCGCTGAACACCGAGAGCAGGGCCTCGGCCTCGTCGCGCGGCGCCAGGCGCAGGAAGATCGCACCCGGCTCGGCGCCGGCGTGGCGGTGCGCGTTGTCGAGCAGGTTGACGAGGACGCGGCGCAGGTGCTCGGGGTCGAAGACGACGGGCAGCGGCTGCGTCGGCAGTTCGAGCCGCAGCCGGCTCTCGGCGCCGAGCTCGATGCCCGCCGTGCGCGCCCAGTCGGCGACGTCGCCGGCGACGACCGCAGCGGCATCGATCGTACGCAGCTGCGGCTCGCCGCCGGGCGCGACCTCCATCACGTCGTCGACCAGGCGCTTGAGCCGCGCGACGTTGTCGGCCACCATGCGCGCCAGCCGCTGCTGCGGCGGCGCGAGCGCGTCCTCGAGCAGCAGCGCGTTGGCCTGCGCGATCGCCGCCAGCGGATTGCGGATCTCGTGCGCGATGCCGGCCGAGACGCGCCCCATCGCGGCCAGCTTCTCCTGCCGGATGCGCGCCTGCAGCGTGCGCAGGTCCTCGAGCAGCAGCACGGCGAAGGGTTCGGCCTCGACCTCGGCGGCTCCGGCGCGCTGCGCGTCGAGCGCGCGCGCGCGCATGAAGCGCACGCGCAGGCGCAGCGTGCGCGTGTGGCCGGCGCCGAACTCGAGCATCACGTCGCTGCCGGCCTCGGGCCAGACGCCCAGTTCGAGCGCGCCCTCGACCGCGCGCTGCAGCGCCTGCCAGGCCGGCCGCTGCATGAGCGTGAACGGCGCCGGCGGGCTCAGCCCCTGGTCGACGAGCA
The DNA here is from genome assembly GCA_018971105.1 of Burkholderiales bacterium. Lineage (GTDB taxonomy): Bacteria > Pseudomonadota > Gammaproteobacteria > Burkholderiales > Burkholderiaceae_C > Rubrivivax. The sequence goes on from JAGWVB010000392.1 coordinate 1,352, forward strand.
GCGCGCGCGCCGCCGGGTTGGCGGCGCGCACGCGCAGCTTGCGGTCGACGACGAGCACGCCGTCGGCCATCTCCTCGATCACGAGCCGGTTCAGCTGCGCCTGCTGGCGCGCCAGCTCGAGGCTGCCGCGCGCCGCCAGTTCCTCGCGCGCGAGCCGCGCCGCGAGCTCGCCCGCGAGCAGCGCGATCGCGAACAGCCCGAGCCCGGCCAGCCCCGACTGCACCATCAGCGCCGGCGCGTCGGCATGGCCGGCGCCGCCGCGCCAGGCCACCAGCAGCAGCATCAGCGAGACCCCGGCCGCCGTGGCCAGCGCGAGCAGGCGCGGCGTCAGCACGCCCGCCATCAGCACCGGCAGCACGAGCAGCGCGGCGTAATTGAACGAGCTGCCCATCTCCAGCGTGTGCAGCGCCGTGAAGGCGACGAGGTCGACGCCGATGGTCGCCAGCCATTGGCGCCGCCGGCGCGCCAGCGGCGTGAGCTGCGGCTGCGGCTGGGCGAAGCGCGGCAGGAGCCAGAACGTGATCGCCTGCACCGCATAGCACAGCGAGACCAGGGCCAGCCACTCGGTGCCATGGGTGCCGAACAGGCTGCCCATGCCCTGGATGCCGACCAGGCCGATGCCGATCACCGCGCGCGCCGCGCTGTAGATGCGCGCCACGCGCAGCAGCGCACTGTCGCTGGACGGAGCGGCGCGGCGCGCCTGGCGCTGCAGGAACTCGCTGTCGGGCGGCGCGTCGCCGGCGGCGAGCCAGCCGGGGTCGAAGAAGGAATCGCCGGCGGCGCGATCGACATCGCCGGCGCGCGACGCCGCACGCCGGTCGCTGCGCCGACGGTCGCCGCTGCGGCGGTCGGCTTCGCGGGGATTCATCGCGCGCGCTCCGGCTGCGGCGCGCTAGCGCGGACCGACCAGGCGGTGCGCCTCGCTGCAATAGCTGCGCCCGGCGACATCGAAGAGCGCCTCGTCGCGCGGCAGGTGCAGCCCGCAATGGACGCAGGCGATCATCGGCACCGGGGCGCCGGCGCCGCCGCCGCGCCGGCTGCGCTGGCGCGGCGGCGCCGGGGCGTCGTGATGGCCGCCCGAGCGCAGCAGCCACAGCAGCGCCAGCAGCACGACGACGAGCAGCAGGACCTTCACGGCGCCGGTCGCCCGAGCAGGACCTCGAACACGAAGCGCGATCCCGCATAGCCCAGCAGCAGCAGCACCGCACCGATGTAGAGCCAGCGCGTCGCGTGGCGGCCGCGCCAGCCGCGCAGGCGGCGCCCGAGCAGCAGCGCCGCGAACACGAACCAGGCCATGAACGAGAACGCGACCTTGTGGTCGGCCCAGCGCCATTGCACCGTCGTCGCGATGCCCAGGCCGATCGCCGCCGTCAGCACGCAGAAGCCGGCGAGGACGAAGGCGAAGGTCAGCCGCTCGAGCTGCAGCAGCGGCAT
>JAGWVB010000104.1 GCA_018971105.1 Burkholderiales bacterium
AGCGCGCGCCCAGCACCGCGAGCGCGGCGTCGCTGCCCGGCGGGCCGATGAAGGTGACGCCGAAAGGCAGGCCTTGCGGCGTGAACCCGCTCGGCACGGCCAGCGCCGCCAGCCCGAGCAGGTTGACGAAGTTGGTGTAGAGCCCGAGCTCGCTGTTGCGCGCCACCGGCTCGGCCGCGACCGCGGCGCGGGTCGGGCAGGTCGGCGCGGTCGGCACCATCAGCACGTCGATCTCGCGCCACAGCGGCGCGATGCGCAGCCGCAGTTCCTCCAGCGCATAGCGGGCGCGGAACACCGAGACCGCGTCGTGGCCGCGCGCGGCCTCGATGACGCGGCGCACCGTCGGGTCGATGGCCTCGGGCCGCGATTCGATCAGCGGCTGGACCACGGCGTAGCGCTCGGCCACCCAGGGGCCGTCGTAAAGCAGCTGCGCGACCTCGAACAGCGGCGCCATCGCCACCGGCCGCGGCGCCAGGCCCCATGCGCCGAGCTGCGCCAGCGCGTCGTCGAAGGCGGCGGCGTAGCCGAGCTCGGCGTCGCATGGCGCGCCGTCGGGCACGCCGACGCGCAAGGCCGCGCCGGTGGCCTCGAGCCAGGGCGGGCGCGGCGCCGCGGCCTGGAACGCGGGCTCGCCCTCGGCGCCTTCGATCAGCGCCGTCACCTGCGCCGCGTCGGCCACCGTGAGCGCCAGCACCGAGACCACGTCCAGCGTGCGGCAGGCCGGCAGCACGCCGGCCATCGGCATGCGGCCGGGGCTGGGCTTGAGGCCCACCAGGTTGTTGAACCCGGCCGGGATGCGGCCCGACCCGGCCGTGTCGGTGCCGAGCGCGAAGGCCGCGAGCCCGCGCGCCACGACCGAGGCCGATCCCGAGCTCGAGCCGCCGCTGACGTAGGCGGCATCGAAGGCGTTGGGCACCTCGCCGTAGGGCGAGCGGGTGCCGACGAGGCCGGTCGCGAACTGGTCGAGGTTGGTCTTGCCGACGAGCACCGCGCCGGCGGCGAGCAGGCGCTCGACGACGGTGGCGCTGCGCTCGGCGACGTAGCGGAAGGCCGGGCAGGCGGCCGTGGTCGGCAGGCCGGCGACGTCGATGTTGTCCTTGACCGCGAAAGGCACGCCGTACAGCGGCAGCGCGGCGCGGTCGGCGGGCTCCACGCGCTCCAGCTCGGCCAGCCGGGCTTCGATGAAAGCCGCGTCGCAGCGCAGGATCCAGGCCGGGTCGGCCGCGTCGCGGCGCGCCAGCAGCGGCGCCAGCAGCGCGCGCGGCGAGGCGCCCGGTGCGGCATAGGCGGCGCGCCAGTCGGCCAGCGTCCACGCTTCGGTCATCGTGCGAGCTCCGCAATCAGTTCGTCGGACCGCGCCGTCCAGCCGACGATCGCGCCTTGCGCGGTGATCATCGCCAGCGTCGCGGACTTGAAGGCCGGGAAATAGCTTTCGGTGCCGTCCTCGACGAGCAGGCCGTCGTAGCCGCGGTCGTTGGCCTCGCGCATCGTCGTCTGGACGCAGACCTCGGTCGTCACGCCCATGAAGACGAGCCGGGCGATGCCGCGCCGTTGCAGTTCGTCGTGCAGCGCGGTGGCGTGGAAGGCGCCCTTGCCGGGCTTGTCGATCACGAGCTCGCCGGGCTGCGGCGCCAGCGCCGCGACGATCTCGGTGCCGGGCTCGCCGGCGACGAGCAGCCGGCCCATGGGCCCGGCGTCGCCGATGCGCCGCGCCGGGCTGCCGCGCAGCCGCTTGGCCGGCGGGCAGTCGGACAGGTCCGGGCGGTGCGCCTCGCGCGTGTGGACGACGAAGCCGCCGGCGCCGCGCCAGGCCGCCAGCACCGCGGCCACCGTCGGCACGATGGCCTGCAGCCGCGTCACGTCGTTGCCGAGCGAGGCGCCGAAGCCGCCGGGCTCGATGAAGTCGCGCTGCATGTCGATGACGACGAGGGCGGCGCGCGCGAGCTCGAACGCGTAGGGGAACGGCACGGCCCGCGCCAGCACCCGGCTCGCGGCACCCGCCTGCGCGCCCCTCGTCACGCCGCCTCCGGCATCGCGGCATGGCCCTTGCCGCCCATGTAGGCGCCGAGCTCGTGGCGGTCGGCGGCGGCGGCGGCCACCTCGTGGACGATGCGGCCCTCGCTCATCACGACGATGCGGTCGGCCAGCGCCAGCAGCTCGTCGAGGTCCTCGCTGAGCAGCAGCACGGCGGCGCCGCGGTTGCGCGCCGCGAGCAGCCGGTCGTGGATCTCGGCGACGGCGGCGAAGTCGAGGCCGAACACCGGGTTGCTGACGAGCAGCAGCTCGGCCGGCCCCGAGAGCTCGCGCGCGAGCACGGCGCGCTGCACGTTGCCGCCCGACAGGGTGCGGATCGGCGCGCGCTCGCCCTGGGTCTTGACGCCGTATTCGGCGATCCACTCGCGCGCGCGCCGGCGCAGCCCGCGCCAGCGCACCCAGCCGGCGCGCGCCCAGGGCGCCTCGTCGAACTGGCGCAGCGCCATGTTCTGCGCCACGCTCAAGGCGCCGACGCAGGCGTTGGCCAGCGGCTCCTCGGGCAGGCTGCGCACCTGCAGCTCGCGGTTCTGGCGCCGCGTGGCGCGGAACTCGCGGCCGGCCACGCGCACCGATCCCGACTCGCGCGCGCGCTGTCCCGTCAACGCCTGCATCAGCTCGCGCTGGCCGTTGCCCGAGACGCCGGCGACGCCGACGATCTCGCCGCGCCGCACCGCCAGGTCGAGGCCGCGCACCGCGCTCTCGCCGCGGTCGCCGAGCACGCGCAGGCCGCGGATCTCGATGCCCACGACGCCAGCCGCGCGCGCCTCGCGCTCGACCGTCGACTCCAGCAGCCGGCCCTCGCCGACCATCGCCTGCGCGAGCTGCTGCGGCCTCGTCTGCGCCACGGCCCCGCTCTCGACGAGGCGGCCGCGGCGCAGCACGCTGACATCGTCGGCATGCTCGCTGACCTCGCGGAACTTGTGCGTGATCAGCACCACCGTGCAGTCGCCGCGGTGGGCGCGCTCGCGCAGCGCGCCCAGCACCTCGTCGGCTTCCTGCGGCGTCAGCACCGAGGTCGGCTCGTCGAGGATCAGCAGGCGCGGCTGCAGGAACAGCTGCTTGAGGATCTCGAGCTTCTGCTTCTCGCCCGCCGCGAGGTCGGCCGGCCGCGCATCGAGGTCGAGCCGGAACGGCGTCGTGCCGAGGAAGGCCTCGAGTTCGGCGCGCGCGGCGCGCCAGTCGATCACCGCCGGCAGCCGGCCGCGCGCGAGCAGCAGGTTCTCGGCCACCGTCATCCCCGGCACGACGGTGAAATGCTGGTAGACCATGCCGATGCCCAGGTCGCGCGCCACCGTCGGGCTGTGGATGGCCTGTTCGCGGCCGTCGATCAGCACCGCGCCCTCGTCGGGCCGCTGGTAGCCGACGACGCATTTGACGAGCGTGCTCTTGCCGGCGCCGTTCTCGCCGAGCAAGGCGTGCACGGTGCCGGGGCGCACCTTCAGCGACACCGCGTCGAGCGCGGTGAAGGCGCCGAAGCGCTTCGTCAGCAGATAGGTCTCGAGTCCGAGGGCGTGCATCGTCGTCGTCCTTCAGGCCGGCTGCAGCGCCGCGATCACCGCGGCCGAATCGGCGACGGCGCCGAAGACGCCGCCCTGCATCAGCACCATCGAAAGCGCCGCCTCGTGGTGGGCGCGCTCGGTGGCGCCGGTGCAGTCCGCGAGCAGCAGGCATTCGAAGCCGCGGTCGTTGGCCTCGCGCATCGTCGTGTGCACGCAGACGTCGGTCGTGATGCCGGTGAGGATCAGGTTGCGGATGCCGCGCGTGTGCAGGATGAGCTCGAGGTCGGTGGCGCAGAACGAGCCCTTGCCCGGCTTGTCGATCACCGGCTCGCCGGCCAGCGGCGCGAGCTCGGGGATGATCTCCCAGCCCGGCTCGCCGCGCACCAGGATGCGGCCGCAGGGCCCCGGGTCGCCGATGCCGGCGCCGATGCGGCGCGAGCGCCAGCGCTTGTTCGCCGGCAGGTCCGAGAGGTCGGGCCGATGGCCTTCGCGGGTGTGGATGACGTGCAGGCCGGCGGCGCGCGCCGCCGCGAGCAGCGCGCGGATCGGCTCGATCGGCGCGCGCGTCAGCGCCAGGTCGTAGCCCATCTTGTCGACATAGCCGCCATGGCCGCAGAAGTCGGTCTGCATGTCGATGACGATCAGCGCCGTGTTCGCCGGCCGCAGGTCGCCGTCGTAAGGCCAGGGGTAGGGCTGGGAGAGGATGGTCTTGCTGTTCATCGTCGCGACTCCATGCGGTTCAACGGTTCATCACGCCGAGTTCGGCCGGCGCGCCCTTGATCGCGCGCCGCGGCGAGCAGGTGGCGACGAGGATGGCCAGCGTCAGCGCGTAAGGCACGGCGCTGAACAGGTAGTAGCCGCCGGTGACGCCCACCGACTGCAGCGCCGGGCCGATGGCGCCGGCGCCGCCGAACAGCAGCGCCGCGCCGAGGCAGCGCAGCGGGCTCCAGCGCGCGAAGATGACGAGCGCCACCGCGATCAGCCCCTGGCCGCTGGACAGGCCCTCGGCCCAGCTGCCCGGGTAGTAGAGCGAGAGCGAGGCGCCGCCGAGGCCGGCGATGAAGCCGCCGGCGGTTGTCGCGGCGATGCGCACGCCCTGCACCGAATAGCCGAGCGCGCGCGCCGCGTCGCTCGAATCGCCGGCCATGCGCAGCACCAGCCCCCAGCGCGTGTGGCGCAGGCCCCAGGTCAGCACCAGGGCGAGCGCGACACCGAGGGGAAACAGCGCGTTGATCGAGAGCGCGCTGCGGACCGAGGCCGAGGCGCTCCAGCCGCCGAGCGCGAAGGCCGCGATCTGCGGCGCCTGCGGCTGGATCAGCGGCTTGCCGAGGTAGAACGCCAGGCCCGTGCCGAACAGCATCATCGCGATCCCGGTGGCGATGTCCGAGACCCGCGGCAGCGAGCACAGCAGCCCGTGCAGCAGCGCCAGCAGCGCGCCGCTGCAGCCGGCGAGCAGCACGCCGAGCCAGGCCGAGCCGCTGAGGTAGGCGCCGCCGAAGCCGGCCATGGCGCTGAACACGAGCACGCCTTCGAGGCCGAGGTTGATGCGGCCCGATTTCTCGGTCAGGCATTCGCCCAGGCTGACGAACAGGAAGGGCGTGCCGACGCGCACCGCGCCGCCGACGATGGCGAGCAGCAGGTCGAGCAGGTGGGTCGCGCTCATCCGATCCTCCGGCCATCGGCCGCGACCAGCACCGGCCGCGCCAGCCGCGGCAGGCGCAGCGCGAACAGCCGCCCGCGCAGCGCCTCGGCGGCGAGGATGAAGACGAAGGCGAAGCCCTGCAGCACCAGCACCGAGGCATCGGGCAGGCCGAGGCGGCGCTGCAGCAGGCTGCCGGCCGCGGCGAAGCCGCCGAACAGCAGCGCCACCGGCGGGATCGCCCAGGGGTCGTGGCGGGCGACGAAGGACACCAGGATGCCGGTGTAGCCCAGGCCCGCGATGACCGAGGCGTTGGCCGAGGTCTGCACCGCCGCGACCTCGACCGCGCCGGCCAGGCCCGCGCAGCCGCCGCCGAGCGCGCAGGCGGCGACGATCAGGCGGTCCGCCGGCAGGCCGACGAGGCGGGCGGCGCGCGCGTTGCCGCCGACCACGCGCAAGGCGAAGCCCGAGGCCGTGAAGTGCAGCCAGACCCCGGCCGCGAGGCAGGCGAGCAGGCCCATCACGAGGCCCCAGTGGACGTCGCCGAGCAGGCTGTCGGGGGCGATCGCGCCGATGCGCAGGCCCTCGGCCAGCGGCCGCGTCGAGGGCTTGTTCAGGCTCGCCGGGTCGCGCATCGGGCCTTCGACGAAGAACTTGAAGAGGGCGATCGCGATGTAGCTCAGCAGCAGGCTCGAGATCGTCTCGTTGACGCCGCGCCACTGGCGCAGCAGCCCTGCCAGCGCGACCCAGGCGGCGCCGAGCAGGGCGCCGGCGGCGAGCACGAGCGCGCTGCCGACGACGTTGCCCGGCAGCGGCACCAGGTAGGGCAGGCCGGCGCAGCCGAGCGCGCCGAGCACGAGCGCGCCCTCGCCGCCGATCACCGTCAGGCCGGCGCGCGCCGGCAGCGCCACCGCGAGCGCGGTGAGCATCAGCGGCGCGGCGCGCTGCAGCGTGTTCTGCCAGGAGAAGGCGTTGCCGAAGGCGCCGCTGAACAGCAGCTCCCAGGTCTGCAGCGGGCTCGTGCCGCCGCACCAGACGAAGACGCCGAAGGCGAGCAGCGCCGCCGCGAGCGCGCCCGCGGGCAGCAGCACGGCCTCGGCGCTCGCCTGCCAGGCTCGGGTGGCCATCGCGCGCCCGCGCTCAGGCCTTGCCGATCACGCCTTGCACGAGGTAGTTCATGCCCTCGAGCTCGCGGTCGGTCTGGTGGTAGACCTTGCCCTTGGGGATCACGACCTTGCCGGTGTTGTCCATGATCTCGCCGGCGAAGATGTCGAACTGGCCGCTCATCATGCGCGCGCGCACCGCCTCGGCCTGCGCGCGCGCCGGCGCACCGACCATCGCGCCATAGGGCGAGCTGCGGACGAAGCCCTCCTTGAGCCCGCCGCGCACGAAGTTCGGGTGCGGCTTGCCGGCGAGCGCGGCGTCGATGATCAGCTTGTAGGCGGTGATCCAGTTCCACTCGGCCCCGGTCAGGTAGGCCTGGGGCGCGAGCTGGGCCTGCGAGACGTGGTAGCCGCAGACCATCTTGCCGCGCCGCGCAGCGGTCTCGACCACCACCTTCGGCCCGTCGACGTGCATCGTGAAGACATCGGCGCCCTGGTCGGCGAGGCTGTTCGTCGCCTCGGCCTCCTTCACCGGCATGCTCCAGTCGCCGGTGAAGATGACGTTGGTCGTGATCTCGGGGTGCACCGACTGCGCGCCCAGCGTGAAGGCGTTGATGTTGCGCAGCACCTGCGGGATCGGCTTGGCGGCGACGAAGCCGAGCTTCTTGCTCTTCGTCGCGTGGCCGGCGACGATGCCGTTGAGGTACTGGCATTCGTCGATGTAGCCGAAGAAGCTGCCGGTGTTCAGCGGGTCCTTGCCGGCCGTCCACAGGGCGCCGCAATGGGCGAAGCGCACCTTCGGGTACTTGGCCGCGACCGCCAGCACATGCGGGTCGAAATAGCCGAACGAGGTCGGGAACAGCAGCGACGCGCCGTCCTGGATGATCATGCCTTCCATCGTCTTCTGCACCGCGGTGGTCTCGGGCACGTTCTCTTCCTCGACCACCTGGATGCCCGGCATCTTGCGCACCAGCGCCGCGCTCTGGGCGTGCGACTGGTTGTAGCCGTAGTCGTCGCGCGCGCCGACGTAGATGAAGCCCACCGTCAGCGGCGGCGCCGCCAGCACGCGCCCGCCCAGCCCCGAGGCCGCCAGCGCCAGCGCGCCGCGGGTCCATTCACGTCGATTCCACTGTTGATCGGACATAGTTGCCACTCCTGCTCGATGTAGGCCCCGGGCGGCCGCCGGTCGGCGGGCGCTCCCGGCACAGCTTGTGTGCCGACCGGTATACAAGCAAGCGGCGCGCCAGCCTTGGAAGGGCTTGGGGCGCCGCCGGAGCACCGCCGGCGGGCGTCGGCGGCACTGCGGCGGGGCGCCATGCACGCCCGTGCGGCGCGACGGCGCGCGCGCTCAGGTCCGGGGCCGGCGCGCGGTCGGCGGCGTGAGCGGCGTGAGCGGCGTCGGGGCCGTCAAGGGCGATAGGCGGCGCTGGCGATGTAGCCGCCGCCGCACAGGCAGTCCTCGACCGCCATCGGCCCGAGCCGCTGCTCGAGCAGCGCCCAGGGCCGTTCGAGCGACGCGAACGAGGTCACCGAATACAGGGCGGCCGGCATCACGAAACTGTTGACGAGCGCCCACAGCGGCCCCGGCGGCGCCCACTTCAAGCCCGTGGCGACGACGCGCGCGCCGGGCCGCAGATGGCCCAGCACGTTGTCGAGCGCGGCGGGGCATTGCAGGATGTCGTGGGTGAAGTGGAACAGCGCCGCGTCGGCCGGCGCGGCGAGATCGGCCGCCTCGACCGGCGCGCAGATCAATCGCACGCCGCGCCAAAGGCCACGGCGCACGCGCTCGCGCGCGATCGCGATCATCTCGGGGCATTGCTCGACACCGACGACGTCACCCGCGTCGCCGCTGCCCGCGTGCAGCGCGGCCAGGCTCAGGCCGGTGCCGCAACCCAGGTCGAGCACGGCGTCGCCCGGCGCCAGCTGCAGGCGCTCGATGGCGGCGCGGCGCAGCGGCTCGAAGGCGACCAGTTCCCAGTCGTAGACCGCCGCGCGCTGGCGGTACTGGCGCAGCGCGGCAAGACGGTCGGGTGTGCGGTCGTTCGAGGGACCCATGGCAAGCCGGGATGCTACGCCGGCAGCCCTGCACGGCGCGGCGCGGGCGCGGCGGGCGGCGCCGTGCCGGCGCGCGGATCAGGCGCTCAATGGAACCAGATCTGCCAGAGCCCGACGACGACGTGGCCCCAGATCAGGATGTTGAAGCTGAAGAGCGAGAACACCCGCGTCACGGTCCAGAAGCCGCGCGCGCGCCGCAGGCAGCCGTCGACGCCGGTGACGACGTACAGGACGAGGTAGAGGAGCGAGGGCACGAAGCTGCCCGCGATCACGATCGCCATCGTCCAGTAGAAGAATTTCATCGGGCCATTATCGCGACGCGCCGGTGCATCCCGGCCTCAGAATCGGCGCGCGTAGCCGACGCTGAGGCCGTGGGGCATCCACTGGACGAAGAACGGCACCCGGCGCGACGCCGCCCAGTAGCCGGCGGCGGTGCCGAGGGCCCAGCCCGCGAGCACGTCGGTCTGCCAATGGGCGCGGCTCTTCATGCGCGCGACGGCGTCGTAGGCGGGCAGCGCCTCGAGCGCCCAGACCCAGGGATGCGCCTCGCGGTGGGCGACGATGAGCGGCGTCACGAATGCCGCCTGCAGCGTGACCTCGCCGCTGGGGAAGCTCTGGCAGCAGCTGCCGCGGCCCCAGGCGTCGGGGCCGAGCCCGGCGTTCGGCCGCGCACGCCCGAAGGCACGCTTGAGCACGAAGGCGGTGGCCGAGGAGAAGGCCGACGCATCGATGGACTGCCACAGGCTGTGCCCCAGCGCATCGTCGTTGCCGAGCCAGAGCGCGCCGGCGAACTCGACCGCGACGACGCCGTATTCGAGGCCGAGCTGGTTGCGGCGCGCCCAGATGCCGCCCTGGTCGAGCGCGATCTCATGGTCGATGCCCAGCGGACCGCCGCCGGCATGGGCCGGCGTCGCCAGCGGCAGCGCCAGCAAGGCCGGCAGGCAGGCGGCGAACAGGCGCCAGCGGATCGGGCGTGGTGACATCGGGGCTGCGGCGCGTACGGGTCGGCCGCGCACTGTAGCAGCCGAGCGCGCCGGGCGCCGCTGCGCGGGCAGACAATCGCCGCCATGCGCCTATCGGATCGCCCCGGAGCCGGCTCGGCCGCTACCGTCCTTGCCGCCTTCGCCCGCCTGGGCTTGAGCTCGTTCGGCGGTCCGGTCGCCCATCTGGGCTATTTCCGTGCCGAGTTCGTCACGCGCCGCGGCTGGCTCGACGACGCCGCCTACGCCGACCTCGTCGCGCTGTGCCAGTTCCTGCCCGGGCCCGCGAGCAGCCAGGTCGGCATCGCGATCGGCCATCGCCGCGCCGGGCTCGCGGGCGCGCTCGCGGCCTGGATCGGCTTCACGCTGCCCTCGGCGCTGGCGCTGGTGCTGTTCGCGTTCGGACTCGAGCGCTACGGCGCAAGCCTGGGCGGCGGCTGGCTGCACGGGCTCGAGATCGCGGCCGCCGCCGTCGTCGCGCAGGCGGTGTGGGGCATGGGACGGACGATGGCGCAGGGGCGCGGACGCGCGACGCTGGCGGTGGCTGCCTGCGCCGCGGCGACGCTGTGGCCGAACGCCGCCGGCCAGGTCGGCGCGATCGCCTGCGCCGGCCTTGTCGGCTGGCGCTGGTTCGATGCCGGCGAGGGCGCGGCGGCGCCAGATGCGGCGGCGGCGCCGGCTGGCGCGGCGCCCGCGGCCGGCCCGTTCGCGCTCCTGCCGCTGCTGGTCTTCGCGGCCTTGCTGGTCGGGCTGCCGCTGCTCGCGCGCGTCGATGCGGCGTACCCGCTCCAGCTCTTCGACCGCTGCTACCGCGCCGGCGCCCTCGTCTTCGGCGGCGGCCATGTCGTGCTGCCGCTGCTGCGCGCCGCCGTGGTGCCGCCGGGCTGGCTCGGCGACGACCGGTTCATGGCCGGCTACGGCGCGGCGCAGGCGGTGCCGGGACCGCTGTTCAGCTTCGCCGCGTACATCGGCGCGGCATCAAGCCGCGCCCCCGCGGGCTGGACCGGCGCCGCGATCGCGCTCGTCGCGATCTTCCTGCCCGGCTTCCTGCTCGTCGTCGGCGCGCTGCCGTACTGGGAGCGGCTGCGCCGGCTGGCGCCGATGCGGCGCGCGCTGCAGGGCATCAACGCGGCCGTCGTCGGCCTGCTGCTGGCGGCCTTCCTCGGTCCCGTGTGGACGCGCGCCGTGCTGCGCCCGCCGGACGCGGCGGCGGTGGCCGTCGCCGTCGTGCTGCTGGTGGCGTGGAAGATGCCGCCCTGGCTGCTCGTGCTCGGCTGCGCCGCCGCCGCGGCGGCCGGCCTCGTCTGACCCGCGCTTCCCTCGGGCCGCAGCGCCGACGCGCGCTCAGACATAGCGCCGCGTCAGCCGCCGCCGGCCCGGCACCGATTTCTGGATCACGACCCCATGCACCGCGGCGAGGTCGGGCAGCGGCAGGTCCGCATGCCGGCCGTCGAGCGCGTGCAGCGCCCAGCCCGTGCCACGCGCGACGAGCTGGCGGAAGATCCAGCCCCCGTCGTGGCGCGCCACGACATAGCTGCCGTCGCGCAATGCGCCGTCGGGCTCGACGACGATGATCTCGCCGTCGTTGAACTCGGGCGCCATCGCGTCGCCGAGCACCTGCAGCGCGTAGGCCTCGCCGCCGCTGCAGCCGTCGTCCTCGGCCGTCTCGGGGGAACCGCAGCCGCAGCTCATCGCGCGACCTCGGCGTGGATCTGCACCGCCGGCACGCCGGCGGCGGCCAGTTCGGCCTGCAGCGTCGCGACGAAGGCGGCCGGCCCGGCGATGTAGAAGTCGCAGTCGATGTCGAACAGGTCGGCGCGCACCGCGGCCGCCAGCGCGCGCGCGCCGCCGGCGGCGTCCTCGTGCGTCGAGAGCGCGTACTCGAAGGGGTCCAGCGCTTCGGACCAGGCGCGGCACTGGTTGGCCATGAAGTGGCCATCGGGTCGCGTCGCCAGCCAGTACAGCGTGATCGAGGGTGCGGTGTCGAGCGACATCGCATGCTCGATCAGGCTCTTCGCGGGCGCGAAGCCGGTGTCGCAGGCGAGGAAGACGAGCGGCAGCGAGCCCTCGGCGAGCACGAACTGGCCGCTCGGGCCGGCGATGCCGATCGACGCTCCGGGCTTGACGGCGCCGTCGAAGAGCGCGCAGGCGAAGGCGTCGTCGGGATCGCGCGCGATGAAGAACTGCAGGTTGCGGTCGTCGCAGGGGCAGCTGGCGATCGGGTGCAGCGCGCTCAGGGCGCTGCCCGCGGGCGCGAGCACGACGCCCTGGCCGGCGAGGAAGCGCAGGCGGTGGCTGCGCGGCGTCTGCAGGTGCAGCAGCAGCGTGTCCGCGGCGAGCGGTCGCAGCGCGCGCACGCTGCAGACGATGTGCTGGGCAGGGATGTCGGCCGGGCCCGCGGCCTCGAGCGATTCGAGCGTCAGCTCGGCGCTCGCCGCCGTGTGCGCGCAGGACAGCACATAGCCCTGCTCCTTCTCCTGCGCCGAGAGCGCGTAGTCGGTCGGCATCGTGCGCGCGACCTGGCCCGCGGTGACGCGCACCTTGCACATGCCGCAGGTGCCGTTGCCGCAGCCGTAATTCGGTTTCAGGCCGGCGCGCAGCGCCGCCTGCAGCAGCGTGTCGCGCCCCTCGACCACGAACTGGTGGCCGCTGGGTCGCAGCGTGACCTGGGCCGAGACCACCTTGAGCATGTCGTCCATCACGTCCAGCACATCGACCGATTCGGTTGCGAGCACCCGCGCCAGCCCGTCGTTCAGCTCGCGCAGCATGCGGGGCGGCAGCGGCGCCTCGGGGTCCGCGCCGGCGGCCTCCTGGAGCGCGCGCCGCAGTTCGAGCACGAGCGCGTGGTAGCGCTGCAGATGGCGCTGGGCGTCGGCCAGCTCCCGGCTCTGCGCGTACAGGCGCTGCGCCAGCACCTCCTGGCTCGGCAGGATGCGCTCGCGCAGCCGGCGCGCGAACGAGTCGTCGCGGATCTTGGCCACCTGCTCGAGCAGGCCGCCCGATTCGAGCCGCGCCTGCGGGTACAGCGCGAGCAGCGCCGCGGTCGAGACGAGGCCGTCGCTGGTCTCGATCTCGCCCGCGCGCACGCGCTGCTGCAGCGTGCCGCGCGGCACGCCGACGAGCTGCGCCGCGCGCCACATCGTCAGCCATTGCGCCAAGGCTCGCCCCCCACGCGGTCGAGATAGCGCGCGCGCAGCACCAGGCGCGGCGCCGCGGCGGCGTCGGCGAAGGCCTCGCGGTCGTGCAGCACGTTGCGCCCGACGATGCCCATGCCCGGCGCCAGCCGCAGGCGCAGCGTCCACGGCGTGCCGCCCTCGAGCAGGCGCTCGAGCGCGGTGCGCGCCGCGGCCGTCGCCGCATCGTCCTTCCATTCGATGCTGCGCGTGCGCGCCGTGTAGCGCAGCGCCAGCGCGCCGTCGGCGACCTCGAACACCGGCCCGCCCTGCGCCGCGCGCGCGACGCCGGCCTCGTCCAGCCGCGCCGGTATCGTCATCGCGTCGGGCTGCATCAGCGCCGCGACATGCGCCGGGTCGGCGTCGCGCAGCGCGATGTAGGCGAGCTCGGGGTCGAGCAGGCCGTTGGCGCCGCCGCGCGCCGCCGGCCGCACGCAATGCAGGATCATCGAGCGGATGCGGCGCCCCGGCGGGTGGTAATAGCCGTCGGTGTGCCAGCGGATCGCGCGCTCGGTGTAGGGGATGAAATCGGCGCGGTCGCCGCCGCCGACGGCGATCGCCGAGATGCCGTCCTCGTCGGCGAGCCAGTTCGCGTCGAGCCGCGTCAGGCCGAGCTGCGCGCCGAGCCGCGCGACGAGGTCCCGGCCGCCGGCCTCCGAGGTGGGCGGGGCGCGATAGATCGCGACACCGCCGCGCTCGATCGCCGCGAGCAGCGCGCCGCGCTCGCCGGCGCTGATGGCGCCGGGGTCGCGCAGCTCGACGCCGAGATCGTCGGCGCAGGTCGGCGCGCGCTCGAGCTTGAGGTCGCGCCAGCGCCGATACGCGCGCTCGTCGTCGAGGTCGTAGGGGTTGGCCAGACGAGCACCCATCGCGATCTCCCCTCAATCACCACTCAGGCGCGCGCGCGCCGCGCGGCGCGGCGCCGGGTCGTGCAGATCGGCCATCGCGCCGCGCAGCGTCGCCACCAGCTGCGGCGCCTCGGCCGCCATCACCTGATCGATGACCCAGGGCCGGTCCTTGGGCGGCAGCGTCGGCTCGAGGCAGCTGCCGTAATAGCGCAGGAAGCCGAAATCGGGCTCGAATTCGGACCTTTCGGCCCTTGCGGCGTCGGCGCCGAAATCGGCGTATTCGCCCATGCGCGCATTGACGAGGTCGATGAAGGCCTCGCGATGCCCGGGCGCGCCGGGCGGCGGCGCGCCGAGCAGCTCGTCCTCGTTGTCCTGCAGCGTGCGCGCCACCTGGCGCACGAGCGCGGTCGTGAATTCGACGCGCGCCGCGGCGTCCAGCCGCGCATGGGCCAGGCGGTCGACGCAGGCGACGGCGAAGGCCAGCGTCTCGCGCAGGAATTCGAAATACGCCGGGCCGGCGTCGATGTCGAAATGCGCGCCGCGCATGCGTTCGAGCACGGCGCGCGCGACGCGCCAGACGATGAAGCCCATCGCCGAGGCCTGCTCGGCGGGGCCGCGCGGCGCCCCGGCCCTGAACCAGCGGCTCTTGATGCGCAGCGCCGGCGTCGCCGGGGCCTGCGGTGCGTTGGGGGCGTTCAATAGCCGCCCTTGCCCAGCGGCTGCGGCAGCCCGGCGACCTTCGCGCCCTGCTTGGCCGGGCCGAGCGGGAACAGCTCGTAGAGCGACTTGCTGTCGCAGCCCGGCAGCTTGTCGGCCAGGCCCTTGAGCAGGCTGCGGAAGTTCGGCGTGTGGCCCTGCTCGCGGTATGCGTCGCGCAGATGGCCGATCACGATCCAATGGTCGGCCCCGAGCGTGATGCCCTCGGCGGCGGCGATGACGCGCACGATCTCCTCGCCGTAATCGGGTTCGAGCAGATAGCCGTCGCCGTCGGTCTCGATCTCGCTGCCGTTGACCTGGTATCCCATTGCCGGGGCCTCCTGTGGTTGGTTCAAGCCATCGCGCCGACCGCCGCGGCCGACTTGTGGGGGACGAAGAAGCCGCAGCCGAGCAGGCGCTGCGGCCCGATGCCGCACTCGAGCACGCGCAGCGCCGCCGCGCCGTCCAGGCCGTCGAGCATCAGGCTATGGCCGCGCAGGCCGTCGGCGTCGGCGCAGCGGCCGCAGATGGCGCGGCAGCCGATCTCGAGCGCGTCGAGTTCGCGCCGCACGGCGGCCATGAAGGCGGCCTCGTCGACCGCGTCGACCGCAT
>JAGWVB010000105.1 GCA_018971105.1 Burkholderiales bacterium
CGGTATCCAGTAGGCGAGCTGCGCCGCCGCGGCCACGGCGATCAGCCCGGTGACGGCGATGCCGGTGCCCAGCGTCGCCGCCGCCGCCAGCAGCGACAGCAGCGCCGGCCCGGCCGTGGCGCCGAGGTCGGACATCAGGCGCCAGACGCCGAGGAAATGCGCGCGGCCGCTGCGCGGCGAATGGTCGGCGCCCAGCGTCATCACCATCCCCGAGCCGATGCCGTTGCCGAAGCCGATCGCCGCGGCCGCGATCATGAGCGCGGTCGCGCCATGCGCCAGCGGCGTCGCCAGCAGCGCCGCGCCCATCACCAGCATCGACGGCACGGCCACCCAGCGCCGCCCCTTCAGGTCCATCAGATGGCCCGAGGGATAGAACATCAGCATGTCGATGCCGCCGGCGACGCCGTAGATCAGCGCCGCGACCGAGGGTGCGAGCCCGAGGTGATCGGCCCACAGCGGGATCACCGCCTGGCGCGTCGCGCGCACGGCGCTGACGAGCATGACGCCGATGCCCAGCGTCAGCAGCACATGGCGGCGCTCGCGCAGGATGGTGCGGACGCCGGGCGCGGGCGCGGCGGCGGCCTCGCCGGCCGGCTCGCAGCGCAGTTCGGGCAGGCGCGCGCCGACGGCGCCCGCCAGCAGCAGCGCGGCGATGCCCACGCCGTAGGCGCCGACGAGACCCCAGCGGTGGATCGCCGCCGCCGCGGCGAAGGGCCCGATGAACAGGCCGATGCGCATCGAGCCGCCGAGCGTCGAGAGGGCGCGGGCGCGGAAGGCCGGCGGCACCGCCTGGGCGAGGAAACTCTGGCGCGCGAGGCTGAACACGGCCTGCGACATGCCGATCATGAAACAGGCCGCGGCGAACACGACGAAGCGGCCCGTCGTGCCGCCGAGCGCCATCGCCAGCGCGCACCACAGGGCCGCGGCGACGAGGGCCCAGCGCTCGCCGCGGCGCATCGTGATCAGCGAGGCCGGGACGTTGCTGATGAGCGAGCCGATGCCGATCAGCGTGACGACGAGCGCGGCCTCGGACACCGAGGCGCCGAGCTGGCGCGCGCTCAGCGGGACGATGGGCAGGATGGCGCCCTCGCCGATGCCGAACAGCAGCGACGGGCCGTAGGCGGGGATGGCGATGCGCCGCAGCGAGAACGGTTCGGGAGCCAAGGGGTGCGGATGGGCAGTGCGGCGGCGCATTGTCGCGTGCGGGCGGCGGTCGCGCCGCAGCCGCAGCCGCAGCCGCAGCCGCAGCCGCGGGCGCGGGCGCGGGCGCGATCGCCCCTCGCATAATCGCGCCCCATGATCCGACTCTTCGTCGGCCTCGGCAATCCGGGCCCTGAATACGAGACCACGCGCCACAACGCCGGCTTCTGGTGGATCGACGCGCTGGCCGGCCAGCTCGGCGTGCGCCTCGTGCCCGAGCGCGCCTATCAGGGCCTGGTCGCGCGGGCGAACCTGCCCGCCGGCCCGGTCTGGCTGATCGAGCCGATGACCTTCATGAACCGCTCGGGCGCCGCGGTGGCGCCGCTGGCGCGCTTCTTCAAGATCGCGCCGGCCGAGATCCTCGTCGTCCACGACGAGCTCGACCTGCTGCCCGGCCAGGCCAAGCTCAAGTTCGGCGGCAGCGCCGCCGGCCACAACGGCCTCAAGGACCTGCAGGCGATGCTCGGCACGCAGGATTTCTGGCGCCTGCGCCTGGGCATCGGCCACCCCGGCGCGAAGGCCGAGGTCGTCCACTACGTGCTCAAGCGCCCGCGCCTGGAGGACCGCGACGCGATCGCGCTCGCCATCGAGCGCTCGCTCGCCGCGAGCCCGCAGCTGATCGCCGGCGAGATGGACCGGGCGCTGGCGCTGATCCACGCCGGGCCGCAGCGGCCGAAACCGCCGCGGCGCGAGCCGCCGGCGCCCGCGCCGCCCGCACCGCCCGCGACCGAGCCCGACTGAACCCTCAGGGCAGCGCCGGCGCGTCCTGCTGCAGGGCGTGGAACCTGGCCATCAGCTGCTCGCGCGTCTCGACATGGTCGGGATGGACGGGGATGCAGGCCACCGGGCAGAGCTGCACGCATTGCGGCTGGTCATGGTGGCCGACGCATTCGGTGCAGCGATGCGGGTCGATCTCGTAGATCTCGGCGCCCATGCTGATCGCCTGGTTCGGGCACTCGGGCTCGCAGACATCGCAGTTGATGCATTCGTCGGTGATCCAGAGGGCCATGGCGCGATCGGTTCCGTTCAGTCCTGCACTTGCGTGATCCGTTCCTTCAAACGGCTGAGCACCGAGGGTGCCACGAATTTGGAGACATCGCCGCCGAGGCTGGCAATCTCGCGCACGAAGGTGCCGCTGACGAACTGGAACTGGTCGCTCGGCGTCATGAACACGGTCTCGACATCGGGCATGAGCTGGCGGTTCATGCCCGCCATCTGGAACTCGTACTCGAAGTCGCTCACCGCGCGCAGCCCGCGCACGACGACCTTGCCGCCGATGTCGACGACGAAATCGCGCAGCAGGCCGCGGAACGCGGTGACCTGGACGTTCTTGTACGGCGCGGCGATCTCGCTCGCCATCTCGAGCCGCTCCGCGATCGTGAACATCGTGCGCTTGTGGTGGCCGGCGGCCACCGCGAGCACGAGGCGGTCGAACAGGCTGGCGGCACGCCGCATCAGGTCCGCATGGCCCAGCGTCATCGGGTCGAAGGTGCCGGGATAGATGGCGGTGAGCGGGGCTTTGAGGGTCACGGCGCTGTCCTCGGGTGCGCTGCAGCGGCGGCCAGTTTAGCCGGGCCGCAGCCAGAGCTGGGCATGGACCGCGCCGGCGCGCAGCGCGCGGTGCGGCACGAGCCCGGGCGGGGGTTCGGCGAGGGCGGCGCCGGATTCGACGTAGACGCAGCCGCCGGGGACGACGAGCCTCGCCGCCGCGGCGGCCGCGGCGGCGGCGATGCCGGCATCGAAGGGCGGGTCGAGCAGCACGAGGTCGAAGGCGGCGGCGGCGTGGCCGGCCGCAGCGCCGGCCGCGGCGCGCGCCATCCAGGCCATCGCGTCGGCGCGCTCGACGCGCAGCGCCGTCGCCGCCAGCCGCTGCTGCGAGGCGCGCAGGCTGGCCACCAGCGCGGCATCCTGCTCGAGCAGCAGCACCGACGCCGCGCCGCGCGACGCCGCCTCGAAGCCGAGCGCGCCGCTGCCGGCGAAGGCGTCGAGCACGTTCCAGCCGGCGAGGTCGTGCGGCAGCCAGTTGAACAGCGTCTCGCGCACGCGGTCGGGCGTCGGGCGCAACCCCGGGCGGTCGGCCACCGGCAGCTTGCTGCGCTTGAGGCGGCCGCCGATGAGACGGACTTCGTGCTTCACCGCCCGGGCGCGATCGATCACAGCGCTACTGGCGCACGGGGATGCCGTAGCGCGCCAGCAGCGCCTTCGCCTGGCCGACCGTGAACTCGCCGTAATGGAAGATGCTGGCGGCGAGCACGGCGTCGGCGCCGCCGATGCGGATGCCGTCGGCCAGATGGTCGAGCGCGCCGACCCCGCCCGAGGCGATCACCGGCACCGTCACGGCATCGCTGACGGCGCGCGTCAGCGGCAGGTCGAAGCCGCTCTTGGTGCCGTCGCGGTCCATGCTCGTGAGCAGGATCTCGCCGGCGCCGTATTCGACCATCTGCCGCGCCCAGGCCACGGCGTCGAGCCCGGTGTTGTGGCGCCCGCCATGGGTGTAGACGTCCCAGCCGCTGCCGTCGCCGCGGCGCTTGGCGTCGATGGCGACGACGATGCACTGCGAACCGTACTTGTCGGCGGCCTCGCGGATGACCTCGGGCCGCGCCACGGCGGCCGAATTGAAGCTCACCTTGTCGGCGCCGGCGTTGAGCAGCCGCCGCACGTCGGCCACCGCGCGCACGCCGCCGCCGACCGTGAGCGGGATGAAGACCTGCGCGGCGACGGCCTCGATGATGGGCAGGATGAGGTCGCGCCCGTCGCTGGTGGCCGTGATGTCGAGGAAGGTCAGCTCGTCGGCGCCCTGCTCGTTGTAGCGCGCGGCGATCTCGACCGGATCGCCGGCGTCGCGCAGTTCGACGAAGTTGACGCCCTTGACGACGCGGCCGCCGGTGACGTCGAGGCAGGGGATGATGCGCTTAGCGAGCATCAGGCTCGCCCATGTGATTAGCGAGCATCAGGCTCGCCCATGTGATGATCCAACATCTAGGCCGCCGCGCCCAGCTCGTCGGCGCGCACCTGCGCGGCCGTGAAATCGAGCGCGCCGGTGTAGATCGAGCGGCCGCAGATCACGCCCTCGATGCCTTCGGATTCGACGGCGCACAGGCGCTCGATGTCGGCCAGGTCCGACAGCCCGCCCGAGGCGATGACGGGGATCGTGAGCGCGCGCGCGAGCTTGACCGTGGCGTCGATGTTGATGCCCGAGAGCATGCCGTCGCGGCCGATGTCGGTGTAGATCACGGCCTCGACGCCGTAGTCCTCGAACTTCTGCGCCAGGTCGACGACCTCGTGCCCGGTGAGCTTGCTCCAGCCGTCGGTGGCGACCTTGCCGTCCTTGGCGTCGAGGCCGACGATGACATGGCCGCCGAAGGCGCTGCAGGCGTCCTTCAGGAAGCCCGGGCTCTTCACCGCGGCGGTGCCGATGATGACGTAGCTCAGGCCGTCGTCGAGGTAGCGCTCGATGGTGTCGAGGTCGCGCAGCCCGCCGCCGAGCTGCACCGGGATGCGGTCGCCGACGACGCGCAGGATGGCCTTCACCGCGCCCTCGTTGACGGGCTTGCCGGCGAAGGCGCCGTTGAGATCGACGAGGTGCAGGCGCCGCGCGCCGGCATCGAGCCAGCGCTGGGCCATCGCCGCCGGATCCTCGCTGAAGGTGGTCGAGGCGTTCATGTCGCCCTGTTGCAGGCGGACGCAATGGCCGTCCTTGAGGTCTATGGCCGGTATCAGCAGCATGGCTCGTCTGGAGCTTGGTGGAGGAATTCGGGGCGCGACGCGGCGGCGGTGGAGGCTGGCGGGAAGTCAGGCAGGGCGGATCAGGGCTTCCAGCGCAGGAAATTGCGGTACAGGGCCAGGCCGAGTGCGGCGCTTTTTTCAGGGTGGAACTGAGTCGCAAAAATGTTATCGCGCGTCACGGCGCAGGTAAAGCGCGAACCGTAGTCGGTTTCGCCGGCCACGTTCGAATTCTCGGCCGGGCAGCTGTAGTAGCTGTGCACGAAATAGAACCAGCTGCCGTCCGGAATGCCCGCCCACAGCGCGTGCGGGCGCTGGAAGACGCGGTTCCAGCCCATCTGCGGCACCTTGTAGCGGCTGCCGTCGTCCTGCAGGCGGCCGTCGAGCCGGAAGCGGCGCACCACGCCGGGGATCAGCGCCAGCCCGGCCGTGTCCTGCTCCTCGCTGTGGTCCAGCAGCATCTGCATGCCCACGCACACGCCCAGCAGCGGCTTGTGCGCCGCCGCGTGCAGCACGGCGGGCAGCATCGCCGAATCGGCGAGCTCGCGCATGCAGTCGCGGATCGCGCCCTGGCCCGGCAGCACGACGCGGTCGGCGGCCATCACCTCGGCCGCGTCGCGGGCGATGATCACGTCGACCCCGGTGCCCGCCGCGGCATGGATCACCGCCTGCGAGACCGAGCGCAGGTTGCCCATGCCGTAGTCGACGACGGCGACGGTGCTCATGCTGCTACAGCGTGCCCTTGGTCGACGGGATCACGCCGGCCGAGCGCGGGTCGAGGGCCAGCGCCATGCGCAGTGCGCGCGCGAAGGCCTTGAAGATCGTCTCGCATTGGTGGTGCGCGTTGTCGCCCTTGAGGTTGTCGATGTGCAGCGTGACCTGCGCATGGTTGGCGAAACCCTGGAAGAACTCGTAGACGAGCTGGGTGTCGAGGCCACCGATCATGCCGGCGCTGAAGTCCACCGCCATGTGCAGCCCCGGCCGGCCCGAGAAGTCGACGACGACGCGCGACAGCGCCTCGTCCAGCGGCACATAGGCATGGCCATAGCGCGCGATGCCCTTCTTGTCGCCGACGGCCTGGGCCACCGCCATCCCGAGCGTGATGCCGACATCCTCGACCGTGTGGTGGCCGTCGATGTGGAGGTCGCCGACGGCCTCGGCGCGCAGGTCGATCAGGCCATGGCGGGCGATCTGGTCGAGCATGTGGTCGAAGAAGCCGATGCCGGTCGAGAGTTCGGACCGGCCGCTGCCGTCGAGGTCGACGACGACGCGGATCTCGGTCTCCTGGGTCACGCGTTGGACATCGGCGGTGCGGTTCATAGGCTGGCTTTCAAGGCGTCGATCATCGCCGCATTCTCCTGCGGCGTGCCCACGGTCAGGCGCAGGCAGTCGGCGAGCAGCGGGTGCAGGCCGGCGACGTTCTTCACCAGCACGCCGCGCGCCTTCAGGCCCTCGAAGGCGCGCTTCGAGTCGGGCACGCGCACGAGGATCATGTTGGCCTCGCTCGGGTAGGGCCGGGCGCCGGGGATCGCGCGCAGCGCCGCCTGCAGTTTCTCGCGCTCTGCGCGCAGCAGCGCGGCCTGGCGTGCGTACTCGTCGGCATGCTCGAGCGCGAACAGCGTCGCCTCGGCGTTGAGCACGCTGACGTTGTAGGGCGGGCGCACCTTGTCGACCTCGGCGATCAGCGCCGCGGCGCCGCAGAGGTAGCCCAGGCGCACGCCGGCGAGGCCGAACTTGGACAGCGTGCGCATCACCAGCACCTGCGGGTGCGCCGCCAGCCGCGGCAGCCAGCTGCGCGACGAGAACGGCTGGTAGGCCTCGTCGATGACGACGAAGCCGCCCTGCTCGCCGACGGCGGCGACGATGCGCTCGACGATGGCGGCGTCGAACAGGTTCGCGGTCGGGTTGTTCGGGTAGGCGATATAGGTCAGCGCCGGGCGGTGGATGGCGATGGCCTCGAGCATCGCCGCCTCGTCGAGCTCGAAATCGGGCGTCAGCGGCACGCCGACGAATTCGAGCCGGCGCAGCCGCGCCGACATCTCGTACATCACGAAGCCCGGCAGCGGCGCCAGCACCTTGGCGCCCGGCACATGGCAGGCGACCGAGAGCAGGTCGATCAGCTCGTCCGAGCCGTTGCCCAGCATCAGCCGGCAGCCGGCAGGCAGCTCGACGAAGCGCGCCAGCGCGGCGACGACCTCGGCGCTGGACTGCACCGGGTAGCGGTTGATCGCCGCGCGGCCCAGGCGCGCGCCGAGTTCGCGCTGCAACTCGGCCGGCAACCGGAACGGGTTCTCCATCGCGTCGAGCTTGACGAGGCCGGCGCTGTCCTGGATCGCGTAGCCGTGCATCGACGCCACGTCCTGGCGGATCGTCTGCTGGATGCGTCGAGCGAGGGTCATCATGGGCGGGCCTCGGTTTGCACCGTCCCGGGTCCGGCGACATAGGGGTTGACGACGCAGAGCTGCTCGAAGCGCTGCTCGTGCGGCAGCTCCTCGCTCAGCAGCCAGCGGCAGCCCATGTGCTGGGCGGCGGCGACCTTCATCGCCTGCCAGTAGCCGATGTCGTAACGGCTTTCGACGGCCCAGGCCGTCTCGACCGTCGCCTGGTCGACGAGCCAGGGTTTCCAGAGCTGGTAGCGGCGCACCTCGGCGCGTGCATCGCCGGCCGCGATGGCGCTGGCGAAGCGCCGGCGGGCATTGGCGTAGAACTCGTGCAACACCTGGCTGCTCAGGCGGCCACAGCGGTTCTGCCAGCACAGGCCGAGCCATTCCCGCGCCCGCGCGCGCCGCTCCGGCGCCGCGTCGTCGAAGGCGGCCAGCAGCACGGGGGTGTCGACGAAGACGGCGCTCATCTCGGCGCGGCGCCGCGGCCGTACATCTCGTCGTCGCTGAGGTAGGGCCCGCTGGCCGCGCCCCAGCTGCGGAATTCGAGCGCCTCGCGCATCGCGCGCTCGTAGGCGTCGTCGTGGCGCATCTTCTCGGCCAGCATCTCGCCGACGAGACGCGACACGCTGGTGTTGCGGCGCGCCGCTTCCATGCGCGCCCAGTCGGCGACGCTGTCTTCCATCGTGACGGTGACGTTCTTCATGATGACGACACGAAATCAGTGTTTCACGATTTTCGTGTCACACGAACTTCGTGTCAACCCTTCCAACGCAGTTCGGCCGCCCGCGCATGGGCCTGCAGGCCTTCGCCGTAGGCCAGCTCGGCCGCGATCGGGCCCAGCGTCCGCGCACCCGCGGCGCTGACCTCGATCAGGCTGCTGCGCTTGACGAAGTCGTAGACGCCCAGCGGCGACGAGAAGCGCGCCGTGCCCGAGGTCGGCAGCACATGGTTCGGTCCGGCGCAGTAGTCGCCCAGGCTCTCGCTGGTGTAGGCGCCGAGGAAGATCGCGCCGGCGTGGCGCAGCAGCGGCTCCCAGCGCCGCGGCTCGGCGGCGCTGATCTCGAGATGCTCGGGGGCGACGCGGTTGCTGATTTCGCAGGCCTCCTCCATCGAGCGCGTGCGGATCAGCGCGCCGCGGCCTTCGAGCGAGGCGCGGATGACGTCGCGCCGCGGCAAGTCCGGCAACAGGCGGTCGATCGCCGCCTGCACGGCGAGGAGGTAGTCGGCGTCGGGGCAGAGCAGGATGCTTTGCGCCAGTTCGTCGTGCTCGGCCTGGCTGAACAGGTCCATCGCGACCCATTCGGGCGACGTGCTGCCGTCGGCCAGCACGAGGATCTCGCTCGGGCCGGCGATCATGTCGATGCCGACCTGGCCGAAAACGCGGCGCTTGGCGCTGGCGACATAGGCGTTGCCGGGGCCGGTGATCTTGTCGACGCGCGGGATCGTCGCCGTGCCCCAGGCCAGCGCCGCCACCGCCTGCGCGCCGCCGACGGTGAAGACGCGGTGCACGCCGGCGGCGGCCGCGGCGCCCAGCACCAACGGGTTCTTCTCGCCCTTGGGCGTGGGCACGACCATCACGATCTCGGGCACGCCGGCGACATGGGCCGGGATCGCGCTCATCAGCACGCTGCTCGGGTAGGCGGCCTTGCCGCCGGGGACATAGATGCCGACGCGGTCCAGCGGCGTCACCTTCTGGCCCAGGCGCGAGCCGTCGGCATCGACGTAGTCCCAGCTGCGGCAGCAGGCTTCGCGCTGGCGCTCGTGGTAGCTGCGCACGCGCTCGGCGGCGGCGAGCAGCGCGGCGCGCTGCGCCGGCGTGATGGCATCGAGCGCGGCGGCGAGCTCGGCGGCGCCGATCTCGAGCGCAGCCACCGACGCGGCCGTGACGCCGTCGAAGCGCGCCGTCAGTTCGAGCAGCGCGGCGTCGCCGCGGCGGCGCACGTCGTCGATGATCCCGGCGACACGGGTCTCGATCGCGGCGTCGGTCTCGGCCGACCAATGCTTGAGGCGCTCGAAATCGGCCTCGAACGAAGCGTCGGCGGTATTCAGGTGGCGGATCGCGACGCTCATGATCCCTGCCCCACGGCGGCCTCGAAGGCATCGATGAGCGCGCGCAGCGCCACGCGCTTGATCTTCAGCGCCGCCGGATTGACGACCAGGCGCGACGAGATGTCCATGATCTTCTCGACCTCGACGAGGTGGTTGGCCTTCAGCGTGCTGCCGGTCGAGACGAGGTCGACGATGGCGTCGGCGAGTCCCGTCAGCGGCGCCAGCTCCATCGAGCCGTAGAGCTTGATCAGGTCGACATGCACGCCCTTGGACGCGAAATGCTGGCGCGCCTGGTGCGTGTACTTGGTGGCGACGCGGATGCGCGAGCCCTGGCGCACGGCGGCGGCGTAGTCGAAATCGGCGCGCACCGCGACGCTCATGCGGCAGCGCGCGATCTTCAGGTCGAGCGGGCGGTACAGGCCGTCGCCATGCTCGAGCAGCACGTCGAGGCCGGCGACGCCGAGGTCGGCGCCGCCATGCTCGACATAGGTCGGCACGTCGGTCGCACGGACGAGGACGACGCGCAGGTCGGGCCGGCTCGTGCCGATGATGAGCTTGCGGCTCTTTTCCGGGTCCTCGAGCACCTCGATGCCGGCGGCGCGCAGCAGCGGCAACGAGTCGTCGAAGATGCGGCCCTTGGACAATGCGAGCGTGATCATGGCGGGGTTCCGCGATGCGCGGGGCAGGACCGGGGCTCGGAATGCGCCGCGTCCCCCGCGGCGCACCGCCAGGGGTCTGTCAGGGGTGGTGCGGCTGCGCTGACGAGGCAACGGCCGCGTCTTCGGCGGGGGTGAGCGTCTTCATCGAAAGCGCGTGGATCTGCTCACGCATTCTATCGCCCAGCGCCGCGTAGACCCGCTGGTGGCGGCGCACGCGCGGCAGCCCGGCGAATTCGGCCGAGACGATGGTGGCGAAGAAATGGCGCCCGTCGCCTTCGACGTCGATGCGCTCGCAGGGCAGACCGGCGGTGATGAACTCGCGCAGCTGTTCGGGGGTGGGATCGCTCATTCAGTACCGCCCGGCCGTTCCGAAGGTACTGAAAGCCCCAAGGGCCACGAAGGGGCCCCTGCGGGCAGCGAGGCGAGTGAGCGTGTGGGCTTCATGACGTGATTGTCGCGCGGAACGGCCAGGCGCCTCAGCTGCGCAACTTGTAACCCGTCGACAGCAACCGCAGCGCCAGCGCCGCGACGACGAGGTAGCTCGCGCCGACCACCGCCAGGCTGACCCAGGGGTCGATGTCGCCGACACCGAAGAAGCCGGTGCGGAAGCCGTCGATCATGTAGAAGAACGGGTTCAGGTGGCTCACCGTCTTCCAGATCCCGGGGAGCGAGTGCACCGAATAGAACACGCCCGAGAGGAAGGTCATCGGCATGATGATGAAGTTCTGGAACGCCGCCATCTGGTCGAACTTGTCGGCCCACAGGCCGGCGACGAGCCCGAGCGAGCCCAGCATCGCCGCGCCCAGCAGCGCGAACGCGATGATCCAGAGCGGCTGCGCCAGGTGCAGCGGCGCATACCACAGCGTGACGACGAGCACGCCCAGCCCGACGACGAGCCCGCGCACCATCGCCGCCCCGACATAGGCGCCGTACCAGGCCCAGTGCGACAGCGGCGTGACGAGCAGGAACACCAGATTGCCGGTGATCTTGCTCTGCACGAGCGAGCTGCTGCTGTTGGCGAAGGCGTTCTGCAGCACGCTCATCATCACGAGGCCGGGGACGAGGAAGCTGGTGTAGCCGACGCCGGGCAGCGGCTGCGCGCGCTGGTCCAGCACATGGCCGAAGATGACGAGGTACATGACCGAGGTCAGCACCGGCGCGGCGATGGTCTGGAAGGCGACCTTCCAGAAGCGCAGCACCTCCTTGCGGAACAACGTCGAGGCGCCTTCCATCGTCATGCCGCCACCTCGGCGCCTTCGCCCATGATTTCCAGGAACACGTCCTCGAGGTCGGCGCGGCCGATCTCCAGATCCTCGACCTTGACGCCCGATCCGCGCAATGTCGCCAGCATCGTCTCGACCTCGGCCGCGTCGTGCGCCTTGACCTGGACGATGCGCCCGGTGACGCGCGCCGCGGCGGCGATCGCCGGCGGCAGCTCGGCGTCGGTCTTGAAGCGCAGCATCGTGCTCGCGCGCCCGGCCAGCAGCGCCGAGGTGCGGTCGAGCGCGACGACGCGGCCCTGCTTGAGCATCGCGAGGCGCCCGCACAGCGCCTCGGCCTCCTCGAGGTAATGCGTCGTCAGCAGCACCGTGTGACCCGCGCGGTTCAGGCGCGAGATGAAATGCCACAGCGTCTGGCGCAGCTCGACGTCGACGCCGGCCGTCGGCTCGTCGAGCACGATCACCGGCGGCCGGTGCACGAGCGCCTGCGCGACGAGGACGCGGCGCTTCATGCCGCCCGAGAGCTGGCGCATGTTCGAGCCGGCCTTGTCGGCGAGGCCGAGCGCGTCCAGCAGCTCGTCGATCCAGGCCTCGTTGTCGTGCACGCCGAAGTAGCCGCTCTGGATGCGCAGCGTCTCGCGCACGCTGAAGAAGGGATCGAACACGAGTTCCTGCGGCACGATGCCGAGCGACTTGCGCGCCGCGGCATAGTCGGCGACGACATCGTGGCCCATGACCGAGACGCGGCCCGAGCTTGCCCGCGCGAGGCCCGCGAGCACCGAGATCAGCGTCGTCTTGCCGGCGCCGTTGGGCCCGAGCAGGCCGAAGAACTCGCCCTGATGGATTTCGAAATCGACCTCGGACAGCGCCTGCAAGGGCCCGCGCGGGCCCTGGAAGATCTTGCTGACATGGTCGAAGCGGATGGCGATGGGGTGCGGCATGGAGCGCGGGATTGTAGGCAGGCGGCGCCCGGCGCGCCGATGTCAGAATCGGCGCCGATGGCCAAGCCCGCCGCCAAGCCCCGCCGCACCGCCGAGCGCATCCTCGAGGTCACGCTCGAGCTGTTCAACCGCCATGGCGAGCCCAACGTCAGCACGACGCTGATCTCGGCCGAGCTCTCGATCAGCCCCGGCAACCTCTACTACCACTACCCGGCCAAGGACGAGCTGATCAACGCGCTCGTCGAGCGCTACGAGCGCGCGCTCGCCGAGATCCTGCCGGCGGCCGAGTCGGTGCGCCACGTCGAGGACGCCTGGCTGTGGCTGCACATGCTGTTCGAGCTCGTCTGGGACTACCGCTTCCTCTACCGCGACCTCAACGACCTGCTGAGCAAGAACCGCAAGCTCGAGACCCGCTTCCAGGCCGTGATGCGCGCCAAGGAGCGCGCGATGCACCAGCTGCTCGAAGGCCTCTCGCGCGGCGGCGCGATCGGCCTCGGCGGACCCGAGTCGGCTTCGGTGGCCTCGACGATGGTCGTCGTGCTGACCTACTGGCTGAGCTACGAATACGTGCGCGACCCGCGCCACGCGCTCGAGCCCGAGTTCGCCGCCGCGGCGCTCGGGCGCGGCGCCTACCATGCGCTGGCGCTGCTGATCGCGCATCTCGACGCCGCCTCGCGCGAGCACCTGCAGTCATTGGCCGCCGCCTACATCGCCAAGTGAGGCCGAGCGATGCGCTCGTGCAGGCTGCCGGAGACGGTTGCGAAGCAGCCTACCCTGGATCCCGGGGCATCGCCTTGACCTTCTCGAGGCGATTCAAGCACGCCGTCTTTACGTCACTCAATTCCGCGCCGGTGACACGAGACAGACCGGCAATCGTTCGCTTGAAGTAGGACGACAACTGCCGCTTCGTTGGCTCTATCATGGGTGGCGAGCAAACCTGATCCGTCGTCAGCAACGGCGAGTCACCGGCTTTTAAAATCGACAGAACTGCGCGCGGATTGTTGGGCAACGCTGTGGCCAGCGCAAAAACCAAGGATTCCGAAGTTCCGGCGTCCGTTCCCTTTGCGAGAGCCGGCGCAAGAGAAATCCACTTCTGCTGACCTCTGCCCAACCTATTAAGAATTTTGTCGTATCGACCGCTCTTGGAGAGGTCGGCGATGACCGTCGCCGGATTGCGCTTAACCAGATCCGCAGCCACATTCTCCGGCGTCAGTGGATAGGCGATGGCCTGCGCCGCGACGCAAAGAAGAAAAAACCCCGCGAGAAATGGTCTTCTCATGGCACCACAATCAAGACCCGATCCTGGCTACTGCTGATTCGGACTCGCGCTGCATGATTCAGAATGATGCAACCGTGTGATGCATTGTGCGCCGCATTGTCGCCATGTATACGAAATGCCGAACGACCATAAGTATTTGTCCCTGCTTGTGGCATGAGATTCATAGTCATGGGTCCGGTATTCGAGGACTGATGGGCCGTTCCAATCGTATAACTTCCAGTCGGCACGGGTCCGACATTTCGCATATTTTGCGCAGTCGGATCATTGCGACCGACTCCCTGGCCAGAATAGCCCGACGCCACCTGCTGATTGTCGCGGCTCAAGACCCCCGTCGATTGACTATACGTCCACGGCATCTCCAAAATCTCCGACGCTGGCTCTGAATGCGGCAAGTGGGCGGCGCCGCTGGACTAGCGTCGAGTGCCCTTCGTCACCGTACGGCCACGGCTCGCAAGTTGGCTACAGCCTCGCGGCCGCAGTCGAACGGTTCCACACAGTGGCATCGGCTACGGCCGCCGGCCGCGCACCCATCCCTCGGGATACCAAAGCCAGCCGTGCGCACAAGCCCCCGGCCCAAACCCGGCTCCGGTCGGTCCCCGCACGGGTGCACAATCGCCCCACTCCCGAAGAAATCCAGGACCGCCCGTGGACTTGAAAGTGCCGATCACGATCACCGACGAACTGAGCGAGGAGGTCATCACGGCGACGGCCTCGCTGAACCTCGCCAGCGGCGAAATCCAGCGCGTCGAATACGAGGATTGGGATGTCGACGCCCGCGGCGCGCCGTGGGAGAGCGAGGACTACGAGTTCAGCAGCGGCACGCTGTCCAACGCCGGCAAGGACGTCGAGTTCAAGGTCGACGTCAACCGCACCACGGGCCAGTATTCGGTCAGCGCGAGCGAACTGCTCGAGATCAAGGTGCGCGCCGCGGCGCTGTTCGCCGGCGTCAGCGGCCAGCAGCTGGCGACCCAGGCGCCGCATGCCGGCAAGTCCGACCGCCGCGGCGGCAGCCTGCACTAGGACCCCCGGCAAAGACCCGATCCCCGCCGCGGCCGTTCGACGCGAGAATCGGCCATGCGCAAACTGAACCGGCTCGGCAAGGATCATTGGGGGGCGCTGCTGCTGCTGGCGCTCGGCGTCTTCGTCATCTGGCTCGGCGTCGGCT
>JAGWVB010000106.1 GCA_018971105.1 Burkholderiales bacterium
TCGGCCGCCGGCCGCGGCGCGACGTTGCGGGGCGCGACCGCGGTCGGCGGCAGCGGCCTGGGCATCGCTTCCGGCGCCGCATAGGGTTGGCGCCGGTCGAGCCCGGCCGGTTCCCTGCGGTTCGGGAACTGAGCGGCTTGCGCCGCCACCGGGTGGATGGCCGGGCGCTGCGGCTCGGCGCCCGGCGCAGGGCCGAAGGGCCGTGGCGGTGCGCTCGCGCGCGGCGGCGCGGCGATGTGCATCACCGCCGGCAAGGCGGCCGCGAGGTGGGCCTGGGCCGGAACCGTCGCCCTGAAGGCGCGGCCGCTCGCGGTGGCGCTGGCCGGGGCGATCACGGTCAGGTTCGTCACG
The DNA here is from genome assembly GCA_018971105.1 of Burkholderiales bacterium. Lineage (GTDB taxonomy): Bacteria > Pseudomonadota > Gammaproteobacteria > Burkholderiales > Burkholderiaceae_C > Rubrivivax. The sequence goes on from JAGWVB010000106.1 coordinate 352, forward strand.
TTGCTGACGTTCGTGATGTTCGTGATGTTCGTGACCTGGTTGTTGTTGACGGTCGTCACGCGCATCCCGACGTGGGTCACCGGGGCGGCGCTCACGACCACCGCCGGCGGCGTGCCGATCGGCGCCGGAACGATGATCCCGGCGCGCGAACCCGGGGGCGGGGGCACGAAAACGCCGGGCGGGCCGATCGGCCGCTCGCCGCGCCTGGCGCCCGGAGCGGCTTCGACGATCGTGATCCGGATCGAGGGCGGCGGCGGCGCGAACTCGACGCCCGGCGCTTCCCAATGGCCGGTGATGAAGACGACCAGGCCGTCCCGGTGCTCGTAGTAGGGCGGGGTCCAGTGGTATGCGGGCCGCGGCGGCGGGGCCCAGCGTCCCGAGGCCCAGACCCAATCGCCCTGCCAGACCCAGTAGCCGCCGATCCACACGGCGCCATAGAAGGGCATCGGAGGCGGTATTTCGACCAGCATCGGCGGCGGCGCCCAAGGCACCTCGATCGGCGCCGGCTCGAACAGCGGCGGCTCGATGTAGACGCTGCGGACCGGCGGCGCCGGCTCCGGGGCGTAGACCCGCACCGTCGGCGGCGCATATTCGACGGCGCAACCCGCCGTGAGCAATACGCCGACCAGGGCGGCCATCGCCGCCGGCCGCAGGCCCTCAAGGGTGGTTGTCATCGTCTCGGGCTCCATCGCCGTGGCCGGATCGCTGCGCGGCCCGCGACGCGAGCCTGCCGTTGCGGCGTCCAGGTTCAACGCAGCGGGCGAGGCCCGGGTTGACCCGGGCGCGCCGCTCCGGCCTCCTCGGGCATCGGCGATCATGGATCGCCGTGCCGCGTTGACGTCGCCCGGCCGCGCGCCGGCGACACTCGAGGCGCCTGCCGTTGACCGGGCTGTCGCCGACGAAGTCCAGGCTCCGCAGGCTGAGTTGGGCGTTCTCCGCCTCCCACGCGCGCCGCCGCCGGACTTCGGTCGCTGCCAACAGCCCATGATGCTCGACCGCTTGGCGTTGGCATCAATCGGTGCAATACTGTGTTTTTGAACAGTTTCCAGCATTCCCAATGCCCGCCGTCCTCGCGTGGGCCGGCGACGACGACGAGCCGGTCCCTGCCTCCTTACCGTCTCCGAGGCACCGCATCCGCGGCAGGCGCTCGGCTGCATGCGCCGGTGAATTCCCCCCGGCGGTCGAGGCCGCCATCTGGCGAGGCTCCGAACTGGGCACGCCGGTCGCCGCTGTGCTGCACACCGGATTCGCCGCGCTCGACGCGGAGTTGCCCGGGCACGGCTGGCCGTGCCACGCGCTGACCGAAGTCCTGCAGCCGCAGCCGACCGTCGCGGAGTGGCGCCTGCTGGGCGCCGCCATGCGCCAGGTTGTGGCCGCGGGCAGGGACATCGTCGTCGTCGGCCCTCCCAAGTCCCCGCACCTGCCCGGATTGCAGCACCTGGGCATCGACGAGCGGCGCCTGGTCTGGATACAGGCCGATGCGCCAGCACAGCGCCTGTGGGTGACGGAGCAACTCGTCAAGGCCAACGCGGCGGGCCTGCTCGTGTCCTGGCTGCCGCAGGCACGCCAGGAGCAGATTCGGCGCCTGCAAGTCTGTTCCCAGTCCTGCGCGGGCCCCGTCTTCCTGTGCCGGCCGGCGGCGGCGGCGCATGAGGCTTCCGCGGCCCCCTTGCGCGTGCAGCTGCGCTTCGGCCTGGACTGGGAACTCGAGCTTCATATCCTCAAGCGCAAGGGGCCGGCGCATGAGGGCGTGATCAGGCTGGCGTCGGTACCCGGCGGCCTGGAATCCATCCTCACGCCCCGGCTGCGCAAGCCCAGCGCCATCGTCTCGGCCCGCAAGGCACGCGAGTCGCTCGAGCCGCTCGAGTCGCGTGCGCTGGATGAGGTCTCCCATGCTGTGGGCAGCCCTGCTCCCCGACGCGATACCCGGCGACGCATCGGCGCGCACTGACGCGCTCTCGGGGCTTGCGACCTGGTGCCTGCAGTTCACACCCCGGGTCGCAGTCGTCGAGGCGCTGTCGGAGTCGCCGGCCGTCGTGATGGAGGTCGAGGCCAGCGTGCGCCTGTTCGGGGGCAAGCGGCGCCTGGCGCAGCGGGTACGCGAGGAATGCGCCGGCCTCGGCGTGCGCCAGCTCAGCTGGGCGCCGACCAGCCTGGCCGCCGTCGCCCTCGCCCGCTCCGGGGCATCGAACGGTTTCTCCAAGCCGCTGGACGCGCTGCTCGACGGTCTGCCCATCGAGGCGCTCGCGGGCGTGGCCCGGCACCAGCCGACGCTGGCGCGGCTGGGATGCCGGACGCTGGGTCAGGTCCGCGCCCTGCCCCGCGGCGGCTTGAGCCGGCGCTTCGACGCCGAACTGCTCGCAGCCCTCGACCAGGCGTATGGCCTGCGTCCCGAGGCCCACACCTGGATCGAGCTGCCCGAGGCCTTCCACGCCAAGCTGGAGCTGATGGCGCGCGTCGAGATGGCGCCGGCCCTGCTGTTCGGCGCCCGGCGCCTCCTGCTCCAGATGTCGGGCTGGCTGGCGGCGCGGCATGGCGGCGTCACCGCGTTCACGCTGAAATGGTGCCACGACAGCATGCGCTCCAGGACCGCCGGCGACGGCGGCGCACTGACGGTGCGGACGGCGCAGCCCAGCTGCGACATCGAGCACCTGACGCGGCTGCTGGCCGAGCATCTCGCCCATGTCGAGCTGCAGGCACCCGTGGGTGACCTCGAACTCCTGGCCGTCGACGTTCGGGCGCTGGAGCAGCACAGCCTGTCGCTGCTGCCCGAACCGCAGCAGGCCGGCGAGAGCCTGGTGCTCGTCCTCGAGCGCATCGCGGCGCGGCTCGGTCCGGAGCGGGTGCTGAGGCCCGTCGTGCTCGAGGACCACCGCCTGGAGTGGATGTGCCACTGGCAACCGGCCCCCGAGCCCCGGCCGCGCCAGCCCGGACGCGGCATCGGCATGCCCCAGCCGACCTTCGTCCTGCCCGAGCCGCTGCGCCTGGCCACGCGCGGCCATCGACCGATGTACCAGGGCGTGCTCCAGCTGCTGGCCGGCCCGCACCGCGTCGAAGGGGGCTGGTGGGACCGCACGACCGTCGACGGCCGGGCGACGACGCGCCATGTGGCGCGCGACTACTGGGTCGCGCTGAGCGAGCACGCCGGGGTGCTCTGGGTCTTCCAGACGCGATTGGCGGACGACGAGGCGGCCTGGTTCCTTCACGGCTCCTTCGCCTGAGGTGCACCGCCCATGGCCCGTGCCCCCGCCGTCATGCCGGAATACGCCGAGCTGCGCTGCATCAGCAATTTCACGTTCCTGCGCGGCGCCAGCCAGCCCGAGGAGCTCGTCGCGCGGGCCAAGCAGCTCGGCTATGCGGCGCTGGCCATCACCGACGAATGCAGCATGGCCGGCATCGTGCGGGCGCATGTCGCGGCCCGGGAGCATGGCCTGCGGCTGCTCATCGGCAGCCAGTTCCAGGTCGAATGGGGCGCGGCCGCAGCGCCGGCGACGACGCCGTTCGTGCTCACGGCGCTGGCCTGCAATATGAACGGCTACGGCAACCTGTGCCAGTTCATCACCAAGCTCAGGCGCTCGTCCGACAAGGGCCGCTACCAGCTCACCATCGACCACCTCAGCGGCGCCGAACTCGCCGATTGCGTGGTGCTGGCGTCGCCCAGGCGGATGTCCGAGGCGGCCCAGCTCGAGACCGTGGCGCGCTGGCTGCTGGAGCAGTTCCTGGGTCGCTGCTGGCTCGGCGTCGACCTGCTCAGGCTGCTCGACGACGAGATGTGGCTGCACCGCCTGCGCCAGGTCAGCGAGCTGACCGCCATTCCGCTGGTCGCCGCCGGCGACGCGCATTTCCACGTGCGCTCGCGCAAGCCGCTGCAGGACGTGCTCACCGCGATCCGCGTCGGCAAGCCGCTCACCGCTTGCGGCCTGGACCTGCAGCCGAATGCCGAGCGGCACCTGCGCACGCGGCTGCGACTGGCGCAGACCTACGCCGCCGACCTCCTGGCGCAGACGCTGGAGGTGGCGGCGCGTTGCAATTTCAGCCTCGATGAAGTGCGCTACCAGTACCCGCACGAGGTCGTGCCCGCCGGCCAGACGCCCTCCTCCCATCTGCGTCGCCTCACCTACGAGGGCGCGGGCAGGCGCTGGCCCCAGGGCCTGTCGGCCCAGGTGCAGGCGCAGATCGAGCACGAGCTCGAGCTCATTGCCGATCTGCACTACGAGCACTATTTCCTGACCGTCGCCGACATCGTCGCCTTCGCCCGTTCGCGCCATATCCTGTGCCAGGGGCGCGGCAGTGCCGCCAACAGCGTCGTCTGCTACTGCCTCGGCGTGACCGAGGTCGACCCCGCCCGCATGAGCGTGCTCTTCGAGCGCTTCATCAGCCGCGAACGCAACGAGCCGCCTGACATCGACATCGATTTCGAGCACGAGCGCCGCGAGGAGGTCCTGCAGTATCTGTATGCCAAATACGGCAGGGACCGCGCCGCCATCACCGGCGTCGTCATCACCTACCGCCCCAAGAGCGCGGTGCGCGATGTCGGCAAGGCGCTCGGCTACAGCCTGGAGACGGTGGACGCCATCGCCAAGGGACATCAATGGTGGGACGGCAAGGAGGTCCAGGCGCAGCGGCTGCTCGAGGTGGGGCTGTCCATCGACGACCTGCAGGTGCGGCAGCTGCTGCACCTGACGGGGCAGCTGCTGGGTTTTCCCCGGCACCTGAGCCAGCACACCGGGGGGTTCGTGCTGACCCAGGGGCCGCTGTCGCGCATCGTGCCCATCGAGAACGCCTCGATGCCCGAGCGCACGGTCATCGAATGGGACAAGGACGACCTCGACGCGATGGGCCTGCTCAAGGTCGACTGCCTGGCCCTGGGCATGCTGACGGCCATCCGCAAATCGCTCGAATTCATCGGGGCCCGCAAGGGCTACGCCTTCGAGATGCAGGACATACCGGCCGAGGACCCCGAGACCTACGCGATGGTCTGCAAGGCCGACACGGTGGGCGTGTTCCAGATCGAGAGCCGGGCGCAGATGAGCATGCTGCCGCGGCTGCGGCCGCAGTGCTTCTACGATCTCGTCATCGAGGTCGCCATCGTCCGGCCCGGACCCATCGTCGGCGGCATGGTGCACCCGTACCTGAACCGGCGCCAGGGCAAGGAGCCGGTGACCTATCCCAGCGAGGCGCTCAAGGCCGCCCTGGGCCGAACGCTGGGCGTGCCGGTGTTCCAGGAGCAGGTGATGCAGATCTCGATGATTGCCGCCGGCTTCACGCCCGGCGAGGCCGACGGGCTGCGGCGTGCGATGGCGGCCTGGAGGCGCAAGGGGGGCCTGGACCGCTACTACCGCAAGATAGTCGACGGCATGACCGCGCGCGGCTACACGGTCGAATTCGCCGAGGCCATCTTCAAGCAGATCCATGGATTCAGCGAATACGGTTTCCCCGAGAGCCATGCGGCCAGCTTCGCGCTGCTGGTCTATGCGAGCTGCTGGATCAAGCGCCATCACCCGGCCGAGTTCCTGGCCGCGATGCTCAACTCGCAACCGCTGGGGTTCTATTCACCGTCGCAACTCGTGCAGGACGCGAGGCGGCATGGCGTCGAGGTCCGGCGCGCCGATGTCATGCACAGCGATGTCGACTGCACGCTCGAAGGGCTGCCGCATCCGCCGGTGGTGCGGCTCGGGCTGCGCCTGATTTCCGGGCTGAGGTGGGAATCGGCCGCACGCATCGTCGCGGCCCGCGGCGAGCGCGTCTTCGACAGCGCCGAGGACCTGGCCCGGCGCGCCGGCCTCGAGTTGCACGAGATGAAGCTGCTCGCCGGCGCCGATGCGCTGATGAGCCTCTCGGGGCACCGGCGTCAACAGGTCTGGGAAGCGGCGGCGCTGCGCTCGGCGCCATCGATGCTCAGGGACGCGCCGGTCGACGAGGCATTCCTCGAGTTGCCGCCGGCGCCCGAAGGCGAGGAGGTCGTGTTCGACTACGCGTCGCTGGGGCTCACGCTGCGCAGCCATCCGATGAAGCTGCTGCGACCGCATCTCGCCGGCCGGCGCCTGCTCACCGCCGCCGAACTCGACCAGGCGCCCAACGGCCGCCTCGTCCACTACGCCGGCATCGTGACCCTGCGCCAGCAGCCCGAGACCGCCCACGGCACCGTCTTCATCAGCCTCGAGGACGAGACCGGCGTCATACAGGTCATCTGCTGGAAGTCGCTGCGCGATGCGCAGCGCAGGGAGTTGCTGCGCTCGCGGCTGCTCGTCGTCCACGGGACCTGGCAGCGCGAAGGCGACGTGAAGAGCCTGATCGCCGGTCGCCTCGAGGACCTGACGCCGATGCTGGGCAGGCTGACGACCGAGAGTCGGGATTTCAAATGAGGCGAAGCGGACCGGGACGACAATGCGCCGCCAGCGCAGGAAAGAGATGATGGACGCGAACGCCGCACCACTGCCCATCGTTCCTCGACGCCATCATCTGACGCGGCTGATGGCGATATGGCGCTCGGCCGGCTGGCCCTGTCGCGACGCGATCGAACTCGACCTGCTCGCGGCCGGCTGGGCGCGGCAGGCGCAGACACCCGAAGGCCACGAGATCATCCGGCTGACCGATGCCGGCATCCGCTTGCTGGCCGAGAGCCGGCAACGCAATCAGCGCGCAGCGAGCCCGCACGACCAGCTGGCCCTGCGCGTGGCCGCGCACCTGAGCGCCGCGGGGCGCATCGTGTGGCGCGAACTATCGCTGCGCGCAAGAGTCGGCGCGGAAGCCGCGATGCGCGTCGAGGAAGCGCCGCCGCCGGACGCTGCGCTCTGGCAGGACGAGCCGGCGGACGCAGCGGCCAGCGCCGCATCCGGCGCCAAGGGGAGCTGGCGCATGGCCCGTCCGGACGTCTTCTCGATCCGCAACACGACGGTCGAGAACTACCTGCAACCGATGGTCCACGAGATCAAGGTCAGTCGTGCCGACCTGCTGTCCGACCTGCGCCATGCCGCCAAGCGCGAGTCGTATCAGTGGCTCTCGTGCGAGACCTACTACGTGTTCCCGGCCGGCGTGGCCGAGCCGCAGGAGATACCCGCGGAGTTCGGGGTCCTGGTGCTCGACGGACCCATCGATGGCGGCGCGCTGGTCCTGGCCCGGCCCGCGATGCACCAGCCCTGCCAGCTGCCTTTCTGCGCCTGGATAGCGCTGGCCAAGGCCCATCCGGTGCGCCTGGACCCGGAGTCGGCACAAAGATATCTGGGCGAGGAGGCCGCCGTTTCCGACCCCATCGCTGCAGACGCCGCGGCGACGGGGCCGCTCGGCCCGTCGAGCGCGGCATGACGCGCTACACCGTCGCGGTCCGGACACTCTGCGAATTCGCAGCCAAGCAAGGCGACCTGGATCTGCGATTCACGCCCTCGCCGACCGCGCAGGAAGGCGTCGCCGGACACCGGACCGTGGCGTCGCGCCGCTCGGCCGCCTACCGCCGGGAGTTGACGCTGAGCGCGCATTACCGGCACCTGACCGTGCGCGGGCGTGCCGATGGTTTCGACCCCGGGCAGCCGCTGCTCGAAGAGGTCAAGACCTACAGGGGCGATCTCGAACGGATGCCGGCCAACCATCGGCAGCTGCACTGGGCGCAGGCCAAGGTCTACGCCGCGATGCTGTGCCGCGAGCTCGCGCTTCCCGCGCTGACCGTGTCGCTCGTCTACTTCGACATCGACCGGCAGGAGGAAGCGCCGCCGCTGCTGCAGCGGTACGCGGCATCCGAGTTGGAGGCCTGCTTCGCGGCGCTCTGCGAGCGCTTCCTCGCCTGGTCCGAACTCGAGCTGGCGCACCGCGCGGCGCGGGATGCCGCGCTGACCCGCCTGCGCTTCCCGCATGGAGAGTTCCGCCCGGGCCAGCGCGACCTGGCGAAGGCCGTGTTCAATGCGGCGCGACTCGGTCGCTGCCTGCTGGCGCAGGCGCCGACGGGCATCGGCAAGACCGTCGCCACCCTGTTCGGCATGCTCAAGGCCGTGCCGCAGCAGGCATTCGACAAGGTGTTCTTCCTCACCGCCAAAGGCACCGGCCGCGCCGTCGCCCTGGCGGCGCTGGACACCCTGCAGCGCAGCCACCCGCCGTTGCCGCTGCGGGTGATCGAGCTGGTGGCGCGGGAGAAATCCTGCGAGCATCCGGACCGGCAGTGCCATGGCGAGTCCTGTCCGCTGGCCCGGGGTTTCTACGACAGGCTGCCGGCGGCCCGGGCGGCGGCAAGCTCGGCCGCCCGGTTGACGCGCCCGGTGCTGCGCGAGATCGCCCTGGCGCACGCGGTCTGTCCGTACTACCTCGGGCAGGAAGTCGCCCGCTGGTGCGATGTCGTCGTCGGCGACTACAACCATTGCTACGACGCCAGCGCGCTGCTGCACGGCCTGGCGCTCGAGAACTCGTGGCGGACGGCCGTGCTCGTCGACGAAGCCCACAACCTGGTCGATCGCGCGCGCACGATGTACACGGCCAGCCTGCGCGCGGCCGATCTGCGCGCCGTGCGCCGCCTGGCGCCCGACGCGCTCAAGAAGCCGCTGGACCGCCTGTCCCGCAGCTGGAATCGGCTCGTCAAGGGCATCGACGTCGATTACAAGGTCCTGGACGAACCGCCGCGCGCGCTGCTCGCCGCACTGAAGGATGTCGTCGCAGCCCTGGGCGAACAGCTGGCGGCCGATGCCGGCGGGCTGGAGAGCAGGATCCTGCAGTTCTACTTCGACGCGATCCAGTTCAGCCGGCTGCAGGACATCGATGACGCCGATTCCATCATCGACCTCAGCCGGGAGCACGGCCACGCGCCCCCCGCGCCCGCGCCCGGATCCGATACGACGCTGTGCGTGCGCAACCTGATTCCCGCCTCGTTCCTCGAACCGCGCTTCGCTGCCGCGCGCACGACGGTGCTCTTCTCGGCGACGCTCGCGCCCTGGAACTTCTACGTCGACACGCTCGGCCTGCCCGCCGACACGGCATGGCTCGACGTCGAGGCGCCCTTCAAGGCCGAGCAGCTGACGGTGCGCATCGCCCGGGATGTCTCGACCCGGTACCGGCATCGTGACCGCTCGCTCGCGCCCATCGCGCGCATCATCGCCGGGCAATTCGAGGCGGCGCCGGGCAACTACATCGCGTTCTTCAGCAGCTTCGACTACCTGGAACAGGCGCTGGACCAGTTCTCGACCTTGCATCCGGAGATCCCGGTCTGGCACCAACGCCGGCGGATGGACGACGGCGAACGCGATGGATTCCTGGCGCGCTTCGAGCTCGGCGGACGCGGCATCGGATTCGCCGTCCTCGGAGGGACCTTTGCAGAAGGCATCGACCTGGTCGGCACGCGCCTGATCGGCGCGTTCATCGCGACGCTCGGATTACCGCAGGTCAATCCGGTGAACGAGGCCTTGCGGCGCCGCCTCGGCGACGCCTTCGGAGCCGGCTACGACTACGCCTATCTGTTCCCCGGCATCCGCAAGGTCGTGCAGGCCGCCGGCCGCGTCATTCGGGCGACGACGGACCGAGGCGTCATACACCTCATCGATGACCGCTACGCCCGGCATGAGGTGCGGCGCCTGTTGCCCGGCTGGTGGAACCTGGAAGTTCAACCCGGCCCGCCGTGAAGATGACTCGGTCAGCGGCCGCGGCGACCGGCTTGCCGACCCGGCCCTGCGGCGCACCGCAGCCCGCTGCCGATGGCGTTCAGGGAGGGATGGGCGTGCGTCAAGGCACACCGAATTCGACGACCCAGGTCAGGCCGATGACCGGCGTCGCGAGCGCGCCGCGCAGCGATTTCAGATAACCTGCGGCCAGCCGTAGATGGTCATAGCGATCGACGGTGTAGCCCCCCCAAAACATCGGCTGGGCCACGGCACCGCCGATGCTCGCCACGCCGCCGCCGCCAGCGGCGCCGACCAGGGCTTCGGCGCCGACGCTCCAGGCGCCGGCGCTGCGCCAGGCCGCACCGAGTCCGAAGAGGCCGATCGAATAAGCGCCGGCGCCGCCAGTGATGGCGCTGTAGGCCTTGCCGCCGAGATAGAAATGGTCGTCGAGCCAGCGGTTGAATTCGAGGCCGATCGCGCTCATCGATTCGACAGCGCCATTCTTGCGCTGGGCATGGGCGTATTCCTGGACGCCGATTCCCCATTCCATTTCGTGGATGCGGCGGCAGGCGCCGAGCGCGCAGGAACCGGGTTCATCGAGGGCAAAGCCCAGGCTGGCCTGGACGTAGTCGGCGCGCAGCCGGCCGTTGAATGCGCGCGCCTTGCCGGCCTCGATGCCGAGCGTCAGGTTGCGGCCCCATTGCAGCCGGGCCACGAGCGCGGCCTTGCCGATCAGGCCGCCGCCGGTCGCGACCGCGCCGCCGCCGGCGATCCCGACCGCGGCGCGGGCGCCGACGCGCAGCGTTTCGCCGATCACCGGCCACAAAGCCTGGCCCCCCACCGTCGCCTCGGCATAGCCATCGGCGCCGCCGCTGGCAGCGCCGTCGGCCTCGAAGGTGACAGCCAGCGCCGGACTCCATTCGCGCTCGAGGCGCAGCCCGACCGTGCTCAGCGCACGGGCGCTGCCGCTGGCGTGGAAGTAATGGCCGGCGACGAGGTCGGCGCGGTCGGTGCCGAGGCCGCCGCGGCCGTTGAAATCGAGCATCCGGCTGCGCTGGCCCGGCGCGGCATAGGCAAAGCGGCTGTCGTGCATGAAGACGAGGCCGATCTGCGTGCCGTCGATGGAGCCGCTCGGGAACCGCACTTGCGAGATCGACAGGCCGCCGCCCCAGCCGCCGAATCCGAACAGCAGGTCGGCATGGGGGCGCAACATCAAGCCGCCGCCGACCGGCGCCCCGGCGCCGCCGCCGCCGCCGACATAGAGGCCGACGACGGCACGCCAGCGCGCGCTCAGGGCCCAGCGCCGCTGGGCTTCCGCGCCCCAGGTGAAGAGGCCGCCGCGCCGACCGCTGACGGCGCCGTAGAACGCGGGCCCGACATCCCAGCCCGGCGCCAGCTCGATCAAGTCGTCGACGCCGAGCAGACCGACCTGCTCGCGACCCGGCAAGCGCACCGATTCGAGGCTCGTCTCGAGCGACGACGGGGCCTGGAACACCGTGGGCGCATCGGCCGCGGCCGCAACGCCCGTGGCGCATACCGCGGCCACAGCCACGGCGGTTCGGTAGGGCAAGGGCATGGAAGTGGGCTCCGGATCTCGACAGGGTTGGCGCGGCGGCGCGCCGCAAGTCCCGAACCAGGGCTCAGGCATCCGGACGAAGCTTAACGGTCCTGCCGTCGAAGCTCGAGGCGCCCTCGTCGCGGGCCCGTCGACGAGCCCGGCCCCACCGCGTCACCTCGAGCGCTGCGACGCAAGCTAGATCGGCTGCATCGGCTGCGCCTCGGCGCTCCAGGCCACGCTGTCGCGTTGCAAGCGCGACAAGACCGCCTGCTGGCGAGCCGGCGGAATGCCGTTGACGACCACCGCCCAGTGGCCGCTGGCCAACTGGCGCCGCACGGCGCCGTCGAACCGCCTCGGCCGCGGCAGCCGAGCCTGCATCAGCAACATCGCCACGGCGACCACGGTTGCCGCGCAGACCAGCACCCAGGGCAGGATCAGGCCCTGGAGCAGGCCGTCGGCGGAAAGGACGAAATCGAGCGTCACCCAGAGGCCGGCCATGGCAGCCACGGTCAGCACGCCGAACAGCAGGGCCAGCACGATGCTGCTGAGCCAGGTGCCGCCGTGGAAAGGCCAGCAACCGGTCCATCGCCGCACATGCCAGGCCAGTCGCAGCGAGCCCGCTTCCCGCGGCCTGAACAGCGAGGTCTGCCGCAGCAGCAGGCCGTGATCGCTGCGCAGGCCCAGCAGCACCGCATCCGCGGCGCGCTGGTCCAGGTAGAAGCCCGCGATGCATTGCAGAACCCGATGCGCGGCGACGGGCGCCGGCAGCGTCGCGTGCCGGCTCGAATTGAGGACGATCGTCATGGCTGGGGATCCGCAAGGGTTCGAGGGGAAGGAGGTGCCGGCGTCGCGGTGCGCCGGCCTGGGAATGTCAATGTGCGCCGCAGCGCGGCCGTCGACGGTGCGCCAGCGAACATGGAAGCCGCGGCCGTGGCCAGGCCCGTCCGCGGCGATCGGCAGCGATCGGCGGCGGCCGGGACTTGCTCGCGGCGACGGTGCGCATGCGTGAACTCGAGACCGAGCGATGCTGGCTGCGCACGCCGATCGTGGCCTTGACCTCGGATCCCGTCGGCCGGGCGCTGGCAAGGCAGGCCGGCGTCAACGGCGTGCTGCCCGCGCCCTGCAGTGTCGGCGGACTGTCGCGATGCCTCGACCATTGGAGCCCCGGCCGGCTGGCCATTCAGGCGCCCATGGCCGGCCCGGCGGCGTCCCGCATGAACCCACCGGATCGACCCGCCGCAGCATCGCGCCGCCTGATCGACCGCATCCAATCCTGGCTGCATGCCGAGAGCTCGTTCGAGTCCCCGCAGGCCGGGCGAAAAGCCGCGGCCGCTGCCGCGCCGCGGTGCACCGAATTCGAGGCGTCGATTCCGAATGCACCGGGATTCGATGCCGCGTCGCGCATGCCCGGCCACGGCATGCATTGGACGGCCCAGGGGACCCTCGCGGAATCGTCGCGGAGGCCTTGAACCTGCATCGATCCGAGCCGATTCGTTGCGCGCCCGGCCCTGCCGGGACGGCAGATCGCACGGTCCCGAGGCCGGCCGACCGGCCGCTCGCCTCGAGGAAGGCCGTCAGGACGGCGCCGGTGCAGGCGGGGCGACAACGACCACCTGGCCATCCTGCACCGGCAGCGTCGGCCCCGGCCTGAGCGCGGTGCGCACGACGCCTTCCTTGCCGGCCAGGCGATAGGTGACGTCGTAGCCGACGACGCGCTGCGAACTCTCATTGACGTTGCGGCATCGACGCTCGTTCGTGACCACCGCATCCCGCTCCTGCATGCCCTTTTGCACCTGGTTGCCGGCGTAACCGCCGGCCACGGCCCCGGCCACGGTGGCCAGGGTCTTGCCGTTGCCGCCGCCGATCCGGTTCCCCAGCAGCCCCCCAGCCAAGCCGCCGATCAGGCTGCCGGCCCAGCGCTTCCGGTCCTGCACCGCCGCCTGGTGCCGCACGGCCACCTCGTCGCAATGCTGCCGAGGCGTGACGATGCTCGCGATGACTTCCTTGACGGCCACGACCTCGGCCGACTTCGGGGTGGCGATCGCCCGGTATCCGGTGACCGCACCCGCACCGAGCACGACGGCCGCGACACCACCGATCACGAGGCCCTTGGCCATGGACTTCATGTCGCCCGCCCTGGCCCGGGCCGGGCCCTCGATCGGCTTGCGCCGGCCATCGGCCGCCTGATCGGTGCGTGCGGCGATCGTGCCGGTCGGCTCCCGCAACTCGCCGGCGGTGTCCGTGAGGCCGCCTTCGATTCCGTTCTGGTTCATGAATTCACCTCGAGTCGTTGATGAAGGTCGGGAGCTGCAATGCAGCGCGGACCGGCGTCGCGCCGGCCCGCAGACGCGGCGAACCGGGTCCGGTCGGTAGGGAATGCAGCGGCGGCGGCCTGCGGCCGCATCGAGATCGGCTGGGCCGATTCAGCCCTGGACACCCCCGACGCTACGGCGCGGCAGGTCGCGGGTCTGTGCGTCATCGAACGCAAGCCGGAATGCGCAGGACGAAGCGGACGGCCGCATCGAGATCGGCCACGCAGCGCCGGCGAAGGACATCATCGCATCCGAAGCCGGGCCGATGCTGCTGCCGAGCCCCGGTTCAATACGGACCCGGCACCAAGCGCTGGGACAGCCACCAGACATTGCCATGCGCGTCTCGAACGCCGCCCTGGCGATCGCCATAAGGCATGTCGGCAACGGGCATGATTTGCTGCGCGCCGGCAGCAAGCGCCATGCGCATCGCCGCATCGGCCTGCTCGACGAAAACGTAATATGAGGCCGGCATCGCTGGGAACTCGGTGGAAGCCTCGCTCACCATCAAGGTCGAGGTCCCAATCTTCACCTGTGCATTCGCGATCCTGTCGCCGTTCATGTGGCGCAGGACCTCGATACCTCCAAGCCCATGAATCAGGAAATTCAGCAGATCATCCGCGTGATCCGCAAAGATGTAAGGAGAGACGGTATTGAATCCCGGTGGGATGAGCATGAGAACCTCGCGTTGATTCAACGGTTAGCGGGGGATGCTACTGAAGTCCCAGGCCCGCGACGTGCAGCACATGCAGAAGGCGCTCACGCAGATGAACGTGCAGCTGGCCAA
>JAGWVB010000107.1 GCA_018971105.1 Burkholderiales bacterium
ATGGTCGAGAAGGTGGCCAGCGCCTGCAGCTTGGCGTCGGGAAGGGGCTTGCCCTCGCGCAGCGCGGCCAGCGAGTCGGCCGGGACCTTGGACATCTTGTCGCCGATCATGCTGTGCGCGGCCATGCAGTAGGTGCAGCCGTTGAACCGGCTGATGCTGAGGAACACGACCTCCTGTTCGACCGGGGTGTAGCCGCCCTCGTTGCGGAACAGCTCGTAGCCGAGCAGGTAGGTCTGCAGGATCCCGGGCGAGTTGACCATGTTGGCATACATGTTCGGCACGAAGCCGAGGCGCTGCTGCGAGGTCTCGAGCATCTCGCGGGCCTTGCCGTCGGTCGAGGCCACGGTTTGCGCCGGCAGGTCGAGTCGGGCGATGGGGGGGGTCATGGTGCTGCTCCTGGGTGATGCGCGCCATCAGGCGCGGGTTGCGCGCAATGCGCTGGAAAGGGAACGATCGTTCCCGAATTGACAAAAGAAGAGGTCACGGCGCCGCCAGGGCCTCGGCGAAGCGCCGGGCCGCGTCGCGCCGCAGCGCCAGCGGCAGGCCGGCGCGCTGCAGGGTGCGCAGGCCGGCGATCGCCGCCATCAAGGCGGCTCCCCGCTGCGCGCTGTCGTCGCGCTGCGGCGCGGCGTCGGCGATGGCGCGCTGCAGCGCCGCGGCCAGGCGCGCGAAGGCTGCGCGCACGACCCGGGCACCGGCCGCGTCCGAGGCGTGCCCTTCGTGCAATTCATTGATCGCGTTCACCAGCAGGCAGCCGCGGCCGTCGAAGTTGTCGACTGCGGCGTCGGCCAGCATCCGGCGCAAGCCGTCGGCGTCGCCATGGCGTGCGAACAGCGCGGCGATCGCCGCGATCTGCACGTCGACGTAGCGTTCGACCGCGGCCGCGAGCAGGCCGTCGCGGTTGCCGTAGCTGCCGTAGAGCGACGAGCGCGACAGGCCGCTGGCCTGCAGCAGATCATCGACGCTGGTGGCGACCACGCCGCCGGCCCAGAACGCCTGCATCGCCGCGTCGACGACGGCGTCGTGCTCAAAGCGGCGGGGTCTGGACATGGCGGTTGAGGCGATGAATAATGGAACGAATAGTACAGAAAAGGCGCCGAGCTTGCACGACCCGGCGCCGAGCTCCCGGAGTCCCCCATGCCGAACCCGCTGCTGCCCCGCCTGCTGCCCGCGCCGATCCCGGCGCTGCACCCGCTGGCCGAATACCGGGTCGACGGCGAGCGCGCGGCGGCCTACGCCGAGATGAAGCAGGCGCTGCAGGTGCCGTGGATGGGGGTGGTGACGATGGCCTACGCCCATTACCCGAGCTTCTTCCGCGCGCTGTGGCAGGGGATCGAGCCGATCGTGCGCAGCAGCGCGTTCGTCGCCCACAGCGCCGCCCTGCGTGCCCGGGCCGAGCAAGGCGCGCGGCGGCTGCAACCGGCAAGCCTGGCGCCGGCGCTGGTCGAGCTGGGCTACGCGCCGCGCGAGCTGCAACAGATCCGCGCGCTGATCGAGGTGTTCTCGCATGGCAACCAGCCCTATCTGCTGATCGCCAGCATCACCCGCCTGCTGCTCGAGGGCGGCGAGCTCGACGGCGCGGGCGACGCCACGCCTTTCGCCGGCCGCCACGGACCGCAAGCCGGGAGCGCGCTGGTGCTGATGGAAGCGCACCATGCCGACGCGCCGACGCGCGCGCTCTACGCCGACATCCAGCGCACCCTCGGGCTGCCCTTCGTGAACACCGACTACCGCGCGCTGGCGCGCTGGCCGAGCTATCTCGACGCCGCCTGGCGGAAACTGGCGCCGCAGGTGCAGAGCGAAGCCTACCGGCAGCTCTGCGACGAACTCCACGCCGACGTGCTGGAGCGGGTCGCGCACGCGCTGCCCAACCCGGCGGCGCTGCGCGGCGAGGCGCTGCGCGCAGCCGCGGCTGCGGACGCGCCGCTGGCCGAGGTCATCGCGGTGGCGCGGCTGTTCCAGTGGCTGCTGCCCGGGCTGGTCACCAATGTGGCCTTCCTGCGCGAGCAGCTGGCCTGAACGCATCCAACAGGTCTTCGCGAAGACGTCGAGGCGGTCAGCGGCGCGCCGCCGGCTTGCCCCCCCCTGATCCGTTCGTCGATGCGCCGCTCGCCCGATTGCCAGGCGCCGGCCGTCGACATACCGTCGGCGCGTGGACTTCATCAACCTGCCTCTGCTGGCCGTGGCGGCCGTCCTCTTCCTCAGCCTCGCGCTGGGCGTGTTCTCGACGCGCGCCGGATTCCCGCTGCTGCTCGTGTTCCTCGTCGCCGGCGCCCTGGCCGGCGAGGATGGCCCGGGCGGCTATCACTTCGACGATTTCGCGCTGAGCTTCTGGGTCGGCAACGTCGCGCTGGCGGTGATCCTGCTGGACGGCGGACTGCGCACATCGTTCTCGCGCTTTCGCACCGGCCTGAAGCCTTCGCTGCTGCTGGCGACGTTCGGCGTGGCGCTGACCGCCGCCGTGACCGGCGTGACGGCGATGTGGCTGCTCGACCTGGAATGGAAGCAGGGCCTGCTGCTGGGCGCGATCGTCGGCTCGACCGACGCCGCGGCGGTGTTCGCGCTGCTCGAGCGCTCGGGCGTCATGCTCAACGAGCGCGTGAGCGCGACGCTGGAAATCGAGTCCGGCATGAACGACCCGATGGCGGTCTACCTGACGCTGGCGCTCATCGCCACCGCGGCCGAATCCGGCACCGGCGGCGGCCATTGGGGCGACGCCGGGCTGTCGCTGCTGCAACAGTTCGGCTGGGGTGCACTCGTCGGCGTGCTGGGCGGATTCGCGGTGTCGGCCTTCGTGAACCGCATGCCCGGGGACGGCGGCGACGGCGGCATCGTCGCGTTGATGATCGGCGCGGCCGGTCTGGGCGTGTTCGCCGGCACCGGACTGATCGGCGGGTCGGGTTTCCTGGCCGTGTACCTCTTCGGCCTCATCCTGGCCAAGCGGGCCGCGGCGCGGATACCGGCGGCGCTGTCGGCGATGGACGGCTACGCCTGGCTCGCCCAGGCCGGCATGTTTCTGCTGCTCGGGCTGCTGGTGACGCCTTCGGCACTGGTCACGACGGCCTGGCCGGCGCTCGGCGTGGCCTGCGTGCTGATGTTCGTCGCGCGCCCGTTGGCGGTCTGGCTGTGCCTGGCGCCTTTTCGCTTCCGGCCCCACGAGGTCTGGTTCATCGCCTGGGTCGGATTGCGCGGCGCGGTGCCCATCGTGCTGGCGATCTTTCCGCTCATCGCCGGCGTCTCCCGGGCCATGCTGCTGTTCAACGTGGCGTTCGTGGTCGTGCTGGCCTCGCTGCTGCTGCAGGGCACGACGATCGGCCTGGTGGCGCGGCGCTTGCGCGTTGCCCTGCCCTCGGGCGCCAACGAACGCGAAATGCGCGCGGTCTTCGGCGATTTCTCGCTCGATGCGAATGCGCCGATCGGCAGCATCTGCGGCTTCTACGGCCTGCCCGTGCCGCCGGAGCCGGACCGCCCCGTCGCCGCATGGCTCGCGACCGCGCTCGGACGCCCCCCGGTCGTCGGCGACCATCTGCGCATCGGCCATGCCGACCTGAGCGTGCGGGCGATGGAGGGGCCGCGCATCACGGCGGTCGGTCTCAAGCTGGAGGGCGATGCGGTTGCCGGCGGGTGAGGATCGGGGGACCGATCAGGCTCCCGCGCCGCCTCGAGCGGAACTTCCACGCCCGCCATGCCGATGCTGGCGGGCTGGACGATTTCGGTGCCGGCTGTTCATCGCTGGGCCAGCTGAGTTGCTTCGCGGTCGAGCATCTGAAGCGCGATCGCGGCTTCGCGCGCGACCCGCCCGAGCGCTCCGACTGGCGCGCCATCGTCCGCGGCATGACCACGAAGGCGCGGGGCTTGAATGGGCTGACCAAGGTGGCAGGCGTGGATGCCGCCGAGCCATTCCAGGCCTTGCGGGCAATGAAGCCAGGGCTCAACGGCACCGGCCTTGCCGCCATGCTGACCCGGCATGGCGAGGCGGTGTGCATCCTGCAGTTGCAGGGATTCCCGTTCTTCGCCATTGCCGGCCGGCTCCTGCTGCGCGCCCAGCGCGAACGTGCGATCGAGCCGGCGCCGCGGTTCGACGGCGTCCGTTCAGCTTCGGTTCATCCCGCCCCCTGGAAGATGCGCTCGTCCCCAAGCGATGGAGCTCGCAATGAACCGCTCGGCCTTCTTCGTCCGGCTCGCCGGCAACCCGCTCGTGCCCGTGTCGGTGCAGGCTGTGCGACCATAAAGGCATGAACTCGCTGCTCAAGACTTTCGTGTGCGCGCTGCTCGTCGCCTCGGCGCTGCCGGCGTGGGCCGACGTGAGCCGCGACGAGGCCGCCGCCGCGGCGCAACGCGTCGCCGGCGGCCGCGTGCTCGCGGTGGAGCGCGCCGAGGCCGACCACAAGCCCGTCTGGCGCGTGAAGATCCTCAGCGCCCAGGGCGAGGTGCGCATCGTCGTCGTCGACGTCGCCAGCGGCCGCGTCGTGCGCTGAGCGACAGGGCCCTGCGTGCGCCTGCTGCTGATCGAGGACGATGCGGCCTTGCGGGCCGGCCTGGCGCGGCAGCTCGAGGCCGACGGCTATCGCGTCGACCCCGCCGCCGACGGCGAGGACGGCCTGTTCCAGGCCCAGGAGTACCCGGTCGATCTCGTCATCGTCGATCTCGGCCTGCCCCGGCTGGGCGGCATCGCCGTCGTGCAGCGGCTGCGCGGCGAGGGGCGGACGATGCCGATCCTGATCCTGACCGCGCGCGGCAGCTGGCAGGACAAGGTCCTGGGCCTCGAGGCCGGCGCCGACGACTACCTCGTCAAGCCCTTCGAGTACCCCGAGCTGCTGGCCCGGGTCAAGGCGCTGCTGCGCCGCTCGCTCAAGGCAAGCTCGGACCTGCTCACGCTGGGTCCGCTCACCATCGACTTCTCGGCCCAGGCGGTGCGGCTCGGCGGCGCCGCCGTCGAGCTCACGGCCTTCGAGTACCGGCTGCTCGAATACCTCGTGCGCGAGCGCGCACGCGTCGTCAGCAAGCCCGAGCTCTCCGACTACCTGTACCCGCACGACGAAGACCGCGACAGCAACGTGCTCGAGGTGTTGGTGGGTCGCCTGCGGCGCAAGCTCGACCCCGACGGCACGCTGGTGCCGATCGAGACGCTGCGCGGTCGCGGCTATCGGTTCACGCTCGGATGAAGTGGCGCCTGAATTGGCGCCATACGCTGCGCGCGCGCCTGATGCTGGGCGCGGCGGCGATGCTGATCGTGTTCCTCGCCGGCGCCGGCTGGGCCGTGCAGCGCGCCCATGAAGAGAGCGTCCGCGCGGCGCATTTCGCCCGCCTGCAGACCACCGTCTACGGGCTGCTCGCGGCGGCCGAGGTCGACCCCGACGGCACCCTCGTCATGCCGGCGGCGCTTCCCGACCCGCGTCTGTCGCTGCCCGATTCGGGCCTGTATGCAAGCATCTTCAACGTCGCGCGGCACGAGACCTGGCGCTCGGCGTCGACGGTCGGCCTCGAGCTGCCGCCGCCGCGCCAGGTCGGCACCGGCCAGTGGCGCTACGAAATGGCCCGCGCCGCGGGGCGCGACTATCTGGCGGTCGGCACCGGTGTGAGCTGGGCCGGCAAGGCCGCCTCGGTACCGCTGGTGCTCTCGGTCTTCGAGGACAAGGTGGCGTTCGACCGCGAGATCGCCGTCTTCGAGCACACCGCCTGGGCCTGGCTGGGCGGCGCCGCGCTGCTGCTGCTGCTGTCGCAGACGGTGCTGCTGCGCTGGGGCCTGGCGCCGCTGCGCCAGGCGACGCGCGAGATCCGCGCCATCGAGCAAGGCGAGCAGGCGACGGTCCAGGGACGCTACCCGGAGGAGGTGGCGGCGCTCACCGACAACCTCAACACCCTCATCGCCCAGGAACGGCTGCGCCAGACGCGTTATCGCGAGGCGCTGAGCTACCTCGCGCACAGCCTGAAGACGCCGCTGGCCGTGCTGCGCACCGCGCTCGGCGATCCGGCGCAGCTGCCCGACGCGGTGGCCGCGCAGGTGGCGCGCATGGACGACATCGTCGGCCACCAGCTCGCCCGCGCGGCCGCCGGCGGTGCGTCGCGGTTCGTGCCGGCGCTGGCGCTGGGCCCCGTGCTGGAGCGTATCCGCGATTCGCTGGCCAAGGTGCATGCCGACAAGGGGCTCGCCTTCACGCTCGACTGCGCGACCGCACTGGCCTGGCGCATCGACGAGGGCGACGCCTTCGAGCTGCTCGGCAATCTGATGGACAACGCCTGCAAATGGGCGCGCCAGCGGGTCGCCGTCAGCGCCCGGCGCGAGGGCGACAGCCTGCAGCTGCGCGTCGACGACGACGGTCCCGGCTTCGGCGACACGCGCGCCATCCTGCAGCTGCATGTGCGCGGCGACGAGCGCGTGCCGGGGCACGGCGTCGGCCTGGCGGTGGTCAACGAGCTGGTGGCGAGCCACGGCGGCGAGCTGACGCTGTCGCGATCGGAGATGGGCGGCGCTCGCGTCGAGATCGTGCTGCGCAGGGTCTGATCGAAGCCTCTTGTTCGTTCAGCATCGGTTCATGGTCGGGCAAGCAAGATGGCCCCATCGCCACTCCAGGAGCCGTCATGACCATCCGCTACTTTCCCAAGGTTCTCGTCGCGGCCACCCTCGCTGCCGCTGCCCTCGGCGCCCAGGCGCGCCCCGATGTCTACCTCTCGATCGGCCTGCAGGCCGGCCCGGTCTGGGTCCAGGCGCAGCCGGTGTACGTGCCGCCGCAACCGGTCTATGTGCAGCCGGCGCCGATGTACGCGAGGCCGCCGGTCTGGGTCCCGCCGCGCGTCATGTTCGAGCGCCAGGGCTGGCGCGGATACGACGCCCGCGAAGCCTGGGAGCGCGAACGCGCCTGGCGTCGCGCCGAATGGCATCGCCACGATCGGTACGACGGGTACCGCGGCGGCGACCGCGACGACGACTAGCACGGGCCCGACGGCGGCGATCGGGATCGATCCGGCGCGTCGCCTCACCTGTCCAGGGCCCAGCGCAATGAAGAAGAAGGCTCACCATGACCCCTATCCGAGAGATCGCGACCGCAGGCCGCACCTTGGCTTCGATCGCGCGCGCGCGCCGGACCCGGTGGATCGCGCTGGTCGCCGCCTGTGCGGCGGCTTGCACCTTGAGTGCCTGCGGTGGCGGCGCCTACGCCGACTCCGCGGGCAACTTCGTCATCGGCGTCACGGTTGCCGGCCAATTCGTCGGGTACACCCCTGTCGTCTCGGGGGGCGCGCTGAATCTGACGGTCCACGCCGGTCAGTCCGTGACCTTCGACGCCGGCGAGCCCGCCATCTGGACGATGTACGTCGGGGGAGCCGCCGTCAGCGGCAATGGCCAGTTGAATTACGCGGGCGCCAACATCACGGCCACCACCCTGAGCGCATCCAGTGTCGCGGTGGACACCTATGCGGCCTACCTGCTGCCGGCGTCGATCCCGGTGACGCTGGTGGCGACGTCCACCTACGATTCGGCCCAGGTGGCAACGGTCAATCTCCTGATCACGAACTAGCGCTGCGAGCGCCGGGACCGGCGCGCGGCCTCGGGCGATGTCGACCCAGGCGCAGCACGTGGCCTCGAACCGCTCGCACCCCTCGGCTTCGAACGAGTCGTCTGCAACGGCAGCAATGACTGCGCCACAAGGGTGGACCCCAAAGGAAAGCCCTCGAGCGTTGTTTCTCGAGGGCCTCTTTGGATGTTGCGGGACGCTCAGGAACGGTAACTGGGTGGCCTGGGCGCCATTGCAATTCGATGGATCGATAAACAGCGGCTATAGGTCCGGAACCCTGCTGAAGCCAGTTACTGCGGCAGTTACTGCACGAAATCTTGACTTTGAAACCATCTTTGAACCGCCGACCTGGAACGCCTCGGGACGGTATTTGACACGGTGTTCCGTGCGGCTGCAAACCGATGCTGCGCAGTCTACCCCTCCAGCCGCGCCGCCAGTTTCTTCGTCGTCGAATGGACGAACTGGCGCAGTCGATCAGCGAGGACCTTTGCCGAATGGGACAGCGCTGGCTTGATCTCATTCACGGCCTGCTCGATCGCGCCCGGCAAAATGCGAGCCATCTCGGCGGCCTGCTGCGCAATGAACTGCGGCCGCATCCCGAGTTCGCTTGCCAAAGCAAGCAGGTGGCTGGCGTTCAACGACGCTGGGCGGTATTCCCCGCCGATTGCAAATGCGAATTCTTGCGCAAGCCCGGGATAGATGCGCGTGCACATCAGGTCGTAAAAGGGAGTGAGCCTCACGCCCCGGCCGGGCAGGCTGTAGATCGACAGGTTCTTGGCATGGCTGTCGTTGTTGCCGGCATAGAGGTTGAACAAGACCCACCGGACGAAGTGACGCAGATCCACCGCCGGCTGGGTGCTGTAGCGGCGGATCAGTTCGGCGCAAGCCGCGAGCCCCGGGCCGCCTGCCTTCTCGTATTTGCGCTCCGAGACCGTTCCGGCAAGCTGGCACATGTCGTACTGGACCAGCCGGGCCAGGCTGCCGTCGGGTCGCGCGAGCCGGTCGAAGCGTCGCACCAGGCAGGATTCGGTATGCGGCTCGTAGAAGACCTCGGCGGTCGGCAGGCCGCAATGCGCCGCGGCCCGCATCACGAGGGTCTCGTTGGCGGCCGATTGCCAGACCTTGGCCAGGCGCTTGATGTCGGGCTTGAGGATGTGGGTCGAGGGCGAGGTGGCCCTGGGCAAGCGCGGCAGGCCGTCGTCGAAGAGGGCGATGCCGGCCTTGTCCTGTGCGCCGGCCAGCGCAACACGGGCGCCGCCGACCCGCAGGTCGACGGCCGCGGCGGACTGCTTGCCGAGCGCGGCGGCCAGCGACTCCCAGGTCGTCGCCTCGTAGCTGGGAGGCTCGGGCCGCTGGCCTCCGGCAACGATCACGAATCCGCCGGCGGTGTCGCCGGCCACCTCGAGCAGCAGGGAAAACAAGGTCGAAGCCTTGCGCTGCTCGGCGAGGTAGTGGCGCAGCTCGCCTTCGGGCAGCAGGTTCTCGAAGAAGGCCTGCACCGCGGCCGAGTCATTGCGGCCCGGCTGCAGCGCGATGGCCGCCACCGCCATGCGTTCCGAACGACCCAGCCAGCTCAGCGCATATTCGAATGCCAGCGGCGAGGCGTCGTGGATCGCGCCCACGAGTTCGCTGCCGTAATAGACGTCGAGGTGGCCGGGTCTGGGCGCCATCAAAGCCCCCGGCCGGACTTGGTCCGCAGCACCAGCTCCAGCCCGAGCAGGTCCAGGATATCCAGGACCTTCTGCAGCTGGACGGTCGGTTTGCCGCCCTCGAGGTCGACGATGAAGCGGTTGCCGGTGTTGCCCATGCCGGCGATGTCGAGCTGCTTCAGCGCCAGTCGCTTGCGCCGGGCGCGGACGGCTGCGCCCAGCTCGGCCGCGGAGCGAACCACCGCCTCCGGCTCGATCAGATTCCCGATCGGTAATTTCAGGGCAGATGCGGCCATGGTGAACCTGGAAAGTGACCTCTCGGTAAGTTTCGTTCCTCGATCATCGACTTCAAGAAGAAGTGACTGATCGGAAACGTGAGCATGAACCTGCGGGCGCCCACGGCGAAGAGCCGGTGCCTTCGTGCCCGATACTGCAGCACCGGCTGCGGCCGAAAAAGGCGGCCGAATCAACCCAGCCTGCCTGCAAGCGATGAACACGCCAGCGCCGTGCCCGTTCTGCTCACTGCCCCCGGGCCGAGTCTGGCTGCGCAATGCGGCAGCCATCGCCCTGCGCGACGCCTACCCGGTCAGCCCCGGCCACAGCCTCATCATTCCTCGGCGCCACGTCGCGTCGTTCTTCGACGCCAGCGCGGCCGAGCGTGAGGCGATGCTCGCGCTGCTGGACGAGGCGCGGCAGCTGCTGCAAGCCGAGTTCAAACCGGCGGGCTACAACATCGGCATCAACGACGGCGCGGCGGCCGGCCAGACCATCGCCCATCTGCACCTGCACCTGATCCCGCGCTACGACGGCGACAGACCCGACCCGCGCGGCGGCGTGCGCTGGGTCATGCCAGACAAGGCCGACTACTGGAGCGCGCGCGATCGGAAGGAAGAAGAAGAATGAAGAGCGCCATCGAGGTTCTGGAGGCTTTCGACCACATCCGCCGTGCGCAGCGCGCGGGCGTCTACGCGCCGCACAAGCCGCTGCTGATCCTGCTGGCCCTGGCCCGCGTGCAGCATGGCGAGGCGCGTCTGGTGGAGTTCTCGGAGGTCGAGGCCTTGCTGAAGGAGTTGCTGGTCGAATTCGGGCCGAGCAGCGCGGCCAAGTCGCGCCACTACCCGTTCTGGCATCTGGCGACCGACGGGCGGGGTGCGCTCTGGGACCTGAGCGGCCCGCGCGAGATCCTGCAGCGTCCCGCGGGCGCGACGCCGAGCCTGGGCGAACTGCGAGACCATCACATCAAGGCCGGCTTCCCCGTCGACGTCGACGAGGCGCTGCGCCATATCCACGGCCTGCTGCAGGCCGTGGCCACGAGGATGCTCGAGGCGTACTTCCCGTCGACCCTGCAGGCCGACATCGCCGCGATGCTGGGTCTGGACCTTTCAGTGCCCGACCAGGTTCAAGAGGGCGCCGCGGCAGGCGCCGAGTACGCGACGGCCGAGCGCCGCCGGCGCGACCCGGGTTTTCGCGAGCGCGTGTTGCGCGCCTACGAGTTCCGATGCTGCGTCTGCGGCTTCGACCTGCGCATCGGCCCCCTGCCGGCCGGCCTGGAGGCGGCGCACATCCAGTGGCATCACGTCGGCGGGCCCGACATCGAGCCCAACGGCCTGTCGCTGTGCGCGCTGCACCACAAGCTCTTCGACCTGGGGGTGTTCACGCTCGAGCCAGCGGAGCATCGCGTGGTCTTCAGCCAGCATGCGATCAGCGGCGCCCGCGGCATGGAAGGCGAGTTGCAGTTTCATGGGCGGCCCATCCACGCGCCGCAGCATGCCGGCCTGCGGCCCGCGCCGGAGTACCTGGCGTGGAACCAGAAGAACGTCTTCAAGACGCCCGGAAGAAGGGTGACGGGGCCGGGCCCGGCGTGACCGATACTGTGGCTGCCAAATCAGTCAGCCCGACCACCACGCTCCGAGCGCCCACCGATGCCCGACTCCCTGCGCGACCTCGCCCAGCAGCTCCAGCAATTCGCCCAGGAGCGCGACTGGCAGCCCTTCCACTCGCCGAAGAACCTGGCCTCGGCGCTGACCGTCGAGGCCGGCGAACTGCTCGAGCATTTCCAGTGGATGACCGAGGAGCAAAGCCGCGCGCTGGGCCCTGACAAGCGCGACGCCGTCGCGACTGAGATCGCCGACGTGCTGCTCTACCTGATCCAGCTCGCCAGCGCTTTAAGCGTCGACCCGATCGCCGCGGCGCAGGCCAAGCTGAAGCTCAACGCGCTGAAATACCCGGTCGAGCGCGCGCGCGGCAGCAGCAAGAAATACGATGAACTCTGAGCCCGGACCGAACGGCCGCCTGCGCGGCCGTGAGTGCTGGGCGAAGGACCGGACCCTCCGCGGTCCGGGCTGAGCGTGGGTGCCCGGTGATCATCTATCAGGCCAGCAAGAGCCAGTTCCTGCACCACGCGCTGCGCGACGACATCGAGGACGTCGTCTCGCGCCATTTCCACAGCGCGACCGGCCATGCCGTGGGCCCGGCCGAGATCAACGCCTGGAAGCATTCGCTGCTCGAAATGGCCAAGGTGCTGCAGGACGAGGAGATCCCGGGCGACGCCGGCGTCGCGATCGAATACCAGCTGCCGCTTGTCGTCCAAACGCATCGACTTCGTGATCACCGGCGAGGACGCTGCGGCGCGGACCAAGGTCGTGATCGTCGAGCTCAAGCAATGGTCCAAGTCGCGTCGCAGCGAGAAGGACGCCATCGTCTGGGCGCGCCGCGGCGGCCGGGCCGCCGAGAGCGAAGGCACGCACCCTTCGTACCAGGCCTGGTCCTACGCCGCCTATCTGGAGGACTTCAATACGGCGGTGCGCGAAGGCCCGATGAGCCTGAAGCCCTGCGCCTACCTGCACAACCACCCGCGCGACGGAGAGATCGACCACCCGCATTACCGCGAGCACATCGCGCGGGCGCCGCTGTTCCTGGCCCGCGAACGCGCCAAGCTGCAGGCCTTCATCCGCGAACATGTGCGCCACGGCGACCGCCGGCACGCGCTGTATGCGATCGAGAACGGCCGCATCCAGCCCTCGAAGATGCTGGCCGACAGCGTCGTCGGGCTGCTTCAGGGCAAGCCCGAGTTCGTCCTCATCGACGACCAGAAGCTGGCGCACGAAACCATTCTCCAGGCCGACGCGCGTGCGCACCGGCGCAAGCAGGTCGTCATCGTCCAGGGCGGGCCGGGGACGGGCAAGTCGGTGATCGCGGTCAACCTGCTGGGTGCGCTGCTGGCGCGCAAGCGCAATGCGCGCTATGTCTCGAAGAACGCCGCGCCGCGCGCCGTCTACGAAGCGCGGCTGACCGGCAGCTTCAAGAAGTCGCGGATCAGCAATCTGTTCGGCGGATCGGGCGCGTTCGTCAATGCCGCCGCTGACACCTACGACACGCTGATCGTCGACGAGGCGCACCGGCTGAACGAAAAGAGCGGCCTTTACCGCAACCTGGGCGACAACCAGGTGCGCGAACTGATCAAGTCGGCGCGCTGCACCGTGTTCTTCGTCGATGATGACCAGCGCGTGACGCTGCTCGACATCGGCCACAGCGAAGCGCTGCGCCGGCACGCGCGCGAATTCGACGCCGAAGTGACCGAGCTGGAGCTGTCGTCGCAGTTCCGCTGCAACGGCTCCGACGGCTACCTGGCCTGGCTGGACGGCACGCTGCAGAAACGTGAGACCGCGAACGAGGTGCTCGACACCGCCGAATACGACTTCCGCGTCTTCGACGACCCGGCCGAGATGCACGCGCTGGTGGAACTGAAGAGCCGCGCCAACAACCGATCGCGCGTCGTCGCCGGCTATTGCTGGAAATGGCCGAGCAAGAAGGACCCGCAGGCCTGGGACATCGAGTTGCCGCAGTTCGACTACCGGCGGCGCTGGAACCTGGACAAGGACGGCAGCCTGTGGATCGTGACGCCGGGGTCGGTCGAGCAGGTCGGCTGCATCCACACCTGCCAGGGGCTGGAGCTGGACTATGTCGGGGTCATCATCGGGCCGGATCTGGCGTACCGCGACGGGCAGGTCGTCGCCGACGCGACGAAGCGGGCTTCATCGGACCAGTCGGTCAAGGGCTTCAAGAAGATGCTGAAGGCGGACCGCGAGGGCGCGACCGCGCTGGGCGAGATGATCGTCAAGAACACCTACCGGACACTGATGACGCGGGGGATGAAGGGCTGCTATGTCTACTGCACCGATGCGGCGCTGGCGGACTATCTGCGGGGGCGGTTGAAGGCGAAGGCTGCGGAGGAGCGCGAGGGTGCCGTGGCTGGCAGCGGCTTCGAGCGCTCTGCGGCCGAGGCGCCGCGTTCGAACGTCATTCCCTTGCGCCGGGTTACGCCCGAGGAGCGCGCCGCGGGAGTTGCGGCGGCTCCGCTCGTCGATCTGCGATTCGCGGCCGGCGCGTTCTCGGACTTCCAGGCGCTGGACGACGGCGCGGAAGATTGGGTGGCGCTGCCCGACTGGGTCAAGCCGCAGCCGGGACTGTTCGTCGCGCAAGTCATCGGCGAATCGATGAACCGACGCATCCCGAACGGCTCCTGGTGCCTGTTCCGCGCGAATCCGGGCGGGAGCCGCGAAGGCAAGATCGTTGTGATTCAGCACCGCGACATCGCGGACCCGGAGACCGGCGGGCGCTATACGGTCAAGCGGTACTCAAGCGAGAAAGTCGCGGACGGGGATGGGGGGGTGGAGGTATAGCCGCATTACGCTGCATCCGGAGTCGGATCGAGGGGAGTTTCGGCCGATCGTGCTTGAGCTGGACGAGGCGGGTGGCGATTTCGTCGTTGGAGAACTGCTGATGGTGCTGCAAAGTGCCTCGACCCACGGCCATTTGGCGAGTTGATGGTGAAATTGTATTCCGTTACCGGGACTGGAAATCCGCGCCAAATCGTTAGATAGCGCGAATCCCCATGTTATCGGGTCCAGCAACATGCAGCACCCGCAGAACATTGCATTCAGGTCAGTAGTCGGTCAACGTTCGCGAGTACGCTGCCAGTGAGCGGTGGCGATTTGAGTAGGTCGCGCGAAATTTCAGGGTCTGGGATCGCGGTTTTAATTAACAGATTAAGTCTGTCAAACCATTCTCCATCATTCGACGCGAATAAATTATATAGAGCTTCGTTCCTGGACTTGCAACCGAAGTCCTTAAACTTTACACCGCAATATTTAGATGCGGCAGTCATGATATGCCAACGAAGCTTTGAATATCTGCCGTCGAATCGCTTGTTCG
Organism: Burkholderiales bacterium; assembly: GCA_018971105.1. Classification (GTDB taxonomy): domain Bacteria; phylum Pseudomonadota; class Gammaproteobacteria; order Burkholderiales; family Burkholderiaceae_C; genus Rubrivivax. The sequence continues at coordinate 14,378 of JAGWVB010000107.1, forward strand.
AGGTGAGCATGCGAAGGCGATAGTGACCGTAGCAAGCGGTGTAGTAGTCCTCCTCTTGTGCGCCGTGAGAGTAGACTTCGTTCAGAAGTTCACCCGTGAGCCTATTTGGGTATCTACTGGAAAGATCGGGGCGCATCATTACGACCGATGCGTAACACCGCGCCGTTTCCCTTACGTCGAGAAT
>JAGWVB010000108.1 GCA_018971105.1 Burkholderiales bacterium
GTCATCGGTACACTTTGGCATCGGCAGTCCTCGGTTGCCATGGGGGGTGAGATACCTATGACAACGGGCTTAGCCACGAGGCTGCCGACCTGCTACTGATGAAATTTCCGGGCTAGGTCTTCAAGCGGCCGGTCCCGGCGCCGCACGGTCGGCGCCCCAACCGCGGAATTCACGCTGCCAGGCGCGGACCGGCGCGTCCGGGGCGGCCTCGGGCCGCGCAGCGGGGTCGACGAGCGGCGCGATCGCACCTTTGGAGTCGACCATCACGGCCCGGCCGTCCAGCGTCGTGCAGCAGGACAGGAAAGGCGGCGTCGCCGAGGCATCGACGGCGCCGGGATGCCAGGCGCCGAAGCGGGCCGACGCGCGCTGCGCATGGGTGGCCGAGATCATCACGACGTTGACGGCCGGCGCATCGAGGAGAAACTTGTCCTGCTGCATACGATTCCTGTGGCGGAGCCCGGGATGGCAGCGCCACGGTAGCCTGGCCGCGCGGCGTTGGCAGCCATCATACTTTGCAGGTTAGGTGCGGCCGAGCGTGCAGTTCTGCGCATGATCGGCGCGACGCCAGGCGCCCGCCGCGCGAGCGCGACGCACGCCTGTGCCGCGCGTGCCCGGGTTGACGGCGCTCCCGGTCCCTCCGGGGCCCGGCTCGGTCGTGGCGCGGCGGTGTTAGCGTCGCCACCCGACCCACCACCGATCGGAGTCCCCATCATGAAATCCCGTGCCGCCGTCGCCTTCGAGGCCGGCCAGCCCCTGCAGATCGTCGAGATCGATGTCGAGCCGCCGCGCCAGGGCGAGGTGCTGATCCGCATCACGCACACCGGCGTCTGCCACACCGATGCCTTCACGCTTTCGGGCGACGACCCCGAGGGGCTGTTCCCGGTCGTCCTCGGCCACGAGGGCGCGGGCATCGTCGTGGAGGTAGGCGAGGGCGTCACCAGCGTCGTCCCGGGCGACCATGTGATCCCGCTCTATACCGCCGAATGCGGCGAGTGCCTGTTCTGCAAGTCGGGCAAGACGAACCTCTGCGTCGCCGTTCGCGCCACCCAGGGCAAGGGCGTGATGCCCGACGGCAGCAGCCGCTTCTCGTACCAGGGCCGGCCGCTGTTCCACTACATGGGCTGCTCGACCTTCAGCGAATACACCGTCGTCGCCGAGGTCTCGCTGGCCAGGATCAACCCGGCCGCGAACCCCGAGCAGGTCTGCCTGCTGGGCTGCGGCGTCACGACCGGCCTCGGTGCGGTGAAGAACACGGCCAAGGTGCAACCGGGGGACAGCGTCGCGGTGTTCGGGCTCGGCGGCATCGGCCTGGCGGTGATCCAGGGCGCGAAGCTGGCGCAGGCCGGCCGCATCATCGCCATCGACATGAATCCGGGCAAGTTCGACCTCGCGCGCACCTTCGGCGCCACCGATTGCGTGAACCCGAAGGACCACGAGAAGCCGATCCAGCAGGTCATCGTCGAGATGACGGGCTGGGGCGTCGACCATTCCTTCGAATGCATCGGCAACGTCCACGTGATGCGCGCGGCGCTCGAATGCGCGCATCGCGGCTGGGGCCAGTCGGTGGTCATCGGCGTCGCCGGCGCGGGGCAGGAGATCTCGACGCGGCCGTTCCAGCTCGTCACCGGCCGCACCTGGAAGGGCACGGCCTTCGGCGGCGTCAAGGGCCGCTCGCAACTGCCCGGCATGGTCGAGGACGCGATGAAGGGTGATATCCAGCTCGCGCCCTTCGTCACCCACACGATGCCGCTGACGCAGATCAACGAGGCCTTCGAGCTCATGCACGCCGGCCAGTCGATCCGCTCGGTCGTCCATTTCTGAAGGGCAGGGCGGACATGGAACGCGTCGAACAGCATGCCAGCTTCGGTGGCCGGCAAGAGGTGTGGAAGCACCATTCACGGGTGCTGGACTGCGAGATGCGGTTCGGCATCCATCTCCCGGCCGCGGCGCTGCAGGGCACGCGCTGCCCGGTGCTGTACTGGCTCTCGGGGCTGACCTGCACCGAGCAGAACTTCATCACCAAGGCCGGCGCGCAGGCGCATGCCGAGCGCCACGGCGTAATCGTCGTCGCGCCGGACACGAGCCCGCGCGGTGCCGCCGTCGCCGACGATCCGGCCTACGACCTCGGGCAGGGCGCCGGCTTCTACCTGAACGCGACGCAGGCGCCCTGGAGCGCGCATTACGCGATGCAGGATTACATCGCCGAGGAACTGCCGGCGCTCGTCGAGGAGCGCTTTGCGGCCAGCGATCGGCGCGGCATCTTCGGCCATTCGATGGGCGGCCATGGCGCGCTCGTCACGGCGCTGCGTCACCCGGGGCGCTATCGCAGCGTTTCGGCCTTTTCACCGATCGTCGCGCCGACCCGGGTGCCCTGGGGCCGCAAGGCGCTCGCCGCCTATCTCGGGCCCGAAAGCGACGCCTGGAAGGCCTGGGACGCGGTCGAACTGGTGCGCTCGGCCAGCGAACGCCTGCCGCTGCTCGTGGACCAGGGCGCGAACGATGAATTCCTGGTGCCGCAATTGAAGCCGGAACTGCTGGCCGAGGCCTGCCGCGCGGTCGGCCATCCGCTGACGCTGCGCCTGCAGCCCGGCTACGACCACAGCTATTACTTCATCGCCAGCTTCCTGCACGATCATTTCGCGCATCACGCGGCGGCGCTCAGCCCCTAGGCGCAGACGCGGAACGCCGACACCACCTCGGCCAGCTGCGCGGCCTGCTGCTTGAGGCTGTCGGCCGCCGCCGCGCTCTCCTCGACCAGCGCCGCGTTCTGCTGCGTGACCTGGTCGAGTTGCGAGACGGCGCCGCCGATCTGGTCGATGCCCGTGCTCTGCTCGACGCTGGCGGCGCTGATCTCGCCGACGAGGTCGCTCACCCGCCTGACCTGCGCGACGATGTTGCCGATCGACTGGCCGGCCTCGTCGACCAGGCGCGAACCGTTCTCGACCTTCTCGACGCTGTGTCCTATCAGCGTCTTGATCTGCTTGGCCGCGTCGGCGCTGCGCCGGGCCAGCGCCCGCACCTCGCTGGCGACGACCGCGAAGCCGCGCCCCTGCTCGCCGGCACGGGCGGCCTCGACGGCGGCGTTCAAGGCCAGGATGTTGGTCTGGAAGGCGATGCCGTCGATGACGCCGATGATGTCGGCGATGCGGCGCGACGATGCGGTGATCTCCTGCATCGTCGAGACCACCTCGCCGACCACGCGGCCGCCGTCGGCGGCCGCGCTCGAGGCGTGGTTGGCGAGCTGGGTGGCCTGGCGCGCCGTGTCGGCGTTCTGCTTGACGGTGGCCGTCAGCTGCTCCATCGACGCCGCCGTCTGTTGCAGGTTGCTCGCCTGCTCCTCGGTGCGCTGGCTCAGGTCGGCGTTGCCCGAGGCGATCTGGTTCGAGCCGGTGGCGATCGAGTCCGAGCTGCGCAGCACCTGCGAGACGATCGTCACGAGGCCGTCGTTCATGCGCTTGAGCGCGGCCAGCAGCCGGGCGGTCTCGTCGGCGCCGTCGACGCGCACCTCGGAGCTCAGGTCGCCGGCGGCGACGGTCTCGGCGACCTGCACGGCGCGCGCGATCGGCCGCGTGATCGAACGCGTGATGAACCAGGCCAGCGAGGCCCCGATGGTGATCGCGCCGATCAGCAGCGCGAAGATCATCAGTCGGGCCTGGTCGTAGGCATCCTGCGATGCCTTGTACGCGGCATCACCGCCGCGGCTCTGGAACGCGATGTCCGCCGTCACGGCGGCGGCGAGGGCGTCGAAATCGATGCGGGAGACGTCGACGTACTTCGCGCGCGCCGCCGCGAAGAAGCCGACCTGCGCATGCGGTATCGCCAGCACCTGTGCCAGCGAGGCGTCGTAGCGCCGCTGCGCCTGCTGGACGTCCTTGGCGAGCTTCTGCTCCTCGCCCGCGGTCACGGTGTCGGCGTAGCGCTTCCAGGCCCGGGCGGCGGCCTGCTTGAAGGTCTGGACCGCAGCGACCTGGGCTTCGTACTGCTCGGGCCTATCGGTCATCACATAGAGCGCCTCGGCGCGGCGTTCGCGTGTCAGCTGGAACTGGTATTCGCCGAGCGCGCGCATCGCCACCAGCCAGTTCGTCGCCAGATCGGTCGTGGCGCCGTGGACGCGGGTGATCCGATTGAGCGCGAACAAGCCGGTGGCGACGGTCAGCACGAGCACCAGCGTGAATCCCAGGCCGAGTCGTTGGCCAATCTTCAGTCGGGTGAGAAAGTCCATATCAAGTCTTCCGAATAGTTGATCACCCGAATCCGGCAGTTTGTCTTTGCCGGCGTGATGACTCGAGCGCCACATCATCCTTATCGCCCTAAAGGCCAAGCGCTTTAGCAAAATGTCTCGCGAATGAACGAATGGATCTATTCGATGATGCGAATGCCTTCAATACACTTCGAAAGGATTGTTAGACCGAAGAATGGATTGCGATGGAAATCGGAATCGCACGCCGTTCATGGATGGGATCGACGATGTGCACGGCGATCGCGACGATCGCGGCGACCGGCGACGCGCAGGATGCGGACACAGAGATGGTCCGGCGCGGTGGGGATTCCGCCCTGCTGCGTCGCCGCGATGATCTTGCGCTTGACGGCCTCGATTTCCGTGACGCTGGCGCGCCGGGTCAGGCCGACGATTCGTCGACCGGTCCACCGCAGCGCAGGAGCGATTCGGTATTCACGCCATGCGCCTTGTTGATGGCGTCGGTGCGTTTCCTGGCGAATTCACAAGCCTCGGCCTGTTTGCCGGGATGGCGATCACCGATTGGCGAATTCGATCTGTCGCAATGGCGCCGGCGTCGGCACGGAGCTGTGGTCCCAGTCGCCACGCTAATTCGGGATCGCAAGCCATGCCAATGCGAGGCCCCTCGATCACGGGCTCCGGGCCGATCGCCCTATGCGATACAGTTCTAGTCCAAAGTCTTGTCGAAACCGTCGGGAGTGGAACGATGAACGCGATATCCAATGAACGGGCCGGGCGTCGCGTACGCGGCGCGGAGATCGCGCCCGAGGCTGCGGCGGCGCGGGCGCTCGACGAGATCTACGCCGACGAACTCGATGTGCTGAAGGTGCAGCGGGCAATGGACCCGGCCGCCATCGGCGCGATCACGTCCCGCCTCGATGCGCTGGCGCCGGCCGCGCAATGGGCGCGCCCGAACAGCTCGATGCCGGTCCAGGATGTGCAACTGCTCGGCGCCGACGCGCCGGCGACGCCGACCTACAGCGCGCCGCGCGGCGTGACGCTCGAGGCCTATCTCGACAGCGCGCAGCGCCACGAAGGCGATCTGGAACGCCTGTTCGGCCCCGGGTTCGACCTCGTCGGCCGCATCGAGCGCACGCTGGCGCGGTTCGCCGGCGGCCGGCCGGTGCGGCTGGCGCGCAGCGCCGACGGGCGGGCCTACGCTCCCTGCACGCTGCGGCGGATGGCGCCCGGCACGGCGATCGCGATCCACCACGACTACCACTACGACCTGGCGCTGTACCGGGAACTCGGTCCGATGCTGGATCGGCGCACGCTGGTGAGCTATGTCTTCACGCTGCAGCGGGCCGAATCGGGGGGCGGGCTCGACGTCTACGGCGTCACGCCGACGACACCCGATGCGCCCAAGCTGCCCAACGGCTTCCAGTGGGACGCCGCGGCGATCGAGGCCCGCTACGACCGCCGCCGCGTCGATTGCGACGTCGGCGACCTGTTCCTGCTTGCCGCCGGCCGCTGCCTGCACAGCGTGGCGAAGGTCGAGGGACCGCGGCCGCGCATCACGCTGGGCGGCTTCCTCGCCCTCGACAAGGCGGGCGACGCCGTCGTCTACTGGTCCTGAGGGCCCGGCCTGCGCCTCTCGAGCCGGATCGCGTGCTCGGGGCAGGCCGCGACGCACAGCGCGCAGGCGCGGCAGGCGTCGACGTCGAGCAGCAGCGCCTGCTGCCAGCCGTGCGCGAAGCCCTTGAGGCGGCCCTTCCAGTTCAGGCCCGCGCGTTGGTCGGCCGGCAGGGTGCCGATCGCGAAGATGCCGTAGGGGCAGACGGCGACGCAGCCGGCCTTGCCTTCGCAACGGTTGCGGTCGATCACCGGCCGCAGCGCGCCAGGCTCGGCCTTGCAGGCGTTCGGATCGATCGCGGGTGGGGCCATCATCGGCTCTTCAGTCGGCACGGCAGGCCTGCTCGAGGCCGAAATGGCAGGCCCGCGCAAACAGCGAGAGCCCGCGGCGTTCATCGCGCGGCACGTCGCCGCTGCCGGTGACGAGGAACTGGCCGAGTTCCATGCAGGCCGCCACTTGGCCGCCGGCGCAGGCGCGGTCGTCGGCGGCCAGTCCGCGCGTCACGTCGCGCGGCGTGCCGACGCCGTAGAGGTAGGTCTGCGCCGTGACGCCGCAGCCCTTGGGCAGCCCGAGATCGCAGGACTGCGCGAAGTAGCGGAAGCCGGCGGCATGGTCGGATGCCACACCGTAGCCCATCATGTGGGCCGAGCCCAGGAGGTAGCAGGCCTCGGCGTCGCGGGCGCCGCAGCGCGCCGCGATCGCGCGGCCGCCGTCGGCGGCCAGCGCCTGGGCGAATTGCGGGCAGATGTCGGCGCGCCCGAGGTCGCAGGCGCGCGCCAGTGCGTAGGTCGCCAGCTGCGGCTGGCCGGGGTCGGCGCCGCGGCGCCGGATGTCGTCGACAACGGCGAGGCAGGCGTCGGCGCTGCCGTCGGCGCAGTCGTCGCGGTGGATCGCGCGCAGGTTTCGGCAGCCGTTGTGCAGATGCGCATCGCAGGCGTGCTCCCAGAACGAGGTCGCCAGGCCGGGATGGTCGGGACCCAGCGTGTGCGTGCCGACCATCGTCCCGAACAGCAGCAGCCACAGGCCCATGAAGACGAGGTTGCGCTGCCGCGGGGTGTGCGCGGCGAATGGGGCGAATGGGGCGAATGGCGCGAACGCGGCAACGGGCACGCGGCGCGCCCAGCCCTCGATCAGCGGCACCAGCAGGTTGAGCAGCGGCACGCACAGCAGCTTGTCGTAGAAGCGCGGCTGGCCGAGGTGCTCGAGCACACCGTAGAGCACGAAGGCGCTGGTGCCGTAGAGCGCGCCGAAGACGAAGCGCCCGAGGTTGTCGCGCGGCGAGGTCGCCGGGTCGGTGATCAGCAGATGGATGCCGAGGAAGACGGCGATGGGAATGCCCGAATCCATGAACCAGTAGATCCCGGTGGCGGCGGTGTAGGCCAGTCCCAGCAGCGCCAGCGCGAGCCCGGCGGCCAGCGTCACGAGCGTGACCTCGAACAGGTATTGCACGACGAGGCCGACGGCGAAGATCACGAAGTAGATGTGCGGCGGCCGGATCAGTTCGGTGGCGATCTGCGGCGCCCAGGTGATGTTCGTCTGCCCGCCGGCGAGCAGCGCGAGCGAGAACACGAACAGCGAGAACGCCGACGGGTTGAAGACATGGATCGAGCGGCCGTCGCGCTTCCAGCGTATGAATTCCTTGGCCGCGAGCCCGAAGGCGATCATCGCGAACTGCAGGAAGAACCATTCGTCCTTGAAGCACATGAAGAAGTTCGTGCTCAGGATGATCGGGATCGGTCCGAAGCCGACCTCGCAATGGCCGCGCCGGGCCCAGCCCAGCAGCAGCGTGCAGCCGTAGGCGAAGGCGATCTGCGCCGCGATCAGCGGAAACTGCCCCCGCTCGAAGGCCCAGGCCGTGGCCCAGTAGAGGTGCAGCGACGACAGCAGGATTGCCTGCACGTAATGCGTGCGCACGACGACGAAGCTGGTCTCGAGCGCGCGGCCGCGCGCATGCGCCCGCAGCGCCAGCGCGAGGTAGCCCAGCGCGAGCAGCGCCGCGGCGCCGCGCAGCGAGGCGACGAGCACGCCCGAGACCTGGCTGCGGATCATCGCCGACACCGCCATCAGCACCAGCACCGGCGGCACGACCAGCCACAACCCCTGCCAGCGTTCGACGGCCGGCGGCGCGGCTGGGTTGGCGGCGGCGATTCTCGTGTTCATGTGCCCGAGATCCAGCGTTGCAGGAACAAGGTGAGCGCGAACGCCGCGATGGCCAGCATCGCGGCCAGCGGCCGGCCGGCGCCGGCGAGCAGGACGGCGTCGAGCAGCGACATGCCGGCGATCAGCGTCACAACGGCGCGCGGCACGTCGCCGGGCCAGCGCCGACGCAGCCTTGCCAATGCGAACGTCAGCGTTGCGACGTAGCAAGCCCAGGCCAGCCAGGTCAGTCGGCTGGCGCCATCGGTCTGCGCCAGCCACAGGCCGTAGAGCAGCGGCACGGCCAGGAAGGCCAGCGGCCAGAGGCTGCCGAGGCGGTCCAGGTGTTCCTGCTTGGCGATGTAGGTCAGGCCGATCAGGTGGCACAGCAGCGCGCCGGCGGCCAGCAGCACGGGTGCGGGCAGCGTCGGCGCGACGACGGCCGCCGCCGTGACGACGACGAAGACGCGGCACAGGCCCATGACGAGCGGGCTGAGCGCGAAGGCCTTGTGGTGCAGGTCGTAGGCGACGATGGCCGCCGCCAGCGCCAGGCCGGCGGCGCAGGCGCGCCAGGCCGGCAGGCCGTCGGCGCCGCGGCTGGCGCATGCGACCGCGGCCAGGCCGACACCGAGCATCGCGTAGCCCCAGCCGAATACCTGCCGCGCCGAGACCAGGCCCGCGGGTATCGGCCGCTCGGGCCGGTGCGCGGCGTCGAACTCGCGGTCGTAGGCATCGTTGAGGAACATGCCGCCGACGTAGTACAGCGACAGCGCCGGCAGCAGCCAGGCCAGCCGCGCATCGGCCAGTCCGGCGCCGGCGAGCAGCGCGCCGACGAGGACGTTCGTCCACACCGTCGGCAGATTCGAGATCCGCCCCAGCCGCAGCGCCAGGCTCAGGTTCACGCCGCCAGCTCCGCGCGCACCCAGGCCAGCTCGCGCGCGATGGCCTCGTCGACGCTGCCGCTGCGCCAGGGCTCGGGCAGCACGTCCCAGGTGTAGGTCTCGACCTCGAGGTGCCGCGAGACCGGCTGCCGGCGCTGGATCGCCAGCACCTCGCGCACGAAGTCCTGCGTCGACGCGAAGGGCTCGATGCGGTCGAGGAAGATCGGCACGTGGAAATGGACGCGCCATTCGCGATCGGCCGCCGGGGCTTGTGCGAGGGCGGCACGCGCCTGCGGCAGGTCGGGAAAACGACTCAGGAGCTTCGAGCCACCGTTTCCGCGCTCGACGACCTGGTGCAGGTAGACCGGATCATCGAAGCGCGCCAGCGCCGTCAGCGCCGCCTCGTCGAGCGTCGGCAGCCTCAGGCCGGCGCTGATCTGCACCTTGAAGACGGACACGCCGGCAGCGCGCAGCCGCCCTATGCAGCCCGCCGCGTCCTCGTATTCGACCGCCGCATGGCACAGGTCCAGGCACAGCCCGAGATGCTCGCGCAGCGCGCGCGCCGCGGCGTCGACGCCGATGCCGGCGAGTTCGGCCAGCTGCCGCGCCGCGGCCGCGCCGTGCAGCTCGCTGCCGAAGCATGCGACGACCTCGGCGACGGTCTCGAGCCAGCAATCGGGTTCGGGCTCGAGCGCGAGCGCGATCACCCGCCCCGTGCGCTCGCGCAGTGCCACGAGGTGCGCGACATGGCGCAGCAGATGCCCGACCATCGCGTCGACATCGGCGCGCCCGGCCAGCGCCGCCTTGTAGGCGCCGGGCACGGTGCTGATGCTGCCGTCGACGCCGTCGGGCAGCAGCTCGGCCAGCAGGTCGGCGAGGCGGTTCGTGTAGCGCAGCCGCTCCGCATCGCGCCAGTCGGGCTGGTAGACATCGCTCTTGACGCGCGTGCCATGGAAGCGGCCATGCGGAAAGCCGTTGACCGTGTAGACGTACATCCGGCTCCAGGCCAGGAAATCCTTGAACTCGGCCAGCGCGGCCGGCTCGGCGAGTTCGTCGGCGGCGCGCGCCGACAACCGCAGGCCGATGCCGAAGGGCTGCTCCGGCGCGACGCGCGCGTGCACGGCGGCGACATGGGCCGCGAGGTTGGCCCGCACCTCGGCCCAGGACTCGCCCGGGTGGATGTTGCTGCAATACGTGAGGTGGACGCCGCCGTCCAGGTTCACCTGCCGAGCTCCCGCTGGCGCAGCCAGACGAGCGCGCGCAGGATCTCGGCGCTGTCCATCTGGTGCACCTCCTCGCCGACGCCGATGTCGCGCAGCAGCGTCACCGTGAGGTCGCCGCCGAGATGCTCGCGGAATTCCTCGAGCCCCCGCAGCAGCAGCCAGCGCCCGGCCGCATCGCGCGATTCGAGCGCCGGGTGCCAGAGGTGGAAGCCGATGCGCTTGAGCAGCATGTGCACGCGCTCCTCGGCGCCGCGCGCGAGCATGCCGATCTGCACCGAGTAGCGCGTGTCCAGCGCGAGACCGATCGCCACCGCCTCGCCGTGGCGCAGTTCGTGCACGGTCAGCGCCTCGAGCTTGTGCGCCGACCAATGGCCGTAGTCCAGCGGCCGCGCGCTGCCGGTCTCGAAGGGGTCGCCGCCCTTGCCGATCTGGCGCATGTGGAGTTCGGCGCAGCGCCGGATCATGCGGTTCATCGCCGCCGGCTCGCAGGCCTTGAGCGCGTCGGCGCTGGCCTCGATCCATTCGAAGAAGATGCGGTCGCGGATCAGCGCCACCTTCACCGCCTCGGCGATGCCGGCGATCTTGTCGCGCGGCTGCAGCGTGCGCAGGAAATCGGCATCGTTGAGCACGGCGAACGGCGGCGCGAAGCAGCCGAGCAGGTTCTTCACGCCGAAGGCATTGACGCCGTTCTTCACGCCGACGCCCGAATCGTTCTGCGCCAGCACCGTCGTCGGCACGCGCACATGGCGGATGCCGCGGTGCGTCGTCGCCGCGACATAGCCGACGAGGTCGAGGAAGGCGCCGCCGCCGATGCCGACGACGTAGGCGTGGCGGTCGACGCCGAGGTCGACGAGGCGCTGCTGCAGCCGCGTCACCAGCGCCGGGTCGTTCTTCACCGGCTCGCCGCCGGCCACGGTCTCGGGCAGCGCGATCAGCTCCATCGCGTCGCCATGGTGGCCGGCGTAGCCGGCGATCTCGTGCGCCAGCGCCGGAAACGAGGCCGCGACGTTGGCGTCGATGAAGACGACGAAGCGGTGGCGCCGGTTCGGCTCGCGCCGCGTCAGCGTCTCGCGGAACACCGGGTTGTCGATCGCGAACAGGTGCTCGGTGAAATACACCGGGTACTCGTAGGGCACGGCGAACGACTGCAGATAGACCGCCGATCGTTCATCCGCACGGGGATGCAGGCTGGAGATGACGGCGCTCACGGCGGCTCCCTGGGATTTCTTCGATTACTTGAAGGCGAGCGCGTCGACCGACTCGGGGATGACCGGCAGTTCCCCGTCGTCGACGCGCGGCGCCTGCCCGCGCAGCACGGTGTTGCCCTCGAACAGCATGCGCTGGTCGACGGCCTCGGGCGCGAGCCAATGCGACTCGGCGATCTGTCCGCTCTGCGCATAGGCGGCCAGCGCGTTGCCGTAGCAGGTGGCCTCGACGTCCCTGCGGGCGATGCCGCGCTCGAGCATCAGCCGCGCCGTCTTCGGCACCGCCAGCGCGTCGGAAACGCCCCAGTCGGCGCTCGAGTCGATGAAGATGCGCTCCGAGCCGTATTGCCGCACGATCTCGACCATGCGCTCGCTGCCCATCTTCGTGTTCGGGTACAGCGTGAAACCGGCCCAGAAGCCGCGGTCGAGCACGTCGCGCACGGTCTCCTCGTTGTTGTGGTCGATGACGACATGCTGCGGCGCCAGGCCCATCTCGAGCGCGACCTCCATGCTGCGCAGCGTCCCCGCCTTCTTGTCGCGGTGCGGCGTGTGCACCATCACCAGCATCTCGAACTCGCGCGCCAATTGCAGCTGGGCGCGGTAATAGCGGTCCTCGAGCGCCGAGCCGTCGTCGTAGCCGATCTCGCCGACGGCCACCACGCCCTCCTTCGAGAGGTAGCGCGGCAGGATGTCCATCACCGCCTCGGCCAGCGCCTCGTTGTTCGCCTCCTTGCTGTTGAGGCCGATGGTGCAGTAATGGCGGATGCCGAACTGCGCGGCGCGGAAGCGCTCCCAGCCGACGATCGTCGAGAGGTAGTCGATGTAGCTGCCGACGTTGGTGCGCGGCTGGCCGAGCCAGAACGCGGGCTCGATGACGGCGACGACGCCGGCGGCCTTCATGCGCTCGTAGTCGTCGGTCGTGCGCGAGGACATGTGGACATGGGGGTCGATGAAGCGCATGGCTTGCTCCCGTTGCGTCAGTGGAAATCGACGACCGAGACCCAGTCGACGCCGCGTGCCGCGACGCTGTCGCGGATAGCCGCATGGCGGTCGAGCAGGACCTGGGCCTCGGCGGTGCCGGCGGCGCGCAGCGCGAGCACGGCGGCGGCGCGCTCGGCCGGCGCGCCGGTGTCGAGCACGCGGGCGAGGTCGGCGAGCAGCGCGCCCGTGGCGAACGGGCCGACGCAGCGCCAGAGTTCGGGGCTGATCGTGCGTCCGGCCGACCAGCGCTCGTGCGCGTAGTCGCCGAGCATGCGCGCCAGCGTCGCGTTGGCGCGCCGGTCGAGGCCGACGATGGGGTGCAGCGGGCTGGCGACGAACAGCGCCTTCAGCACCATCTGGTTCCAGGCGTCGTCGTCGAGCTGCTCGGCCGGGTAGGGGTTGCGGTGCGCGACGGCCTCGAACACCGAACGCATGTTCGTGCGCACGCCCTCGGCGGCGCGCCGGCGGTGGCGCGGCGGGTCGGGGTAGAGCGGCAGGCCGGCGTAGAACGCGACCAGCTCGTCGAGATCGGCCGTCGCGCAGAGCTGGTCGAGCCGGCGCTCGAAGGTGTCGGCGTCGCCGCCGGCGGCCAGCAGCAGCTGCACGCGCGCCGCCTGGTCGACGCTCCAGCGTGAAGGATCCCAGCCCGGGCGCAGCGCGGCCGCCTGCGCCAGCGTCGCGGCGTCGGGCGCCAGCGGCGCCTTGCCGAGCTTGCGCGCGACCAGGCTGACGGCGCGGTAGAGCTGGCGGTCGCCCGTGTCGCCGGCGACGGCGGCCACCGACTCGCGCAGCCAGGCCGCGCCGGCGGCGTCGATGCGGGGCTCGAGCGCGCGCTGCAGCAGCGCTTCAGGGCGACTCATGCGCGGCTCCCGGGAACAGATGATCGAGCAGCAGCTGCTTCACCGCGGTCGCCGGCACCGGCCCGTCGCCGAGCAGGCCGGGCGTGCCGGTGATGAACAGCGGCCCGTCGCGCGGGTCGTCGGTGGGCCGGCCGTGCGAGCCGCGCACGATGCCCGCGTCGAGCCCGATCACGTCCATCAGGTAGCGCATGCCGATCGCCTTGCGCGCCAGCCGCGTCGCCACGGCCAGCTTCGGGAAGCGGATGTGCGGATCGATGAACAGCTCGACCGGGTCGTAGCCGGGCTTGCGATGGATCTCGACCGTGCGCGCGAAATCGGGCGCCCGCGCATCGTCGAGGAAATGGTAGTAGGTGAACCAGCTGTCGGCACGCGCCACCGCGACGAGTTCGCCGGCGCGCGCGTGATCGAGCCCCACCGCGTGCCGGCCCGGCGCGTCGAGCACGGTCTCGACCCCTGGCAGCCCGCGCAGGCAGGCCGCGACCTCGGCCACGAGCTCGGGCCGGCGCACGTAGACATGGGCGATCTGGTGATCGGCGACGGCGAAGGCGTCCGAGGCCCCGGCGTCGAGCTGCTCGAGCCCGCGTTCCAGCCGCACCTTCAACCAGCCCGCGCGGCGCAGCGCGCGGTTGACATGCACCGGCTGCGAGACCTCGGTGATGCCGTACTCCGAGAGCGCGACGACCTGGCCGCCGGCGCGCTCGGCGGCCTCGATGAGCGGCGCGCACAGCGCGTCGACGGCCGCGACCTGGGCCGGTATGCCCGCGTGCTTCGGGCCGAAGCGCTGCAGGTCGTAATCCAGGTGCGGCAGGTAGACCAGGGTCAGCGTCGGCCGCTGGCGCTGCAGCAGCTGCAGCGCGCTCGCCGCGATCCAGCGGCTGGAGACGAGGTCGGCGCCCGGCCCCCAGAAGCGAAAGAGCGGGAAGTCGCCGAGCGAGTCCTGCAATTCCTCGCGCAGGGCCGCCGGGTGGGTGTGGATGTCGGGCAGCTTGCGGCCGTCGGCCAGGTACATCGGCCGCGGCGTCACCGCGTAGTCGACCTCGGCGTACATGTTGTACCACCAGAAGAGCTGGGCGCAGGTGAACGAGGGGTCGCGCCTCCTTGCCGCCTCCCAGACCTTCTCGCCGCCGACGAGCCGGTTCGACTGGCGCCAGAGCCATATCTCCGACAACTCGCGGAAATACCAGCCGTTGCCGACGATGCCATGCTCGCGCGGCAGCAGCCCGGTGAGCAGGGTGGACTGCACCGTCGTCGTCACGGCGGGCAACACCGTCGTCAGCGGCCGCATCGCGCCGCGCGCGGCCAGCGCCTTCAGGTTCGGCGCATGCTCGAGCAGCGCCGGTGTCAGGCCGACGACATCGAGGACCAGGACCGGCCTCATCGACGCGGCGCCGGGCGGCGCACAGGCCGGCGG
>JAGWVB010000109.1 GCA_018971105.1 Burkholderiales bacterium
CACGCCGCGACGCGGCCGCGCCGGCGGGCGGCGCGCGGCAGGCGGCGGCGTTGGACGTTGGATGGCGGTTCATGCGATCGGCAGGGTGCGGCGGCGGGCGGCGCGGCGCGCCCTCGGCGCGAGTATCCGTGGCGTGCCCGACACCGGCTTGAAGCCAGGCTGACGCCGGGCTGTCATGACGCGGCGGCGGGCGCGAATTCGACGCGCACGCGCAGGCCCCGGCCCGCCGCGCCGTCCTCGAGCCGCAAATGCGCGCCATGGGCGGCGGCGATGTCGGCGACGATCGCCAGCCCGAGCCCGCTGCCGCTGCCGGCGCCGGGGTCGCCGCGCTGGAAGCGCTCGAGCAGGCGCGGCCGGTCGGCCGCGGCGATGCCGGGCCCGTCGTCCTCGACCTCGAGCATCGGCAGCGCGCCGGCGAAGCCGGTGCGCACGGTGACCTGGGCGCCGCGTCCGGCGTAGGTCAGGGCGTTGTGCAGCAGGTTCTCGAGCAGCTCGCGCAGCAGGAAGGGCAGGCCCACGAGCGGCGCGGCCTGGAGGTCGAAACCGAGGTCGATGCCGGCCTCGACCGCGCGCGGCACCCATTCGTCGGCGAGCGCCGCGGCCAGCGCCTTCAGGTCCAGCGGCTCGGGCGCGATCGCGGCGCGCGCGGTGGCGTCGCTGCGCGCCAGCGTCAGCAGCTGCGAAGCCAGCCGCGCCGCGCGCGCGGCCGCGGCGTCGATGCGCGCCAGCGTCGCGTCGAGCGCCGGCGGATGCGGCTGCAGCAGCGCGAGTTCGGCCTCGGTGCGCAGCGTCGCCAGCGGCGTGCGCAGCTGGTGCGCGGCGTCGGCCAGGAAGGCCTGCTGCGCCGCCGATCCGGCGTGCACGCGCTGGAGCAGGTGGTTCAACTCGTCGACGATGGGCCGCACCTCGGCCGGCACGTCGTCGGCCTGCACCGGGCGCAGGTCGTCGAGCGAGCGCGCCCCCATCTGCCGGCCCAGGCGGCGCAGCGGCCGCAGGCCGCGCGCGGTGGCGACGAGCACCGCGACCGCGGTCGCGGCGGCGAACAGCAGCAGGCTGGCGCCGATCGCCACCAGCATCTCGTTGCGCAGCCGGTCGCGCGTGCCGCGCGTCTCGGCCACGCGCACCTGGCACAGCGCGTCGCCGCAGGGCACGCCGCGCGCGCCCACGCGCACCTCCTGGCCGAAGACCTCGGCGTCGTAGAAGCGCCATTCGTCGGCGGCCAGGCGCAGCGGCGGCGCGGCCAGCGGCGGGTCGCCGGCGATGAGCTCGCCGCGCGGGCCGCTGACGGCGTAGAACAGGGTCTCGGCCTGCGCCGTGCGGATCGAGCGCTCGGTCTGCGCGCTCATCGAGAACTCGACGCCGGCAGGCGACATGTGCACGAAGTTCGCGATCGAGATCACGGCGTCGGCGATGACGCCGTCGAAGACCTGCAGCGCCGGCCGCAGGATGAGCCCGTACTGCAGCGCCGCGGCGGCGGGCGCGATCAGCAGCAGCGGCCACAGCAGCCACAGCAGCAGGGTGCGGCGCAGGCTGGGGCCGGTGGCTCGCATCGGGGTCGGGGCGGGCGCGCCGTCGCCGGGGCCGCGCTCAGGGCGCGGCGTCGGCCGTCTCCAGCAGGTAGCCGAAGCCGCGCACGGTGCGGATGCGCAGGCCGGCCGGCTCGAGCTTGGCGCGCAGGCGCGAGACGTAGACCTCGATCGCGTTGCCCGAGAGGCTTTCGTCCCAGCCGGCGATGGCCTGCAGGATCTGCTCCTTGGCCACCACCTTGCCGACGCGCGCGAGCAGGAATTCGAGCACCGACCACTCGCGTGCCGAGATCTCGAGCGCCTTGTCGCCGACGAAGACGCGCCGCGCCGCCAGGTCCATGCGCAGTTCGCCCAGCGTCAGCGCGTCGTCGCTGCGGGCCTGCGCGCGGCGGCTGAGCACGCGCACGCGGGCGACGAGTTCGGCGAGCGCGAAGGGCTTGACGAGATAGTCGTCGGCGCCGCCCTCGAGGCCGCGCACGCGGTCCTCGACGGCATCGCGCGCCGTCAGCATCAGCACCGGCGTCGTCGTGCCCTGCGCGCGCACCCGGCGCAGGGTCTCGAAGCCGTCGATGCCGGCCAGGCCGATGTCGAGCACGACGACGTCGTAGGCGTCCTGCCTGAGCGATTGCGGCACCGGTTCGCCGCGCGTCGTCCAGTCCACCGTCCAGCCCTGCGATTGCAGGGCCCGCGTCGTGCTGTTGGCCAGCGCCGGATCGTCCTCGACGAGCAGCAGTTTCAATTCGGCTCCTTGCTCTGACGGCCCGCATGCAGGGCCTGCATGCGCGCCGCCTGCGAAGCATAAGCGCTGCGCCCGCGGCCGGCGCCCGCGTCAGCCGCCTGTCAGCCCGCGATCAGCGATTCGACAGCGCCCCTCGCGACACTGGCGCCCAGCCTCGGGAATCCACCCGCAGGCCCGCGATCCCGATCAACCCGCTTCCAAGGAGAAATTCCCATGCCCCGCATCGCCCCTGCCGCCCTCGTCATCGCCGGCCTGCTCGTCGCCCTCACCGGCGCCCGCTACGCCCAGGCCGCGCCGGTCCACGCCGGCTGGGCCCACGCGCACCCGCTGCGGGCCGAAGTCAACCACCGCCTGGCGTTGCAGAACCGGCGCATCCATCATGAAGTCGCCGAAGGCTCGCTGAGCCGGGCACAGGCCGCGCACCTGCACCGCGCCGATCGCCAGATCCGCCAGGAGGAGCGCGCGATGGCGTCGCAGGACGGCGGCCGCATCACCAAGGCCGAGCAGAACGTGCTGAATGCGCAGGAGAACCGCGTCAGCCACCGGATCGGCCAATAGGCCCCGGCGGCGTCAGCTAGCCGACAGATTCGGCTCAGCGCGCCGACAGCGCGAGCCGGCAGGATCGGCTTCGAGAAGGACGGTGCGGCGCGTTCCGGTCGCCGCGCCGGCCGCGACCCCGGCACCGGGCCGATGGAGAGTCCCACGATGAAATCGCGATCCAGACGCTGGCCCATCCTGGCCCTGTGCGCCCTCGCCGCGGCGGGCGCGGCGCAGGCGGCGATGACCGAATCCGAGGCGCGCCGCTTCCTCGACGAGGCCAGTTTCGGCCCCACCGACGCGACGGTGGCGGCGGCGATGGCCTCGTCCCGCGCCGACTGGCTGGCGCAGCAATTCACGCGCGCGGATTCGGACTACGCCGGCTACACCTATGTGAACCCGAATCCGAAGCTCGGCTGCCCCGCGGGGTCGGCGCCGACCTGCCGGCGCGACAACTACTCGATCTTTCCGCTGCAGCGCCAGTTCTTCGAGAACGCGCTCGGCAATCCCGATCAGCTGCGCCAGCGCGTCGCGCTGGCGTTGAGCGAGATCCTCGTCGCCTCGGGCCGGCAGATCCACCAGCCCTACGCGATGGCGAATTACGAGCGCATCTTCCTCGCCGACGCGTTCACGAATTTCCGCCGCATCCTGCGCGACGTCACCCTGAGCCCGGTGATGGGCGACTACCTGAACATGGCCAACAACGCCAAGGGCAACCCGGCGCGCGGCACGACGGCCAACGAGAACTACGGCCGCGAGGTGCTGCAGCTGTTCAGCGTCGGGCTCGTGATGCTCAACCCCGACGGCAGCGCGCAGCGCGACAGCCAGGGCCTGCCGGTGCCGACCTACAGCCAGGACATCGTCGAAGGCTATTCGCGCGCCTTCACCGGCTGGACCTATCCGCCGCGCCCGGGCGCGACGGCCCACTTCGGCGATCCGGTCGATTTCGAGAGCCCGATGATCGCCTTCGCCGCGCAGCACGACGAGGCGGCCAAGACGCTGCTCGGCGGCGTCACGCTGCCCGCCGGCCAGACCCCGGCGGCCGACCTCGAGGGCGCGCTCGACAGCATCTTCAACCATCCCAACGTCGGCCCCTTCATCGGCCGCCAGCTGATCCAGCAGCTCGTCACGAGCAACCCGAGCCCGGCCTATGTCGCGCGGGTGACGGCGGCCTTCGACGCCGCGCCGCGCGGCGACATGAAGCGCGTGATCCGCGCCATCCTGCTCGACCCCGAGGCCTCGGCGCCGGCCGCGCCGTCGACCTACGGCAAGCTGCGCGAGCCGGTCGTCCAGCTCGTGCGCCTGTTCCGCGCCCTCGGCGGCCGCAGCGACGGCGTGTGGCTGCTGCGGCAGGCCGCGGCGCTGGGCGAACCGGTGTTCAGCCCGGCGACGGTGTTCAACTTCTATCCGCCCGACTACGCGCTGCCCGACGACCCCGGGCTGCTCGGGCCGACCTTCGGCGTCTACAACGCGAGCACCGCGTTCGTGCTCAGCGGCGCGCTGGCGATGGCGCTCGGCCCCAACGGCATCGCCGCCGACCCGACCGTGGCCGGCGCCAGCGGCAGCCGCATCGACCTCGGCCCCTGGCAGGGGCTGGTCGCCGACCCGGCGGGCCTGGCGGCGCAGATCAACCGCGTGCTGTTCGCCGGCGCGATGAGCCCGGCGCTGCAGTCGACGGTGGCCGCGGCCGCGCAGTCGCAGCCGGCGGCCAAGCCGCTGGCCCGCGTCCGCGCCGCGCTCTTCGTCGCCGCGATGGCGCCCGAATACCTGGTGGAGCACTGAACCATGAAACCCCCGAGCTCACTTCGTTCGCGGCCCGCCCAAGGGGGCGCACCGTACCTTCGGAACGGCCGGGCGGCACTGACGAGCAACCGGCGCCGATTCCTGCTCGGGGCCGCCGCCGCGGCCGGCTCGCTCGGCTTCCTCGGCTCGGCGCGCGCGGCCGGCCTCGCCGGCAGCGACTACCGCGCCCTCGTCTGCGTCTTCCTCTACGGCGGCAACGACGGCAACAACCTCGTCGTGCCGACCGACAGCGCCGGCTACGCGGCCTACGCGGCGGCGCGCGGCAACGCGGCGGCCGGCGGGCTCGCGCTGCAGCCGTCGACGCTGGCGCCGCTGGCCGGGACGAATCTGGGCCTGCATGGCGCGCTGGCGCCGCTGGCCTCGATCTGGAACCAGGGCCAGCTCGCGCTGCAGCTCAACGTCGGCACGCTCGCGCAGCCGCTGACGAAGGCGGCCTACCTGGCCGGGGCGGCGGCCAGGCCGCCCAACCTGTTCTCGCACATCGACCAGCAGACGCAGTGGCAGCAGGGCGGATCGGGACTGGCGCTGCCCAGCGGCTGGGCCGGCCGCGTCGCCGACCTCGAGGGCCCGACGGCGATTCCGGCCGTCATCTCGGCCGCCGGCAACGCCGTGTTCATCAACGGCGCCACGACGGCAGGGCTGGCGGTGCCGGCCCACGGCGCCTTCACGATCAAGGGCTTCGGCCCGACGCCGTCGAGCAACCCGCTCTACGGCCTGTACACGAGGCTGCTCGGCACGCCGGACCCGAACGTCGAGGTCACGGCCGCCGCCGCAGTGATGCAGCAGGCGCTGCAGGCCAGCGCCCTGCTCGACCCGGCGCTGACGACCGCGAGCGGCACGGCGGGCTATTTCGCCGGCCAGAACAACAGCCTCGCGCAGCAGTTGCAGGCGGTGGCCAAGGTGATCGCCGCGCGCTCGGCGATCGGCGTCAAGCGCCAGATCTTCTTCGTCTCGCTGGGCGGCTTCGACACCCACACCGACCAGCTCCACCGCCAGGACCTGCTCTTCGGCCAGCTCGGGCCGGCGCTGAAGTCGTTCCACGACGCGGTCGAGAGCCTGGGTGTCGGCCCGCAGGTGACGACCTACACCGCGTCGGACTTCGCACGCACGCTGCAGCCGGCCTCGGGCGGCGGCAGCGACCACGCCTGGGGCAACCACCATCTGGTGCTCGGCGGCGCGGTGCGCGGCGGCCTCTACGGCACGCTGCCGCAGCTCGCGCTCGGCGGTCCCGACGACGTCACGCGCGAGGGGCGCTGGCTGCCGACGACCGCCGTCGAGCAGATGGGCGCGGCGCTGGCCACCTGGTTCGGCGTCGGCGCCGCCGACCTGGCCTCGGTGTTCCCGAACCTGGGCCGTTTCCCGGGCCCGAATCCGGCCTATTTCGGCTGAGGCCGGCGCCGCGGCGCCGCGCCGCCGTGGCGTTCGAGCCAGGCCTCGACCTCGCGGTACCAGAGGCGCGAATTGCGCGGCTTCAGGATCCAGTGGTTCTCGTCCGGGAACCACAGCAGCCGCGCATCGACGCCGCGCGCCTTGAGCGTGTTGTAGTACGCCAGGCCGTTGCAGTCGGGGACGCGGTAGTCGCGCGCGCCGTGGATCACGAGCGTCGGCGTCTGCATCTGCGCCGCGTGGGTCGCCGGACTCTGCGCCAGCACGCGCGGCAGGTCTTCCCAGTATTTCGCGCCCAGGTCCTTCGGCCGCACGGGCCAGGAATCGGCGCTGAAGGTCGCGACGCGGTCGAACACGCCGGCATGGCAGACGAGCGCGCGGTAGCGACCGGCCGGCACCTGGCCGTTGATCCAGGCGGCCAGGAAGCCGCCATAGCTGCCGCCGGCGGCATACAGGCGCCGCGGGTCGCACCAGCGCTGCGCCAGCAGCCAGTCGCTCGCGGCCTCGATGTCCTGCAGCTCGAGCTCGCCCTGGCGGCCGTTGAGGCTGTCGTTGAAGGCCTGGCCGAAGCCGCTCGAGCCGTGGAAGTTCAGCTGCGCGACGACGCGGTCGGCGCCCGCCAGCACCTGCGTGTTCCAGCGGTAGCCGAAGGTGTCGCCCGCCGCCGCATGGGGGCCGCCGTGCAGCACCTGCAGCACGGCCTGGCGGCGCCGGCCGTCGTGGCGCGGCGGCAGCGTCAGCCAGAGCTGGACCGGATCGCCCTGCGCGCCGCGCAGCGTGATCTCGCGCCGCTCGCCCGGCGCGACGCGGGCCAGCAGCGCGTCGTTGAAGCGCTCGATGCGCAGCGGCTCGCGGCCGGCGCGCCGCGCCGTCACGCGCACCGGGTGCGCGGCGCTGTCGGCGGCGACGACCAGGGTCGACCCGGCGGCGTCGTAGTCCTGCACCCAGCCGCCGGCGTGGACGATCTCGATGCGGCCCTCGGCCGGCCGGTGGCGCCAGAGATGGCGGCGGCCCCGGTCCTCGGCCGCGAACAGCAGCGACGCGCCGTCGTCGGCCCAGCGCAGCGGCCCCTCGACCGAGCGGTCCCAGGCTTCGCCCCAGGCGCTCCAGCGCCCGTCGGCCTCGCGCAGCGCGAGCTGGTTCTGCGCCGTGTGGCTGCGCGCCACCGGCGCCGCCGTCGCCGCGAGGCGCTTCCCGTCGGGGCTGTAGCGCGGGGCGCCGAAATCCCAGCCGGCGTCGTCGAGCAGCGGCCGCACGGCGCGCGTCGCGATCTCGATCTCGGCGATCGCGAGCCGGTTGCCGAGCAGCGGCTGCGGCGCCGGGTCGTGCACGAAGGCGATGCGGCGGCCGTCGGCGCGGATGTCGTAGGCGTCGCGGCCCTCGGCGCCGCTGCGCGGCAGCTCGTAGGGCGTGCCTTCGAAGAGATCGCGCACGCGCCCGCTGGCGAGGTCGAGCAGCAGCAGGTGCAGCACGCGGCCCTCGGGGACGTTGTGGTCCCAGTAGCGGTAGAACGCCTCGGACGTCGCGTAGCCGCTTTCCTTGCGTGCGCTCCACGCGCGGTGGCGCCGCTGCTGCGCCGCCGCGCCCTTCAACCCCGGCCAGACCCAGGCCGCGAAGACGATGCGCCGGCCATCGGGCAGCCAGCGGAACGATTCGACCCCGGGCGCGAACGGCGCCGCGCGTGCGGCCTCGCCGCCGTCCGGGGCGATCAGGTAGAGCTGCGGCGTCGAGTCCTTGCGGCCCTGCTGCTCGCGCCTGGCGACGAAGGCGATGCGGTCGCCGCGCGGCGACCAGGCCGGCTGGGTGTCGCTGCCGCCCTGCGTCAGGCGCCGCGGCGGCGCGCCCTCGGTGGCCAGCAGCCAGAGGCTGGTCGCCGTGCGGTTGTCCGCCATCGAGGGCCGCGCGACGGTGCAGACCGCGCGCTGGCCGTCGGGCGCGAGCGCGACGGCGCCGATGCGCTCGATGCGCCAGAGCGTGTCGACATCGAGCGGGCGCGCGGCGGCGCGCCGCTGCCGCGCCTCAGTCGCCATCGCCGTCCCCGTCGTCCGTCGCGGCGGCGGGCACGCCTTCGCGGCGCAGCGCCGGGAACGGCCGGCCGCCGGTGACGCCGGCCCAGAGCACCCGGTTGTAGCGTTCGGGCGGCACGCGGTCGGCCTCGGAGAAGTCGAACTGCCGGGTCGCGCGCTCCCAATAGGCGGCGCCGCGGCGCGGCCGCAGCGTCGCGCCGGCGGCCCAGCGGATGCCGCTGTCGGGCGCTACCAGCGTCGTGCCGCGCAGCACCGTCGAGGCCCGCGCGTGGTAGTCCCAGGCCGGCGACGCCGTGATGTCGAACACATCGGCCATCGGGCGCTGGTAGGCGGTGTTCAGGTTCAGGTGCGGCGCGCCGAGCAGGTCCTCGATCGTGCGCAGCGCGCTGACCTGGTTGTAGCGCGTGCTCACGACCGCATGCCGCCGCACATAGGGCCCGACGACATAGGTGGTGGCGCGGTGCGAGTCGACATGGTCGGGGCCGTCCTGGCAATCGTCCTCGGTGACGATGATCAGCGTGTCGGCGGCGTAGGGGCTGTGCGCCACGGCCTCGACGAGGCGGCCGACGGCGAGGTCGTCGTCGGCCTGCTGCGTCTCGGGCGTGTTCACGCCGGCCAGCGCGGTGCCGAAGCTGCCCGTGTGGTCGTGGCTGAAACGCACCAGCGACAGGCTCGGCAGCGCGGCATCGGCGACATAGCGGTCGAATTCGCGCTTCCACTCGTCGTAGCGCCAGAGGTCGGGGTAGTTCTGGTCGAAGCCCCGGAAATAGAGGTCGGTCGACGCCAGCAGCGCCGGGTCCAGCGGCGCGACCTGGACGACATGGGCGGCATGCGGATCGCGGATCGGCGCCGCCGCGGTGCCGATGCCGCCGACATTGCGCGTCAGGAATCCGTAGTTGCGCACCGTCCCGCCACCGGCGACGACGGCGTCGAAGATGGCGCCCTGCTGGGCGCCGAAGGGCGCGTCGGCCGCTTCGTGGTTGGCCGCGCCGGGCAGCAGGTTGGCACTGCCGCCGGCCAGCGTGGCCGCGGCGGCGCTGAACCGGCCGCCGGTGGCGGCGTCGCGCGCCGCCACCGTGTCCAGGCCGACCGGCACGTTGCGGTTGGCGCCCTCGGACTCGTAGGACAGGCCGCGGTCGACCGCGGCGTAGGCGATCTGCTGCGTCAGCGTCTCGGTCTGCGTCACGCGGCCCTGGGTCGCCCAGGACCAGCCGTCCATGCTGCCGTCGCCGGGGTCGAGGAAGTTGTCCAGGGTGACGAACTCGGAGGCCAGGGCATGGAAATTCGGCGTGATGCGGCGCCCGAACACCGCCAGCGCCGGGTCGCCGTTGGAGCCGTTGCCGAGGTCGCCCAGGATCTGGTCGAAGGTGCGGTTCTCCTTCACGACGTAGATCACGTGGCGGATCCTGCGGTGCAGGAACGCCATCACCCGCACGTCGTCCGCGTTCGCCGCCACCGTGTAGCCATTGTTGGCGGCGACCTGCGCCGTCAGCGCCGCCAGCGCCGCGCCGGCCGGGACCGGGGCCGCGACGAGGGTCGCCTGCTCGAGCTGGAACTGGTACTGGTTCGAGGCCCGGGCCGCGCGCGCCGCGGCGGCGTTGCCGCCCGGGTAGGCGCCCGCGGCGAGCCGCGCGCTGGCGCCGAAGAGATGGGCCGGGTTCGGTCCGGTGGCGCTCTTGCCGTTGACGATGTACATCCAGCGCCCGTCGGCGCTGAACGTGATGTCGTGCGGCTCGTAGGCGGTGGGGATGAGGCCGGCGACGGTGTGCGCGGCGGCGCCGCCGAGCGGGATCACGGCTATCGCGTTCGCGCCCGCGTCGACGGCGTACAGCGTGCGGCCGTCCGGGCTCAGCGTGACGCCGTAGGTCGAGGCGCCGGCATAGCGCGGCGGCAGCATGCCCGCCGGTGCGCGCGCGTCGATGCGCTCGACGACTAGGTCGCTGGCGGTGTCGATCACCGCGACCTCGTCGGCGTTGTCCTGCGCGGCGTACAGGCGCGTGCCGTCGCGGCTCAGCGCCAGGCCGAGCGCATTCCCCGCGAGCGGGATGCGCGCGACCAGGCGCCCGGCGTCGGGGGCCGAGACGTCGACGACGACGACCTGGCGGTCGCGCGCCGAGGAGACATAGGCGCGGCCCCGGGCGTCGAGCACGACGGCGAAGGGATATTCGCCGCCGGCCACCCCCGGCCTGCCCTCGTTGGCGGCCAGATACGGCCGCAGGTCATGCTCGTAGCGCACGCGGGCGCTGGCGGTGTCGATGACGCTGATCGAGTCGTTGTAGTTGTTCGCGACGACGAGGGTCGCGCCATCGGCCGAGATCGCGAGGCCGCCGGCGTTGGGCTGCACGTCGATGCCGACGCCCTTGCCGCCATGGCCGAGCTCGATGCGCCCCGCGGCGCTCCAGCGGCCGCCCGCTTCGGCATAGACGTAGACCGCGTCGTCGCGGCCGCCGGCCGCGTACAGGCGCTTGCCGTCGGGCGCGAACACGAGGCCGACGTAGGCGTTGGCCTGCCTGAGCACCTGCCGCAGGCGCGGACGCGAGCGCTGCGCGCCCGCCACGTCGTAGAGGAAGATGTACTGCGTCGACGCGGCGGCGTCGACCTTGCCGTCGCGATCGAAGAGCGAGTTCTGGCCGGCGCAGAGCACGGCCAGCGTGCGGCCATCGGGGCTGAGCTGGGCGCGCACGGCCTCGCCCGCGACGAAGTCCGGATAGGCGGCCAGCCCCGGGTTGAGCGCCTGCCGGTACGCCCGCGGCACGGCCAGCGGCGTCACGTACTGGCCCGTGGGCAGGGGCGCCCGGGCGCGCTGCAGGGGCGGGTCCCCCCGCGCCTGGGCCGCACCAGGCGCGGCGACCAGGGCGGCGGCGATCAGCGCCTGGCGCAGCCCGGCTGGAATCCGCTCGAACGTCATCGCTGCCCCACGGTCGTCGCAAGACCGCGATGGTGCCATGCCGGCACCGGCGCCGGCCGCCCCGCGCGCTATTCCGCGGCCGCGCGCTCCTTGAGCAGCTTCCTGTGCTCGCGCGCCTGCGCCCGCTTGGCGCGCGTCGTCGCCGTCTCGTAGGCCTGCTCGGCGGCGGTGCGCATCTCGATCGCACGCGCCAGCGCGGCCTCGAAACGCGCCGGCGTGTAGGTGTTCTCGGTGCCGATGTAGATCGTGCGCCGGCGCGGCTTCTCGCCGAAGCGCGGGATCAGCACCGACAGGCTGCAGTCGCGCGCACGGCCGTTGCGACGTTCGCGCAGCAAGGGGCCCGAGATGCCCACGGGCAGGTTGCTGGTCTTGTTCTGGCTCGGCCCGCGCTGCAGCAGCGATGGCGCCGGCAGCGTCGCGATGCGCTTGAGCAATTCCTTGGTCGCGGCCTGGAGCGCCGCCTTGGCGCCGCTGCCGTCGCTGGTGTGATCGGAAAACAGCTTCGTCCCGCCGTAGCGGAGTTGCCATCCGTGCGTGGCGCGGTGGTCGATGCGCTGGATGCCCTGGGGCACCTCGAACTGCTCACCACTGAATATCGTGACCTCGCGGACTTTCATTTCATTGCCCAACAGCTGGAAAGTGACCCATCCCTGACTGATTGCTCTGTTTTTTTGCCAGACGCTCTGCGATTTTTGGCTGTTGTCCTGAACTTTAGGCTATGAAGGCTAGGTTAGTACAGTGGTTTTGAAGGTAATGGATGCGGAAACGATGATTCATCCAGCTGTCCGCTCAGGGTCCGCCCGGGGGCAGGCGCCGGCCATGGTCGATCGGGCCGCAGTCCTAGACTGAGATACAGGTACGGGCGGTCGGCGTTCGGGCTCGGGCGCGACGTCGGCGCCGCGGCGGGGGCGGCCCTGGACCGGGGGGCGGGCCCCGGGTCAGCGCGCCAGTTCGGCGCGCATCGAATCGATCACGGCGCGGTAGTCGCGCTGGCCGAAGATGGCGCTGCCGGCGACGAAGGTGTCGGCGCCGGCATCGGCGACGCGGCGGATGTTGTCGGCCTTGATGCCGCCATCGACCTCGAGCCGGATGTCGCGGCCGCTGGCGTCGATGCGCTTGCGCGCGCGCTCGATCTTGCGCAGCGCCGAGTCGATGAAGCCCTGGCCGCCGAAGCCCGGGTTGACGCTCATGATCAGCACCAGGTCGACCTTGTCGATGACCCAGTCCAGCACGTCCAGCGGCGCCGCCGGGTTGAACACGAGGCCGGCCTTGCAGCCGGCGCCGGCGATCAGCTGCAGCGTGCGGTCGACATGGGTGCTGGCGTCGGGGTGGAAGCTGATGAGGTCGGCGCCGGCCTCGGCGAAGGCGGTGGCCAGCGCGTCGACCGGGCGCACCATCAGGTGCACGTCGATCGGCACCCGGCTGTGGCCGCGCAGTGCCTTGCAGACCATGGGCCCGAAGCTCAGGTTGGGCACGTAATGGTTGTCCATCACGTCGAAGTGAATCCAGTCGGCGCCGGCGTCGACGACGCTGCGCACCTCGTCGCCGAGGCGGGCGAAGTCGGCCGAGAGGATGCTGGGGGCGATGCGGAAGGTTGCGCTCATCGGCCAAATTCTAGGAGCCTGCCTAGAATGGCGAATGGCCAAGCCCGAGTTCACATGCGCCGTGCGGGTCCAGTACCTGCCCGAGCAGTCCCATCCCCCTGCGGGCCCTTACGCCTTCACCTACACGGTCACGATCCGCAACAGCGGCGACATCGCGGCGCAGCTGATCGCGCGCCACTGGGTCATCACCGATGCCGACGGCCAGCGCGAGGACGTGCGCGGCCTGGCCGTCGTCGGCCACCAGCCGCTGCTCAAGCCGGGCGAGCAGTTCGAGTACACGAGCTGGACCCGCATCGACACCGTCCAGGGCCAGATGCAGGGCACCTATTACTGCATGACCGAGGACGCGCAGCCGTTCGAGGCCCGGGTGCCCGAGTTCGCGCTCGTCTATCCCGGGGCGCTGCACTAGTGACCCGGTGAATCCGGCTCGCGCCGGCGCTGAAAATCTTTCGTTTGCCATGCCGGCGCCGCGCGCCGACGATCACGCATGGCGGATCGGGGGTGGCAGGCGATGGCAAGAGCGGACGCATCAGGCGCAGGCCTCGGCGGCGGCGCAGAGCGCCCGCAGCCAGTCGACGAAGGCCGCGACCTCGGGCCGCTGCAGCGCGTCGCGCTCGACCAGCAGGTGGTAGTTCGAGGGCGCAGCGACGTCGATGTCGAACAGCGCGACGAGCTGCCCCGCCGCCGTCCAGCGCACCGCGATGCGCCGCGGCGCGAGCGCGACGCCCAGGCCGCTGGCCGCGGCCTCGAGCAGGATGCCGAGGTCGGCGAACGACGGGCCGCGCGCCGGCTCGACCGCCTCGATGCCGGCCGCCGCGCACCAGCCGCGCCAGGCCACGAGCGGGCTGCGCAACCGCTCGACGCGATCCAGATCCGCCGCCCGCAGCAGGCCGTGGGCGTCGCGATAGGACGGCGCGGCGTACGCGGCGATGCGGTCGGCCCACAGCCGCAGCGCAGGCCGGTCGTCGAAGGGCGGCACGCCGTAGCGGATGTCGACATCGTGGCGCTCGGGCCGCTCCTGCAGCGGCGCCGCGACCGCGACCTCGATCTCGACCTCGGGCCAGTCGCGATAGAAGTCGGGCAGCGCCGGTATCAGCAGGTTGCGCGCGAAGGTCGGCGGCACGCCGACCGCCAGCCGCGGCCGCTCGGGCGCGCCGCCGCTGCCCAGCAGCGCCAGCTTGTCGAAGGCGGCGCGCACGCCGTCGAGGTAGCGCCGCCCCGCCTCGGTCAGCCGCACGCCGCCGGGCAGGCGGTCGAACAGCGCCTCGCCGCGCTGGTTCTCGAGCTGGCGGATGCGATGGCTGACGGCGCTGGGCGTGATGCACAGTTCGGCCGCGGCCTGGCCGAAGCCGCCCAGCCGCGCCGCACTCTCGAACGCGGACAGGGCGTGGATCGGCGGGAGTCGCTGCAGGCGGGCCATCGGAAGTCGGCGACCGGACGCGCCGCAGGGTTCGAATCATTCTAGGCTTGCGATCGCAAGGAGGCGCTCGATGACACATCCATCCGCGACGACCGGCCCGAGGCCGCAGCGCGTCTATTTCTACGCCACCTGCGTCGTCGACCTGATGGCGCCGGGCGCCGGCTACGACGCCATCGAACTGATGCGCGGCGCCGGCATCGAGGTCGACTTCCCGCGCGCCCAGAGCTGCTGCGGCCAGCCCGCCTACTCCAGCGGCTACCTCGACGAGGCGCGCCGCGTCGCGCGCGCCCAGCTCGCGCTCTTCCCCGAGCCCTGGCCCATCGTCGTGCCCTCGGGCAGCTGCGCGTCGATGATGGCGCATGACTGGGCGCGCCTGTTCGCCGGCGCGGCCGACGCCGCGCAGGCGCAGGCGGTGGCCGCGCGCGTGATCGAATTCAGCGCCTGCGCCAGCGCCTGGCTCGGGA
>JAGWVB010000110.1 GCA_018971105.1 Burkholderiales bacterium
TGCCTAGCTTCAATGAGGCCGAGGCACAAGGCCTCGGATCACAGCGCCCGTCAGAGCTCGCGCCGCTGCTTGATTTTGACAGCAATTTGCGAGCGACCCTCTGAAACCGTCGGCGCAAACGCGCGCAGCGGTCCCGTCCATCCGCTGCACGGGCAAATTTACGTGAATTTTCAAAGAGCTACGCACTGCGAGCGCTCCCTCCGCGGCGTTGCGTCATCGCAGCGCTCGCATCGGCAAGACGGCGCCGGCATCCGGCTTCGTCCGCACTTAGACGATCACCGGCGCCCGCTCGACGGCCGCAAACCCGCGTTTGCCCAGGCTCACCACACGCGGCTGCACATTCTCCGCCGGACCCAGGTCGACGACCATCACGTGGTCGGCGTCGCGCGCGATCGTGGATTCGAGGCGCGCCACCATCTCCACCTGCCGGGCCCGCGTCAGCCGGCACTGGAACACCGACAACTGCAGCCATTCGCCGTAGCCGTGCATCATCTTGAAGACGGCGCGCCAGCGGCGATCGTCGGCGATGTCGTAGGTCACCAGGTAGAGATGCTCGTCGGCCAAGACGCAGCCCTTCAGCGCGTGACGAAGTTCGGGTACCGGTCGAACTCGCCCAGCAGGTGGCGCGCGAGCAGGCGACACTGCAATTCGACAATCTGCCGATACTGGGCCGCGTAGCCGAACAGCGGATGCGTCACCTCCTGGCTCAGGCGGCGCTCGAAAACGCCGATGAACGCGCGGCGCCCGCGTTCGTCCAAGTTGACCGCGCCGCCGGCGCAGACGAAATCGTCGGCGCCCAGCTCGCCATTGTTGATGGCGGTCAGTACCACCGAATCGGCGATCAGCGGCCTGAACGGCTCCATCAGATCCAGCGCCAGGGCCGGTCGTCCATAGCGCGGCTGGTGGTAGAAGCCGCGATAGGTGTCAAATCCGACGCCCGTCGCCGTGACGGCGATGCTGCGCGCCAGCAGCGCATAGGCGTAGGACAGCAGCGCATTGACGCGGTCGGCCGGCGGCCGGCGGGTGCGTCGCTCGAAGTCGAAACCCCAGGCCGCGTCCGGATCGTCGCCGTTCGGCCCGGACAGCATGCGGCCGAAATGCGCGAAATAGCGCGCCGCTGCCTGGCCTTCGACGCCCAACAGCTGCCCCAGGTCGTGCGCGCGACCGGCAGCGTCGATGTCCTGCCGAAACTGCAACAGCAGCGCCTCGGGCATCTCGCCCTGCTTCCAATTGCGCCGCAGGAGCGTGCGCTGGTTGCGGATCTTCGCGATGACGATGTCGCGCGCCAGGCGCAGGCAATGCGCCGCGTCGAAGCTGGCCCTGTACTGGGCTGTCCGCAGTTCGACGTTGCGATGGCCCAGGCCGATGGTGTGGCCCAGGAACCACCCGCCGTGCGAAAGCCAGGTGACGGGAATCTCGCGCGCCATCAGTTCGTGCAGCGCGGGGCCGGTGAGGTAGACACCGCCTTGCAGTACTAATTGCGAGACATCCATCAACCGGGCCGACGCCTGTTTTTGATCGTCGACGCTCACTTCCAGCGTGTCGCCCGACTTGGCGACCTTGGCGCCGCGCGCCTGCACGTACATCGGCAGCGCCACCGGTTGGTCGACGGCCAGCGGCCGCGGCGGCGTCTGCTGGGTGCGCAGGTAGTGCACCTCGTCGGGCAGGCAGATGGGAGCGAGCGAACAGCGCGGGCACTTGGGGCTGTTCTCCAGGGGCGGCGGAATTCGCCCGCCGCTGGCCAGCAGACGCAGCCCGGCGGCGGCCTGGCGGGTGGACTCGCGCAGGTCGGCGTCGAAGACGACCTTGACGCGCTCCTTGCCCGCCACGAAGTACAGCACGCCCTCGGACGATTCGTAACCGTGTTCCTCCAGCAGCAGGGCTTGCACACAGAGTTGCACCCGTTCGGGCTCGTAGGCGCCCTGCGCGACATGCGGGCGCCTGCCGCGCTTGTAATCGACGGGCACGGCGTGCCGACCTTCGAATTCCGCCAGGTCCAGCCGCGCCACGAGGCCGAGCGCGTTCGACGACAGCTCCAGCGAGTGAACATGCACTCGCTCAGGGGCTTCTTCGCCGGCCTTGTCGTCGGATGCGGGCTGGCGCGGGGAGGGCGGTTTGCCGCGCGGACGATCGACGCGGCGATGCACCGCACGGCCTTCGACCGTTTCCGCGGAGTCGGCCCATTCGCCCTGCACCCATTCCAGATAGGCCAGGCGCGGGCAATAGACGAACTCGTTGATCATGCGCGCCGGGAGCAGGGGCACGCCGGCGGGGAGGGGTGGGGCGTCGAGGGGGAGCGAAGGTTGGGCCTCGCCATCGGGATCATTGAGCGGCATGCTGGTCTTTTCGCAAGACGACGGACAAATCGCCGACGGTGTTCGAGCAATGCCGTTCCGTTCAGACAGGCTCGGCCGGCGTGAAGTTGCGGTACTTCCCCTGGCGAATTCGAAGGCAGCGAAAGACCTCGATCACGCCCAGCGAGGACAACTGATCTCGTCGCGGACGGGGGGCCTGCAATTCGCGCAGGGCCAGCAGCGATCGCAAGGCGTCGAGCCGGCACCAGGGTTGCCACACGGGCCAGGTCCAGGCAGCGCCTTCCCCCTTCACGACCGTGAAGCCCGTGGTCTCGAGTCCTCCGCCCTGCGTTGGCATGGTCGGAAACAGCGGCAGCGCCGCGATGGCGAGTCGGTTGGCACCCCACATCGATCCGCCGCGACGACGCTCGGGATCGCCACTCGAATCGCGGGCCCGCAGCGCATATCGCACGTCGTCGACCGGGTCCCAGCGCATCGTGTGCGATTCCACGGGATCGTCGTATTGCCAAGTGTCGAAGAGCGAGCGGTGCAGGTGCTCGGCCGAGGTGTCTTCTGCGAGCGTTCGCATGAAGCCGAGAAAATGCTGATGACCGGCGCCGCTCATCGTCCTGAACGCGGTGTCGGCCATCTTCCCGCTCGGTTTGCCGTTTTCACGCGCTTCGGCCGCATCGCTTCCGAAGGCGGGCAGGAACGCGGCGAGTCCGCTGGCCGGAGAAGTCGATTGGGCCGCGGCGCGTTCGCACAATTGGCGCCATTGTCCGAGAGGCAGAGTCAGATCGTCGGCCACGCTCAAGGCCTCCAACTCCGCAGGCTGCCTCAAGGCGTTGAGCAGTCCCTCGCAGAGAGCCGACTCCGGGCCTTCGGCGTGTGTCGTTCCAGTGGCGCTCGGATCGATTCGAAGGCGGGGTCTTAGCGCGCCCTCGATCGCTTCCCAGCGCATGGCGACAGTTTCGGCGCCATGCATCAGCGCGGCGATGCGCAGCGTCCCGAGCGCTGCGAGATAGGCCAGGGGATTTGCCGCATCGAGTCCACGCAGAACATGCTCGGTCATTTCAACCTCCCTGTTGTTGTTCCCAGGAACTGCGCCGGTGGTCGGCCAGGCGCAGCAAGGCCTCCAGCCAGGCCAGTCCCCACCAGCCATGGCGACGAGTCAGGCTCCAGAACCGCTCTGCGGGCCCAGCGTCCAGGCAGTCCAGTCCGGTCGCACTCGCCGCTTCGAATCGCCGCCCGTTCGTCGAGACGCGAATCGTTACCGGCGCTTCGTCGAAGACCACCGGGGCGAATGGCCGGCAATAGCCGTGGTGGCTTTCAACCAGGTGCAGAACCAGATCCCGCAGCGCGGGATCGGTGGGCAGCGCGCCGGGGCTGGATTCGAGCAATCGCACGGAAAGCAACTCGTGCCGCGCCCCATCAGGATAGCCGGACCGCTGACGCGCGGCGATGGCTGCCTCGCGCGATTGCGGCATCTCAGGCGATTTCGCCAACAGGGACCCACCCAGCCAGGGCGTGCCGCCGCGCAACATCGCTTGAAAGCGCGGATCGGCCTTGCCGAGGTCATGACCCTCGCCGGCGCGGCCCATGGCATCGACCATCGCCGAGGACAAGCCGCAGCAGCGCGCGTAATGGAGCGCCAGTGCGCCGACAGCTTGCAAGTGGCTGCGCCCGTCCCCCATCGGCTCGATGAGCAGCGAGCGGAAGTGCCCGCTGGATGCGGCATCGTCTTCGTCGCTGAAAAAAGCCGTCGTCAATGCCTCGACCGTGGCGCGCGGACGCGGCCGCCTGATCTCGACGATCCACCCTCCGCAGGGGTGCGGCGACAAGCAGCGATCCAGCCGGCGCATCGAGGCCGCTTGGGCGACGATGTCGCGCAGCCACTGCCATTTCGATTCGATGAGCGCTTCGGCCCAGGCGGAAAGCGACTCTCGAAGTCGTTCGGCGAAGGCCATCGGATCGTCTTCCCAGTCGGAGCGGCCTTGCGTGACCAACGCGACCAGCGCCTCCCGTTGAGCACCGGCAGGCCACTGCGCCAGCACCTGGTCGTTCAGTCGCAGGACCGCATGGGGCCGCATCGCGGCGTGCGCGCGATCGCCCCAATCGGCGACAGGTGCACTGCCCAGCGTGGCCAACTCGTCGAAGCCGCCCAGCGCTGCGGGAATCACCAGCATGTCGCCGGGGCGCAGCGATAAGCCGCCCTCGATGGTCGCACTGCCATCGCGGCCGCGCCAGCGCAGGACCCGCCGAGGCCGTGCGTCGGTGCGCGGCGCATCGTCCTCCATCACGGGCGTCGACTCGCCTTCGATGTCGGCACCGCCGTCGGCCGTTTCACCGTTCAACCACCGACGCATCTGGGCAAATGGCACCGGCAGGCATTCGGGGGCGGCGGGCGGGCAACGCAACAAGGAGTCCAATCCTGCGGCGGGATCATCGACGCCCAAATCGGCACGCCAACAGACTTGAACATCGGCCGGGCCGCTGCGCGGGCCGTGAAGGTACAGCGACAGGGCCGGCGTGGGCTGGGGCACCGGGGAGGTTTGCGCCAGGAC
The DNA here is from genome assembly GCA_018971105.1 of Burkholderiales bacterium. Lineage (GTDB taxonomy): Bacteria > Pseudomonadota > Gammaproteobacteria > Burkholderiales > Burkholderiaceae_C > Rubrivivax. The sequence goes on from JAGWVB010000110.1 coordinate 4,859, forward strand.
ATCGAGATGTGCGGGAAGGAGCACCGGCGCACGCTGCGAGGGTGCACACAGCGGCGCCAAGTCGGCGATGCCGGCAATTCGCGGCTCCAGCGCGGCGATGCCGAAGTCAATGGTGCCGCTGCCGGCCGACCATTCGACGAGCGTGCCCCATGTGGCACCGATCGCGTCGCCGTAGACCGGATCGTCGGCGCCAGGCTCGATCTGTGCGGGGGTTGCGACGATGACGGCCGCGGCCTCGAACGGCCGCCCACCGCGATTGAGCCGCCCAAAGCGCTGACGCAGCGCATCGAGGCTGGCGCATTCGGTGACGAGGAGATCGAAGTCGAGATCCGCTCCAACTTCCAATGTCTGCGTCGCGACCACGAAGCAGGGTCGTGCGAGCCGGCGCTGACCCGCCCGCTTCGTCGCCAGGGGTGCCAGCACGGAGGTGATGGTGTCGTCCTTGTCGATAGGCCTCATGCGACCGGTCAGTAGATGCGCATCGGCGCCGTCCTTGGACAGCAGCGCGTGTACCCGGCGCGCCGTGTCGACGCGATTGCAGAACACCACCACGGCGGCAGCCTGGCCTGAGGCAACGGCAAGCTCCAATGCTTGTCGCGCCATTTCTCCCGCCAGTTCGGCGCGCAACTTGGCGGAGTTGCGTCCTTTGGCCCCGTCGCAGATGACGAGCCGGGCCGGCTTGGCTGCCGTCTGGCGGCGACCCAGCGGATGATCAGGATCCAGGCGTTCAGCCGAGTCGTCGCGGAACACATCGGCCAGGCCCGCCGGCGGCGTGGCGCTCAGCACGGTCACCTCGAACGGCGCCGGCAATGGCTCGGCGGCGAGCGCGCGGTAGCGGCGCACGGCCTGCAAGGTGTCGAGCATCGGTTGGGCACAGTGAGCCTCGTCGAGCAGGATCAACGCGTCGTTGCCGACCAGGCTGGCGTGCACCGGCCACATGCCCGAGCCGACGCCATAGCCGCGGAACAGCAGCCGTGAACCCACCTGATCGACCGTGCTGGCGACCACGGTCGGCTGCAGGGGCGATGCGGCCCAGTCGTCCGACCGCAATTGCCCGCCGCGCAAGGCCTGTGCCGCGAGCGGAAGCGGGCCGTCGCCGCCCACGCGGCGGAGGCGGTCGGCGACATCGCGCAGTACCCCTGAATTCGCATCGACCAGTGCGCCGGCCAATGTCCTGGCGCGATCCAACGCTTCGTCGACGATGACGCGGCGGTCGACGACGAAGAAGACACGACGCGGCGCCGTGACAGGCTGACCTTCGGCCATCCGATCCGCTTGCGCGGCAAGGCAGAAGACCGCGATGTCGATGCAGGCGGTCTTGCCTGATGCGGTAGCCAAGGCGATCGCGTCGGGCCAGGCGGGCGATCGGCCTTCGGCTTGCGACGCGAGCACCCGGCGCGCGAGCGCACTTTGCCAGGCGAATGGCCGCTGACCCCAGACGGCTTCGAAGAAGGAGTCGAAAGCGGCGGGATCAATCACTGCCGCCTCCATGACGCAATGGTCGGCAGAGTCCGTAACCCCGAAAGCGCCCGGCACCAACCAGGACCGGGCCGAGAACCTCGGTGCCGAAGCGCAGCACGGCATGGGTGTGCGACATGCGCCCCCCATCGCGCTTGCGCATCAGCGGCGCGAAGGCGCCAGCCGGCGGCACACCGTTGTGCAGCGAGTTCGGGTGCAGCAATACGTCGACCGGCCGCGGCAAGCCGATGCGCTCGCAAGCGTCGGCAACGACCTCAGCGGCGCGTTCCCAGCGATCGGGGCCATCGACGTGGCGATCCAGCACGATGGGCGAGACCGTGGCCCAGCGCCGCGACGGCCCGACCCAGGTCGAGCGCATCAGCGTGTTCGGCGGGCTCTCGCGGGTCTCGAGGGCGACGCGGCAATCCAGGGCATGGCCGTCGAAGAGTCGGATCTCGCGCGGCAGGCCGTCGGTGTCGCGCAGGAAGGGTTCGAGTACGGTCCTGGCCTCTTCCGCGGCGACGCCGCGCGGAAGCACCAGCGCCGCGCCCATCAGCCGGCCGTCGGCTCGGTCCGCCCCGGTGAATGGCAGCGGGATCAGGGCCAGATGGGGATTGCGCGAGGGCAAGCCGTTGGGCTGGTGACCGCTGAGCCATTCGGGCAGGGGCTGTGTGGCCGCGGCGAGCAGGGCGCCGCGCAGGGCTTGGCTCACCAGGAGTGTGCTCGCCAACCCGAGCCGCTGGCCCGAGAGCGCCAGAATGACGGGACGGTCGTCGAACACGCCATGCGCGATGTCCGAAGGGGCGAGCGCAACTTGCGAAGGGACATAGGACTCCCAGAGCGACGACTCGGGACGGCGCTGCACCGGCGGCGTCGGAAAGCGCTGGCGCAATTCGACTTCGATGCGTTTCTTCTCCTGGCCTTTCGCCTGCTTCAGGGCCGCTTCCATCGCGGCGTGCGCCCGGACCGACTCGGCGGCGTAGCGTCGCTCCAGGTCATCGAGCCGCCCCGAGCCGCTGATGCGCAGGCGCAGGCCGTTGAGCCCGTGGCCCACGACCCATGTGGGCGCGGGCGGCGCATCCTCCACCCACGCGCGGACCAGCGAAGCAGAGTGGCCGATGCGGGTCAGCTTGCCGCACAACGCACCCAGCGCGTGCCGATGCTCGTCGAGCGCGTCGCCGGTCCAGATGAAATGCACTACCGGATCGTGCGGTACTGCGACCGGGAACGCACGCGGCTGGCGCCCGCGCCATTGCGGAAGCTGGGCCAACCCGGCGTCCTTCAATTTGCCGAGGTCGGTTGTCGCCGACCCGACGAGCGTCTCGACGAGCTTGCCCGATGACTGTGCCGGGTCGTTGACCGGTACGAAGTGGATGACCGGGTCGCGCATTTCGGCCGCGCTGACCGCCATCGCTGGCGCGGCCAGGGTTTCGAGCCAGCGCAGGGCCGCACCCTCGGCGGCGTCGCGACCGGTCTCGAACCATGCCGCGGCGAGTGCCATGAACAAGCGGTCAGGGTGGGGAGGCCATTCGACGCGCTGCTTGCGCGCGCCATCCGAGGCCGCCATCGCCCAACCCATCAGATAGTCCGCGGCAATGGCGAACATCAGGCGCGCTCCTGGCTGCTGAGGTCCTGACTCTTCGCCACCAGCCGTGTCAGTTCCGTAGTTGGCGTGAGGATGATCTCGCCTTCCCAGGGCAGGCCCGCGCTGCGCGCCCGGTCAACGGCGGCGGCAAACAGCGCGATCGCACCGTCGCCGTCAAGCTCGTATCGCTGGGCGGCCGCCGGTGCCGGGCCCAGCAATTCCCATTCGAACGGTTCCGTGGGGACGAGGAGGCAGCGCGAGCGAAGGTCGGCGCCGGCCTCGGCGGCCAGCGTCGCGCCCAGCAAACCCAGTGCCGCGAGCGCCGTGCGCGCCACGGCGTCACGCGCGGGATCGGATTCGGCCCGGTCCTGCACTGGGAAACGCAAGCGGCGCAGCGCGGGCAAGGACAGGACCGTGGTCTGTCGCGCGTACGTCAGCGTGAATCCTCCATCCACAATGCCCGGCGTGACATTGCCGTGGTTCGATTCGGAAGGCTTGCCGTCCTTCCCCAGCTTCTTTGCCTGACCCTTCTCTTTGAGCGCGAGCGTCGGATCCAGTGTCCATTCCGGATCGGTCGAATTGCTTTCGGCGCGGGCATAGACCGGGCCGGATGCAAGCATCACCTGCGCGGGATCGAGGCGGCTCGAAGTCTTGACGCCCGGTTGCACGGAAATTCCGACGATCTCGGAAACTAGCGCGCGCTGGAATTTCACGCCCAGTCCACCGCGTGGACCGGTGGAGTCCCAAAGCCCGAACAGGAGCGCCGTCGGGTTCAAACCGAACAGCCCCGTGGCGTTCCACGGTTCCGCGTCATCGAGAACGCGGCCCTTTTCGGATTTGCGGAAGACCGTTCCGCCGCACAGGCTGTCGCGCAGCAGCGCGTCGGCGATGCGATGAGGCGCTTCCAGGCTGGTCACGGTGAAGCGCTTGCGCAGGCTCGGGTCGTCGAAGCGGACGGTCAGGAGCGGCAGCTCGATGCGTCTTGCGCGCAACGCGTCGAGCAGCGCAAGCTCCATCCGGTTGGCTTGGGACTGCACCGAGTCGAGCAGTACGCAGTCGGCGATTTCGCCACCTTCTATGACGCGTTTCTCGGTGGCGTATTTGCCGCCTTCATAGGTCGGCGGAAAGACCTTGTCGCCGGGCCCACCGGCAGGCTGCAGCGTGGTGATGCGGCGCAGGGCCGCGGCATGCCCCGCGACCGCGGATTGCAGGATGTCGAGGGTGAGTTTGGCGGGCTGCGCGTTCATCGGTGTGCTCCTGAGGTTGGCGGATGGGCGGTACTGCTTGCGGGTATGCTCGGGTCGAGCGCTGGGTGATTGAATGGTCCGGCCGTCGTCGGTCATGCGGTGACCCGCCGTCCAGCCGCGTTAGCTGTTCTTTTATCCAGACGACCAGCCTTGCAAGGCGTCTCGAACCCGGCGACGAACCTCGCGGTCGAGGGACGCCGGCGCCATCACCTCGACCTCCGGCAAATGGCGCAGGATGTCCATCACCAGTTCGCGCGGATCGGAGAACGGCAGCGTGAGCAACCAGCGGCCCTCGTCGTCGAAGCGCCCCAGTTGTTCCGGGTGCCAGGTTTCCGAAGCCACCCAGCGCGCCTGTGAAGCCGAAAACCGCAGCGTTGCCCAACTCGTGTTGCTGCCGGCGAAGATGCCGTAGCCGGCGCCCAGCACCTCGTCCAGCACCTCGGGCGCCACGTCGTCGGCCCGGTTCTGGAGCAGTCGTACGTCTTCGATGGCGTCGACGCTGAAGCTGCGCAACGCATCGCGCCGGTGACACCAAGCATCGAGGTACCAGTTGTCGCGGTAGTGAACCAGGCGCTGCGGGGAGACCTCGCGGACGCTGATGTCCTCGCTGGCGCGCGCCCGATAGCGCAGGTGCAGTCGGCGTCGGCTCAGCGTGGCGTGCCCGACGACCTGGAAATGCTGCAACTGCATGCGGCGCGCGCCGACTGTCTGCACGCGGATGCGGCTGGCCACTTCGGCCGATGCGTTGCCGCCGGCCTCGAGCATCGCGGCCAGCCGGCGCCTTAGCGGCTCGACATGGGGTTGCAGCAGCCCGCCGGCGTCGAATTGCGCGAGCAGTTGCTGCATCGTCATGAGCGCATGGGCTTCCTCGGCGCTGAACCACAGGCCCGGTATCTCCGATGGCCCGGTCCCGTCGATGCGCTTCTGCGTGGGGTCGATCTCCCAGACCCTGCGCTCGGCGTCGTAGTGCACCGGCATGCCATAAAGATCGCGCAGGTAGGCTATGTCGCGCTTGAGCGTCGACTCGGACACTTCGAGTTCGCGCAGTGCGTCGTCCTTGCGCAGACCCTGGCGCCGCGTGAGCCAGAGGCGCAGCCGGTTGTGACGGTCCTCCCGCGACATCTTGCGTTCCTCAGCCGGTGAATGCCGCTGTCGGCGTGTACATCGACGTCGGCTGGGCTATCGAGCAAAAGACATGCGCTGCCGGAAATTGAACCCGGTATGGGAAGTCAATCATTCTAGTGCCCGGTTATCGGATTTGGATTGACATCAGGTGATCTCGCCTGCGGAACTTGCGTTTTCTTGAAGTCGGTTGTGGCGACGGTAACAAAATGCGGAGTCCGTGCCCGAATCAATGCCTGGCGCGCGCGCCCGGCGCGCCTGACAACGTTTGCCGCCTGGGTCGATGCCCGTTTTTCGTCACTGCGGGGCCGTTGGCTAGACTACGCCCGCAGACCCGTGGCCCAAGGCATGACGTTGCGTTTGATGCCGGGACCGGTCCCAGGAGGTGATCGAGATGACGAAACTGCTAGGCCTGTCCGGAAGCCTGCGCGCCGCTTCCTACAACACCGCGCTGCTCAAGGCCGCGCAGGGGCTGGCCGGCGACGGCATCGAGCTCGACGCCGCCACGGTGCACGACGTGCCGCTGTACGACGGCGACGAGGAGGAGCGCCTGGGCACGCCGGCGGCGGTGCGCGAGCTCAAGGAGCGCATCCTCGCGGCGCAGGGGCTGCTGCTCGTCACGCCCGAATACAACAACGGCATCCCGGGCGTGTTCAAGAACACCATCGACTGGCTCTCGCGCCCCACGCCCGGCCTGCCCGACGTGTTCCGCGGCCGGCCGGTGGCCGTCATCGGCGCCTCGCCGGGCGGCTTCGGCACCACCCTCGCGCAGAGCCACTGGCTGCCGGTGCTGCGCATGCTGGGCGTGCGGCCGTGGCATGGCGGCCGCCTGATGGTGGCGCGCGCCGGCTCGGTGTTCGACGCCGACGGCAGGCTCGTGGACGAGGGCGTCGCGCGCCAGCTGGCCGAATTCGTCCAGGGTTTCGCGGCCTACGCGGCGGCACAGCGATGAAGTCGCACCGCGTGCGCACGCCGGGCCTGCAGCTCACCGAGCATCGCCTGCAGGTGCCGCTGGACCATGCCGCGCCCGAAGGCGAGCGCATCGAGATCTTCGCCCGCGCCGTCGTCGCCATCGACAAGGTCGATGCGGCCCAGCCCTGGCTCGTCTTCCTGCAGGGCGGCCCCGGCTTCGAGGGCCCGCGTCCGCTCGGCCCCGATGCGCCGGCCTGGCTCGCGCGCGCGCTGGCCGACTACCGCGTGCTGCTGCTGGACCAGCGCGGCATGGGCCGCTCGAGCCCCCTCGGCCCCGACGATGCGCGCGCGACGGCGCCGCAGGCGCTCGCCGAGCGCCTCGCGCATTACCGCGCCGACGCCATCGTGCGCGACGCCGAATGTTTCCGCCGCGAGCTCGGCGTCGAGCGCTGGTCGGTGCTGGGCCAGAGCTTCGGCGGCTTCTGCGCGCTGGCCTATCTCTCGGCCTTTCCGGGCGCGCTGCGCGAGGTGTACTTCACCGGCGGCCTGCCGACGCTGGAGCGGCCGGTCGACGAGGTCTACCGCCAGACCTATCTGGCGACGATGGCCAGGACGCGCCGCCATTACGAGCGCTACCCCGAGGATCGCGAGCGCGTGCGCGCGCTCGTCGAGAGGCTGTCGACGCATGACGTGCGGCTGCCCGGCGGCGACCGCCTGACGCCGGCGCGGCTGCGCCAGCTCGGGCTGATGCTGGGCATGGGCACGGGTTCCGAGCGGCTGCATTACCTGCTCGAACTGCCGCCGACGAGCCCGGCCTTCCTGCACGATGTCGAGCGCGCGTCGCCGTGGGCGCGCAATCCGCTCTATGCCGTGATCCACGAGGCCTGCTACGCCAACGGCATGACGACCGCCTGGTCGGCCGAGCGCGTGCTGCCCGACGCCTACGCGGCCGATCCGACGCTGCTCACCGGCGAGCATGTCGGCGCCTGGATGTTCGATGAGATGGCGGCGCTGGCGCCGTTCCGCGACGCCGCGCAGAGGCTCGCCGAACGGCCCTGGCCGGCGCTCTACGACCCCGCGGCGCTCGCCGCCAACGAGGTGCCCTGCGCCGCCGCCGTCTATGTCGACGACATGTACGTGCCGCGCGCCGATTCGGAGGCGACGGCGCGCGCCGTGCGCGGCCTGCGGCCCTGGATCACCAACGAATACGAGCATGACGGCCTCAACGCCGGCGGGCCGAAGGTGCTCGACCGCTTGATCGCGATGGCGCGCGGCCGCATCTGAGCCGCGCCGCGGAGGCTGCCGTGCCCGCGGCCGCGCCTCAATGGCCCTCGACCAGGGTGCGGATGCCCGAGGCGATGAACTGCACGCCGACGCAGATCAGCAGGAAGCCCGACAGCCGCGTCATGACCTCGATGCCCAGCGGCCCGAGCCGCCTGCTGACGCGCGGCGCGTTGCGCAGCAGCAGCCATTCGACGAGGCAGACGACGATCATCGCGACGACGGTGATGGCATAGGCCAGCAGCTGGTGGCTCCAGCCGTGCAGCTCGCGGATCTCGGTCGAGATGCCGACGACCACGGCGATCGTCCCCGGCCCCGTGATGCCGGGCATCGCCAGCGGAAAGAAGGTCGGGTCGGCCGCCGGACGCACCGCACCGTCGCGGGACTGCATCGGCCCCTTGTCGTACATCAGGCCATGGCCGAGGATGCCGACGGTGATGCCGCCGGCCACGCGCAGCGCACCGTACGAGACGCCGAACAGGTCGAGCACGACGCCGCCGACGAGCAGGCTCGCGAGCAGGATGTAGAAGCAGTAGAGGCAGGCGCGGCGCGCCATGCGCTGGCGCGCGCGCTCGTCCAGGCCCTGCGCCAGCGCCAGGTACATCGGCACCGTGGCCGGCGGGTTGACGACCGAGATCAGGCTCAGGAAGGCGCCGGCGCCGAAGGCGGCGAGCAGACCGGTCAGGGCTTCGAACATGCGGCGCTCTCGATCGCGGGCGGCCCGCGGCGGGCAGTGGGAAGGCGATTGTTCACGATCGCGGACCCGCGTCGCGCCGGCGCCGGCCCGGCGGGCCGTCGCGGCCGGGGCGCGCGGGTTCGGCGGCGGCATGGGCATCGGCATCGGTGAGGGTGCCGAGGAAGGCGATCAGGTCGTCGATGTCGGCCGGTCCGAGCGCCGGGGCGTCGCCGCGGTGGCGGTCGAAGGGTGCGTCGCCGTGGTCGACGTTGGCGCGGTCGGGTGGCGGCAGGTCGTCGTAGGCGACGACGCGGCCGTCGGCGCCGCGCGGGTAGAAGCGCTGCGGCTGCAGGTCGCGCCCGGCGTACCAGGTCAGCACCTGGCGCAGGCTATGGAAGACGCCGTTGTGGAAGAAGACGCGCCGCGTCGCCACGTTGCGCAGGCTGGGCGTGAGGAACATGCCGCAATAGCGCGTCTGCGCCGCGAGGTCGTGGCGCAGCGGGCCGCACAGCCCGAGGTCGAAGAAACCCGGGTCGCGGTTGGCCGGGATCGCGTTGTTGCGCGGCACGCCCAGGGCCTCGTACTGGTGGTCGGTGAACAGCGGCGGCAGGCCGTCGCGGCTCGGCCGGTCGAGATGGCAGGCGGCGCAATTGCCTTTCTTCGGGTCGTTGAAGGCGAGATAGCCGCGCCATTCGGCCGCCGAGAGGCGGGCGCGGCCGGCGAGCCAGGCGTCGAACTTGCTCGTGAACGGATGGAAGCTCGGGTCCTCGATCTCGAAGCGCGAGATCGCGAACAGGGCCTCGGCCAGGGCCTGGCGCGGATCGTCGAAGACGCGGGCGCCGAACAGGCGCTGGAAATCGGCGGCGTAGCCGCCGGCCTTGATGCGCGCCAGCACCTGCGCCGGCGTGCCGGCCGCCATCTCGTCGGGATTGAACAAGGGGCCGTCGGCCTGCTGCTCCAGCGTGTCGACGCGGCCGTCCCAGAACAGCCCGCCCTGCGGCACCAGGTCGGCCGCCGCCGCCTGCGGCTGCGCCGCGGTCTTGGGCGCGCGCCCGGCGTCGGCCGCGCGCAGCGCCTGCTGCGCGAGGCTGGGCCGATGGTCGTTGTCGCCCGCGCTGTCGGGTCCGATGCTGAAGGGCGGCTGGCGGTAGAGGTAGCGCAGCGAAGGCACGGCGCGCAG
>JAGWVB010000111.1 GCA_018971105.1 Burkholderiales bacterium
GAGGTCGCCAAGGGCGCGCAACGCCAGGACGGCTACATCCCGGTCTGGCGCAAGGACGACAAGGTCTGGCTCGAGATCGCGCCCGACCGGCTGGATCGGCCGCTGCTGTTCTCGGTCAACGTCGCGCAGTCGGTCGGCGAGCGCGGGCTCTACGCGAGCCAGATGGGGCCAAGCTGGATGGTCGAGTTCCACCGCGTCGGCAAGCACATCCAGGTCGTCGCCAAGCAGCTCGATTTCCGCGCCCCGAGCGATGCGGCAGCGCGGCGCGCGGTGGGCGAGGGCTTCAGCGACAGCGTCGTCGCCTCGGGGCCGGTGTCCAGCGCCGAGGAACCGACGCGCAAGTCCGTGCTCGTCGACGCCTCGTTCCTGCTCGCCGACATCGCCGGCTACGGCACCGCGCTCGAGGCGGCCTACCGCATGCCCTATGCACCGGACAAGGCGAACTCGTATTTCGAGCGCGTGCGCGCCGACGCCGGCATGACGACGCTCGAGGCCAAGGTGCTGTACGCGGTGCCGCGCCTGGCCGCGCCGCCGCTGCTGCCGCCGGGCGCGCCCCGGCCGCTGACGCCGCCGCCCCCGGAGCACCTGCCCGACCCGCGCAGCCTCTTCGTCACCTATGTCTACAGCCTGCGCCAACTGCCGGCACAGCCGATGACGCCGCGCGCGGCCGACCCGCGCGTGGGCTATTTCACCGAGAGCTATACCGACCTGTCGAACGACTTCCGCGCCAACCCGCGCGTGCACCAGATCCGGCGCTGGCGCCTCGAGAAGAAGGACCCGCACGCGGCCCTGTCCGAGCCGGTGCAGCCGATCACCTACTGGCTCGACGCCAACATTCCCGCGCGCTACCGCGCCAGCATCCGCGCCGGCATCCTCGAATGGAACAAGGCCTTCGAGCGGATCGGCTTCAAGAACGCGATCGTCGTGCGCCAGCAGCAGGCCGGCGCCGACTTCGACGACATGGATTCGCAGCATGCGTCGATACGCTGGTTCGTCGGCGCCGATGTCGGCTTCGCCGTCGGGCCCAACCACGACGATCCGCGCACGGGCGAGATCCTCGACGCCGACATCGCGATGAGCGATGTCTTCGGCCGCGGCGGCCGGCGCCTGATCCGCGACGACGTGCCGCACCTGCCGGCGATCTATGCGCGCCACGGCGACGAGGCCTGCGACTACGCGGCCGAGGCCGCCGACCAGTACGATTTCGCGCTCGACCTGCTCGAGGCGCGCGGCGAGATCGACCCCGACAGCCCCGAGGCCGAAGCCTTCGTCCAGGCCTACATCAAGGACGTGATCACGCACGAGGTCGGCCACACGCTGGGGCTGCGCCACAACTTCAAGGCCTCGACCACGGTCACCGAGGCCGAGCTCAAGGACAAGGCCTGGGCCGACGCGCATGGCATCTCGGGCTCGGTGATGGACTACAACGCCTTCAACCTGCCGCTCGATGGCGAGCCCAAGAGCGAATACAACATGGTCACGCTCGGGCCCTACGACTACTGGGCGATCGAGTATGGCTACAAGCCGCTCACGCCCGGGCACGAGAAGGCCGAGCTCGAGGCCATCGCCGAGCGCAGCCGCACCGACCCGCGCCTGGCCTTCGCCGACGACGGCGACGCCGGCGGCTACGGCGGCCAGGCCGGCATCGATCCGCTCGTCAACCGCTTCGACCTCGGCAACGACCCGCTGGCCTGGTACGAGCGCCGGCTGGAGCTCACGCGCGAGCTCTGGCAGCGCGTCGAGCAGCGCAAGCCGCAGGCCGGCGACGACCCCGAGCGCGCGCGCCGCAGCGTGCTCGAAGGCCTGCGCCAGCTGCGCAACATCCCCGAGCTGGCGGCCAAGTATGTCGGCGGCATGAACACCTCGCGCGACGTGCCGGGCAGCGGCAAGCCGGTCTACGTGCCGGTCGACCCGGCCCAGCAGCGCGCGGCGCTGCGCTTCCTCACGAGCGGGATCTTCGCCGTCGACAGCTTCCGCTTCACGCCCGAGTTCCTCGCCAGCGTCGGCCCCGACTACATCGAATGGAAGCGCAACGGCCCGCTCGACATCGGCAAGGCGGTGCTGCAGCTCCAGACCCAGGCCATGGACAGGCTGCTCGACGCCGGCACCGCGCGCCGCCTGCTCGAGCTGCCCAACTTCCTGCCCGCGGCGCAGCGCAAGGGCGCGATCAGCCTGGCCGAGGTCTACGCGACGCTGCGCGAGGCCGTCTGGTCCGAACTCAAGACCGGCAAGGAGATTTCCCTGCTGCGGCGCGACCTGCAGCGCGCGCACCTGCGCCGGCTGCAGGCCATCCTGACCCGGCCCGCCGCCGACCTGCCGGCCGACGCGATCAGCCTGACGCGCATGAACGCGGTCGAACTGCAGGGCGACCTCAAGCGCGCCGTGGCGCGCCCGGGGCTCTCGGTCGAGACGCGCGCGCATCTGCAGGACGCGCTGGCGCTGATCACCGAGGCGCTGAAGGCGACGCTGCAGAGAAGTTGAGCGCCGCGGCGCGCGCTTCCTAGCCGCGCGCTGGCGGCGCCGCGAGTGCCGCCAGCAGCTTGGCGTGGATGCCGCCGAAGCCGCCGTTGCTCATGCACAGCACGCAGTCGCCGGCGCGCGCGGCGGCGGCGATGGCGGCGACGAGCGCGTCGACGCTGTCGGCGACGACCACCTTCCTGCCCAGCGGCGCCAGCGCGTCGCGCGCGCTCCAGCCGTAGTCGCCCTGGAGGCAGAACGCGAGGTCGGCGTTCTCGAGCGACCAGGGCAGCTGCGCCTTCATCGTCCCCAGCTTCATCGTGTTGCTGCGCGGCTCGAAGGCGGCGAGGATGCGCGCCGGCGGCGCGCCGGCGGCGTCGCGCTCGAGCGCGCGGCGCAGGCCGTCGATGGTGGTGCGCATCGCCGTGGGGTGGTGCGCGAAATCGTCGTAGACGCGCACGCCGCCGGCCGTGCCGCGCAGCTCGAGGCGGCGGCGCACGTTCTCGAACGTCGCCAGCGCCGCGCAGGCGGCCTCGGGCGCGACGCCCAGGTGCTCGGCCGCGCCGATCGCCGCGAGCGCGTTCATCTGGTTGTGCTCGCCGATCAGGTTCCAGGCCACCTGGCCGAGCCTGAGGCTGCCGCGCAGCACGTCGAAAGCCGAGGCGTCGCCGCGCGCGCACAGCCCGCCCGGCTCCTCGCGCTTGGTGCCGAAGCGCTGCACCTCGCTCCAGCAGCCGCGCGCGAGCACGCGCGCCAGCGCCGGGTCGCGCGCGTTGACGACGAGCCGGCCGCGGCCCGGCACGGTGCGCACGAGGTGGTGGAACTGGGTCTCGATCGCCGCCAGGTCGGGGAAGATGTCGGCGTGGTCGTGTTCGAGGTTGTTGAGGATCGCCGTGCGCGGCCGGTAATGGACGAACTTGCTGCGCTTGTCGAACAGCGCCGTGTCGTATTCGTCGGCCTCGATCACGAACGGCAGGCCGGCGCCCAGGCGCGCCGAGACGCCGAAATTCAGCGGCACGCCGCCGACCAGGAAGCCCGGGCGCAGGCCCGCCTGCTCGAGGATCCAGGCCAGCATCGCCGTCGTCGTCGTCTTGCCGTGGGTGCCGGCCACCGCCAGCACATGGCGCCGCGCCAGCACCTGCTCGGCCAGCCATTGCGGGCCGCTGGTGTAGGCGGCGCCGGCGTCGAGGATGGCCTCCATGAGCGGGAAGGCCTCGCCGCGCGTGACGACGTTGCCGACGACGTAGACATCGGGCGCGAGCGCGAGCTGGTCGGCGCCGTAGCCCTCGATGAGCTCGATGCCGAGCGCGCGCAGCTGCTCGCTCATCGGCGGATAGACGGCGCTGTCGCAGCCGCTGACCCGGTGGCCGGCCTCCTGCGCGAGCGCCGCGAGGCCGCCCATGAAGGTGCCGCAGATGCCGAGGATATGGAGGTGCATGGGGCATTCTAGGGACGGCGGGCGTGCGCGACTGCGCGGCGTCGATCGAACCTATGGCGCGAGCGAGCGGGCGAGGAAGGCGTCGAGGCGGGCCAGGTAGTCGGCATGGTTCGCCTCGAACGACCAGCCATGGCCCTCGTCGTCGTAGGTGACGCTCTCGACCGCGACCCCGGCCGCGCGCGCCGCGGCGACGAAGCGGCTCGCGTGCTCGGGCGGCACGCGCAGGTCGAGCCTCCCCTGCGCCAGCAGCAGCGGCACCTTGATCTCGGCCACGCGCTCGATCGGCGAGGCCCGCGCCAGCAGCGCTGCGTCGCGCTGCGGATCGCCGATCAGCGCCGGCAGCGCGTATTCGCGGCCCTCGGCCGCGCTGTCGCTGATGATCCAGCGGCTGAACATCAGCCGCAGGTCGGTGATGCCGGCGAAGCTCGCCGCGCAGCGGTAGACGCCCGGGTCGCGCACTGGCCCCATCAGCGCCGCGTAGCCGCCGTAGCTGCTGCCGACGATGCAGACCCGCTTCGGGTCGATCAGGCCCTGGCCGGCGGCCCAGGCGACGGCGTCGGCGAGGTCGTCCTCCATCGTGCGGCCCCATTGCTTCAGGCCAGCCTCGAAGTGGCGCGCGCCCAGGCCGTCGCTGCCGCGGAACTCGGGCTCGATGACGCGGTAGCCGCGTGCGGCGAGGAACTGGGCCTCCGCCTCCCAGCCCAGGTCGACGCCGCGCACCCAGGGCCCGCCGTGGACGAGGACGACCGCGGGCAGCGCCGCGTGCGCGTGGCCCGGGGGGTGGGTGACGACGAGCGGCAGCGGCAGGCCGTCGCGCGCCTGGATCCAGTGCCAGCTGCGCCGGGCCTGGCTCGACTCGTCTATCCAGGGGCGGGTCGCGCCGACCGCCGCGAGCGTCTGCCGCGCCGGCTCGTAGACGTAGTACTCGCCGGGCTGGCGATCCGAACCCGAGTCCACCAGGTAGTTCGCGCTCGTCGCGCAGCGCGCGCAGGAGATCCGGTTCGTGCGCCCGGCCGGCAGCGCGGCGTCGATGGCCTTCTGCAGCGCGGCCATCCGGGCGCTGAACCAGACCGTGTTGATGCGGTCGGCGTCCAGCCGCGCGCCGACGACGGCGTGGGCGCGGTCGTCGACGATCGGGCTGCCGATGTCGTAGCGGGCGGCCTGCACCAGCGGCTCGGGGTCGAGGCGGCGCTGCTTCAGGTCGTAGCGATGGAGCCCGAAGGTGTCGGCGCCGGCGCGCGCGCGCACGATGAGCCGGCCATCGGCCTCGAGGTAGAGCGGGTACAGCGCGTCGGCGGCGAACGCGCCATGGTCCTCGATGCGGACCCAGTTCGCATGCGCGCCCTCGCGCCAGTACAGCTGCAGGCGGCCCAGGCGCCGTGTCGCGACGACGCGCAACTCGCCCGCGGCGTCGAAGACCCAGGCCACGGCGGCGCTGGGCACGCCGATGCCGATCGACTTCGTCGCCCCGGTGCGCGTGTCCAGGCGCAGCAGCTGGGTGTCGACCGGCTCGCCGGTCTCGGTGCGCGTGGTCTGCGCCATCACGACCTCGTCGCTGCCGTCGTCGAAGGTCTCGAGCAGGTTCCAGCGGTAGTCGAGCATGCGCGTCTTGATGCGCGTGCCGATGTCGTTGATGCCGTCGACCCAGGCGACGAGCTGGCGATCGTCCTTGCCGTCGCTGTCGACGGCGAAGATGCCGCGCTCGCTGCCGCTGAGGTAGGCGCCGGGCGCCGACGCGCCGTAGATCAGGCGCCGCTCGTTGACCCAGCGGAACCAGCGGATGTCGATGTCGCGGAAGCCGGCCACGAGGCGCGCCGCGGCCTCGATCGGCAGCGCCTGCACGACCAGGGCCTGGCGCCCGTTGCCCTGCGGCACCAGCATCGCGAGGCGCCGCCCGTCGGGCGAGATCGATGCCTGGGTGATGTGCGGCGCGCGCGCGTAGAGCGCCGCCGCGGCGGCGGCCGGGCTCGGCGCGGGCGCAGGCGCAGGCGCAGTTGCGTTCTCGGTCTCGGTCCTGGTCTCGGCGCTCGCCGGCGCCGCGGTCAGCGCGACGAGCGTCAACAGCATCAACAGCGTCAACAGCGTCAACGGCGCTTTCAGCTCCGTCAGCGCAGCCGGCGGCGCCGCGGCGCGCGGCAGGGTCGGGGACATGGGGCCTCGGGGTCGAGCGGACGGTAGCCCACTCTAACCCCGGTATGACGGGTCGCGGCCCCTTGACCTTGTCAGGCCCTGAGCGCCTGCGCCGATGCTGCCACGGTGGCCTCGATGTCGGCCGCGCTGTGCGCGGCGCTGACGAAGCCGGCCTCGTAGAGCGCCGGCGCGAGGTAGATGCCGCGCTCGAGCATGGCGTGGAAATAGCGGTTGAAGCGGTCCTTGTCGGTCGCCAGCACGGCGCCGTAGTTCTGCGGCAGCGCGTCGGCGAAGAAGAAGCCGAACATGCCGCCCTCGCAGTCGCCCACCAGCGGCACGCCGGCGGCGCGCGCGGCCGCCGTGAGGCCGTCGACGAGCGCGCGCGTGCGCGCGGCCAGCGCCTCGAAGAAGCCGGGCCTGGCGATCTCGCGCAGTGTCGCCAGGCCGCAGGCCGTGGCCACCGGGTTGCCGCTCAGCGTGCCGGCCTGGTAGACCGGGCCGAGCGGCGCGAGCAGGCTCATCACGGCGCGGCTGCCGCCGAAGGCCGCCAGCGGCATGCCGCCGCCGATGACCTTGCCGAACACGCTGAGGTCGGGCCGGAAACCGGGGATCCGCTGCGCGTACAGGCTCTGCGCGCCGCCGAGCGCGACGCGGAAACCCGTCATCACCTCGTCGAACACGAGCAGCGTGCCGTGCTGGGTGCAGAGCTCGCGCAGCCGCTTCATGAAGGGCACCGACGCGCGCACGAAGTTCATGTTGCCGGCGATGGGCTCGATCATCACGCAGGCGATCTCGTCGCCCTGGGTCGCGAAGACCTGCTCGATCTGTTCGACGTTGTTGTACTCGAGCACCAGCGTGTGCTTGACGACGTCCTCGGGCACGCCGGCGCTGGTCGGGTGGCCGAAGGTCGCCAGTCCCGAGCCGGCCTTGACGAGCAGCGCGTCCGCATGGCCGTGGTAGCAGCCCTCGAACTTGACGATCTTGACGCGCCCGGTGGCGCCGCGCGCCAGCCGCAGCGCGCTCATGCCGGCCTCGGTGCCGCTGCTCACCAGCCGCACCTGCTCGACGCCGGGGACCTGGGCGATGATGGCCTCGGCGAGTTCGACCTCGCGCTCGGTCGGGGCGCCGAAGCTGAAGCCGTCGACGGCCGCCTTCTGCACCGCCTCGAGCACGGCCGGATGGCCATGGCCGAGGATCATCGGGCCCCAGGAGCCGATGTAATCGATGTAACGCTTGCCTTCGGCGTCCCAGAGGTAGGCGCCCTGGGCGCGCTCGATGAAGCGCGGCGTGCCGCCGACGGCGCGGAAGGCGCGCACCGGCGAGTTGACGCCGCCGGGAATGACGCGCTGGGCGCGGGCGAACAGTTCTGCGTTGGTTTTCTTCATGGCGCGGCGCCCGGCGCCGGGCGCTGGGGGGTCAGTGGATGCGGCGGGAGGTGGACTTGCGCTCCTCGACCCCGGCCTCGGCGGCGGGGGCCTCGTCGCCGCCCTCCTCGTCGTCCGGGCCGGGCAGGGCCCAGAAGAAGCGGTCGGGGACGATCTGGCCCATGCCGGGGCGGAAGCCGGCGTCCAGGCTCTGGTCGAGGAAGGCCAGTGCCTCGCCGACGGCGGCCTGCAGTTCGCTGCCGGCGGCCAGCAGCGCCGCCAGCGCCGCCGCCAGCGTGTCGCCGGCGCCGACGAAGCCGGCGTCGAAGCGCTCGAACTTCTCGCCCGTGATCGCGCCCTGGGGCGAGGCCAGGACGTTGTCGATGAACTGCTCCGGGCCCTTGCCGGTGAGCATGATGCCGGTCACGAGGACATAGCGCGTGCCATGCTCGCCGGCGGCGACGGCGAGTTCGCGCGCCGAGGGCGGGCGCTCGCTCTCCCAGTCGGGCAGCAGGAAGTCCTGCAGCGTCTTGTGGTTGCCGACCAGCACCTCGGTCGCCGGCAGGATGAGTTCGCGGAAGGCGTCGAGATAGGGCTGCAGCTGCTCCTCCTCGAGCCAGGAGAGCCCAGGCAGGTAGGTCACGAGCGGGATTTCGGTGTAGTCCGACAGCACCTCGGCGACGGCGCTGATGTTGTCGGCGTTGCCGAGGAAGCCGACCTTCCAGCCCGCGATGGTCACGTCCTCGAGGATGGTGCGCGCCTGCTCGGCCACCGCCTCGGGGTCGATCTCGTGCTGGTCGAAGGTGTCCGCCGTGTCGCGCATCACGATGCTCGTGACCACCGGCAGCGCATGCGCGCCCATGGCGGCGATGGTCGAGACATCGCCGGCGATGCCGCCCGCGCCGCTGGGGTCGCTGGCGTTGAAGCACATCACGCACGCCGGCGGCGGCGGTTCGGTGGCGGCGTCGTCGCTGGCCGTGGCCGGTAGGGGATCGGGAGTCATGGTCGGGCCTTGGCACGGGTTGCGGAGGGGTCGCGGCCCGTCCTCTAGCGGAATCTCAAAAAGGAGTTGTAGGTCCTCACATTTCCTCGCTTTTCGCTGGGACGGCGTGGCTACAATCCGCGTCCATTGTAGTGAGGTGACAGTCTGACTGTGAGCGAACCGCGTACCTGGATGTGCCTGATCTGCGGCTGGGTCTACGACGAGGCCGTGGGCGATCCGGAACATGGTATCCCGCCGGGTACGGCCTGGGCCGATGTGCCCATGAACTGGACCTGTCCGGAATGCGGCGCGCGCAGGGAAGATTTCGAGATGGTGCAGATCTGATGCCGGCCGCGCGGACCCGTGTCCGGCGGATCGTCGAGGAGGCAGCGCTTGGAGATTGAGGGACCCGACACCGGCGCGATGGCGATGGAGCTCGCGCCTGCGGCCGGCGCCAAGGTGCTGGTCATCGACGACAGCAACACGATCCGCCGCAGCGCCGAGATCTTCCTGCGCCAGGGCGGCCACGAGGTCGTGCTGGCCGAGGACGGCTTCGACGCGCTCGCCAAGGTCAACGACCACGACCCCGAGCTGATCTTCTGCGACATCCTGATGCCGCGCCTGGACGGCTACCAGACCTGCGCCATCATCAAGCGCAACCCGCGCTTCGCCCATGTGCCGGTGATCATGCTGTCGAGCAAGGACGGGCTGTTCGACAAGGCGCGCGGCCGCATGGTCGGCTCGCAGGACTACCTCACCAAGCCCTTCACCAAAGAACAACTGCTGCGCGCCGTCGAGTCCCACCGACGCGGCGCGGCCTGACGGCCGGGGAATCCGCGATGACCATCCACCAGATCCTCGTCGTCGACGACTCGAAGACCGAGCTCTACCACCTCAGCGAGGTGCTGGGCAAGCGCGGCTACGAGGTGCGCACGGCCGAGAACGGCGAGGAGGCGATGCGCCGCCTGGCCGAACTCAAGCCCGACCTGATCCTGATGGACGTCGTGATGCCGGGCCAGAACGGCTTCCAGCTCACGCGTTCGATCACGCGCGATCCGCGCTATGCCGACGTGCCGGTGATCATGTGCACGAGCAAGAACCAGGAGACCGACAAGGTCTGGGGCATGCGCCAGGGCGCGCGCGACTACATCGTCAAGCCCGTCAACACCGAAGAGCTCGTGTCCAAGATCAAGGCATTCGACTGATTCCACCCGATGGCCAACCGCGAAGCCCTGCGCGAACTCCAAAGCCGACTTGCCCGGCGCCTGCAGCAGGCGCGCTCCGAGCAGCGGACCTCGTCATGGCTGGCCGTCGAATGCGCCGGACTCGGGCTGCTGCTGCCGCTGCCGAGCGCGGGCGAGATCTTCCCCGTCGGCGCGCTGCTGCCGGTGCCGCACACCCGGCCCTGGTTCCTGGGCGTGACGAACCTGCGCGGCGGCATGCACGGCGTGGTCGACCTCGCGGCCTTCCTCGGCCTGCGCGCGCCGACGCCGCTGGACGGGGTGCGCGAGGGCGCGCAGCTGCTCGCCTTCAATGCCGCCCAGGGGGCGCATTGCGCGGTGCTGATCGACCGCCTGGCGGGCCTGCGCAGCGCGGCGCAGCTGAGCCCCGAGCCGGCCGAGGCCGCTGCGCGGCCGGACTTCGCCGCCGCGCGCTGGCGCGACGAGGCGGGCCGGGTGTGGCAGGAGATCGACCTCGCCGCCTTGGCGCACAACGACCAGTTTCTGGCGATCGCGGCATGAGCGCGCCGGGCCGCTCCCAAGCGCTCATGCCGGAGCCCTTCAAGGGCGAAGGTGCCCCAGTGAGCGCGCCGGGCCGCTCCCAAGCGCTCATGCCGGAGCCCTTCAAGGGCGAAGGTGCCCCATTGAGCCGCCGCGGGACCCGCATCCAGGGAGGCGGCACCGCCGCCGCAATCGAGAAACGATGAGGACGACATGAGCTTCCTTGACCGGATCAAAAGCAGTCCCCAATCCGAGGCCGGGGCGCCGCCGCAAGCGCATCCGCCGCATGTCGACACGCTCGAACCGCCGCCCAACCCGATGGAGGCGACGATCCGCATCGGCCACAGCGCCTTCCCGGCCGAGCCCGGGCACGAGGACGGCGAGGGCTCGATCATCTCCGAGGCCGAACCCTCGGAACTCGCGGGCGACTTCGGCGACAGCCAGCCCCCGGGCCCGGCCGCCGCGGCCGCGGCCGCCGGCGCCGGGCTGCCGCTGATCGGCCACTGGCCGATCGCGCGCCAGCAGCGCGCGATGGCGCTGCTGTTCGGCGCCGGCCTGCTGCTGATCCTGCTCACGACCTTCATCGCGATCGCGGCCAGCAGCCGCGGCGCGGCCCAGGTCAGCGCGGTGGCGCAGGCGAGCACGCAGTCGCAGCGGCTGGCGAAATCGGTCTCGCAGGCGCTGCTCGGCAACGAGGCCGCGTTCGCCGAGGTCAAGGACAGCGCCGCCGTGCTCGTGCGCAACGTGCGCGGGCTCAAGAACGGCAGCGACGACATCGCCGCCGCGCCGGCCTCGATGCAGGACCGGGTCGACAAGCTGCTGCCGATGGTCGACCGCGCCGAGAAATCGGCCGCCGTCGTGATGGCGCAGCAGAAGACGCTGACGCTGGTCAGCCAGGCGCTGCGCAAGATCAACCGCGAGAGCTCCGACCTGCTCGAGACGGCCGAGACGGTGTCCTCGCTCAAGCTGCAGGCCGGCGCCTCGACCGCCGAGCTCTCGGCCGTGGGCCAGCTCGTGATGCTGACGCAGCGCATCGGCAAGAGCGCCAACGAGTTCCTCACCACCGAGGGCGTCAACGCCGAGGCCGTGTTCCTGCTCGGCAAGGACCTGACCACCTTCCGCGCCATCACCCAGGGCGTGATCGAGGGCGACGCCGACCTGCACCTGCCCGGCACGCACGACCCGCAGCAGCGCGAAAAGCTGCAGCAGCTGCTCAAGCAGTACGACCAGACCAAGACCGAGGCGAGCGCGATCCTGGGCAACCTGCAGGGCCTGGTCGCGGCGCGCGACGCGCAGGCCAGCGTCGTCGCCGACAGCGAGCCGCTGCGCCAGGGCCTGGACCAGCTGCAGACCGAGCTCACCTCGCAATCGGCCTTCGGCGGCTGGCGCCTGGCGCTCGGGCTCGTCGCGCTGGCGATGCTGGCCGCGGGCGCCTTCGGCCTGCTGCGCCTGTTCATCGCCGACCAGACCAGCCGCTCGCGCGCCGCCGATGCGCAGCGCCTCGAGGCCGAGCGCCAGGAGCAGGAGGCCAAGCGCGTCAACGACGCCAACCAGGCGGCGATCCTGCGCCTGATGAACGAGCTGCAGACGGTGGCCGAGGGCGACCTCACGCAGCAGGCGACGGTGACCGAGGACATCACCGGCGCGATCGCCGACTCGGTCAACTACACCGTCGAGGAGCTGCGCACGCTGGTGACGCAGGTGCAGACGACGGCCGGCCGCGTCACCGACACGACGGCCCAGGTCGAGGAGACCTCGACCGAGCTGCTGGCCGCATCGACCGAGCAGCTGCGCGAGATCCGCGAGACCGGCGAATCGGTGCTGCAGATGGCCGGCCGCATCAACGACGTCAGCGCCCAGGCGCAGGAGACGGCCCAGGTCGCGCGCCAGTCGCTGAAGGCGGCCGAGACCGGCCTCGCGGCGGTGCAGAACGCGATCGGCGGCATGAACACGATCCGCGACCAGATCCAGGACACCTCCAAGCGCATCAAGCGCCTGGGCGAGAGCTCGCAGGAGATCGGCGAGATCACCGAGCTGATCTCGGACATCACCGAGCAGACCAACGTGCTGGCGCTGAACGCCGCGATCCAGGCCGCGAGCGCCGGCGAGGCCGGGCGCGGCTTCTCGGTCGTCGCCGAGGAAGTGCAGCGGCTGGCCGAACGCTCGGGCGACGCGACGCGGCAGATCGCGGCCATCGTCCGCACGATCCAGACCGACACCCAGGATGCCGTCGGCGCGATGGAGCGCAGCACGCATGGCGTGGTCGAGGGCGCGCGGCTCTCGGACGCCGCCGGCGCCGCGCTGGGCGACATCGACCGCGTCACGCGCGAGCTCTCCGAGCTCATCGGCCGCATCTCGGCCGAGGCCTCGAAGGAGGCCGCGTCGGCCAACGTCGTGGCGCAGAACATCCAGCACATCTTCGCCGTCACCGAGCAGACCTCGGACGGCACGCGCTCGACGGCGCAGATGGTGCGCGAGCTCTCGCGCACGGCCGAGGAGCTCAAGGCCTCGGTGGCCCGCTTCAAGGTCGCCTGATGGACATCCCCGGCAGCCACCCGGACGGACGAGCGGGCGACGATCTCAGCGCGCTGGCCTGGGTCCACGGCGAGCTGCGGCGGTCGCTCGAGAGCGCGCACAAGTCGCTGCGCCGCTACCTGCGCGAGGCCGAGGCGGCGCGCGGCTCGGATGTCGACGCCGTCGACCCGGCCGTGCTGCGCCAGGCGCGCAACCAGATCCACCAGGGCGTGGGCGCGCTCGAGCTCGTCGGCCTGCCGGCGGCGGCCGACGTGCTGCGCGCCAGCGAGGCCGCCGTGCAGCGCCTGGCCGCGCGCCCGGCCCTGGTCGACGCGAAGGCGGTCGGGACGATCGAGCAGGTCTCGTTCGCGCTGCTCGATTTCCTCGCGCGCCAGCTCGCCGGCAAGCCGGTGTCGCCGTTGCTGCTGTTCCCGCAGTACCGCGCCGCGCAGCAGCTCGCCGGCTCCGATCGCATCCACCCGGCCGACCTGTGGAAGGCCGACTGGCAATGGCGCGAACTCCCCGCCGACGCGCGCGCGCGGCCGCGCCGCGCCGACGACGAGGCGCGTGCCGAGATGGAGACCGGCGTGCTGGCGCTGATGCGCCAGCCCGACGGTCCGGGCGCGCGCGCCGCGCAGACGCGCATCAGCGATCTCTGCGCCGACCTCGCCGCCGGCGCGCGGGCAGGCGAGGGCGGGGCGGCGCATGCCGCGACGCTGTGGCAGCTGGCCGCGGCCGTGTTCGAGGGCGAGGCGCAGGGCCTGCTGGCGCAGGACGTCTATGCCAAGCGGCTTGCCTCGCGCCTGCTCGCGCAGCTGCGCATGAGCGCGCGCGGCCAGCCCGAGGTCTCCGACCGGCTGGCGCAGGACCTGCTGTTCTTCTGCAGCCGCGCCGAGGCGCCGGCGAGCGAGCGCCAGGCGCCGCGCCTGGCCGCCGTGCGGCGCGCCTGGCAGCTGCCGGCGCTGCCGGCGCAGGATTACGAGACGGCGCGCCTGGGCCGCCACGACCCGGCGCTGCTGCAGCTCGCGCGCAAGCGCCTGGCGGCGGCGCGCGACGCCTGGTCGGGCGTGGCCGGCGGCGAGGCGCAGCGCCTGGGCGGGCTGCCCGAGCATTTCGCGCTGCTCGGCGAATCGCTGCGCGAGATCGTGCCCGCGGGCGACCGCCTCGCCGACTCGATGCTGGCCGCCGTGGCGCAGACCGCCGCCGCGCAGGCGCCGCCGCCGGCGCCGCTGGCGATGGAGGTCGCGACCGCGATGCTCTACCTCGACGCGTCGATCGAGGACGGCGAATTCGACGACCCCGCGTTGCCGGGCCGCGTCACCGAACTCGCGCAGCGCATCGACGCGGTGCGCAGCGGCGCCGAGCCGCGCGCGCTCGACGCCTGGGCCGAGGACCTGTACCGCCGCGTCAGCGACCGCCAGACGATGGGCAGCGTCGTGCACGAGCTGCGCTCCTCGCTGTCCGAGATCGAGAAGCAGATCGACCAGTATTTCCGCGACCCCTCGCAGCGCCAGCTCCTGATCCCGGTGCCGGCGCAGCTCTCGGCGATGCGCGGCGTGCTCTCGGTGCTCGGCCTGGACCACGCGCAGGCGGCGGCGCTGCGCATGGCCGGCGATGTCGACGCGCTGGCGCAGACCGAGGTCGACCCGCAGCGCGCGATCCAGGCCGGCACCTTCGACCGCCTGGCCGACAACCTGGGCGCGCT
>JAGWVB010000393.1 GCA_018971105.1 Burkholderiales bacterium
AGCATCCTCGTCGTCGACGACGAGGCGCATATGCGGCGCGTGCTCGAGATCATGCTCGGCCGCCTCGGCCACCGCGCGCATGCGGCGGCCGACGGCCGCCAGGCGCTGCAGGTGCTGGAGGAGCAGGCCATCGACCTCGTGCTGACCGACATGCGCATGCCGGTGCTCGACGGCCTGGGGCTGCTGTCCGAGATGGCCGCGCGGGGCCTGCGCGTGCCGGTGATCGTGATGACGGCGCACGGCACGGTCGAGTCGGCCGTGCAGGCGATGAAGGTCGGCGCGCAGGACTACCTGATGCGGCCCTTCGACGTCGAGGTGCTCGAACTCGCGATCGAGCGCGCGCTCACGCGCGAGCAGCTGCGCGTCGAACACGATTACCTCAAGGGCGAGGCGCAGCGCCCGGCGGCGGACTTCATCGGCGCCAGCGCCGCGATGCGCGCGGTGTTCGAGCAGATCGAGCAGGTCGCCGCGACGCGGGCGACGGTGCTGATCACCGGCGAGACCGGCACCGGCAAGGAACTCGCGGCGCGCGCGATCCACCAGGCCTCGCCGCGGCGCGAGGGCCTGTTCGTGGCGCTGAACTGCGCCGCCCTGCCGGCCGAGATGGTCGAGGCCGAACTCTTCGGCCACGACAAGGGCGCCTTCACCGGCGCCGTCAAGGACCGCGTCGGCAAGTTCGAGCTCGCCGCCGGCGGCACGATCTTCCTCGACGAGATCACCGAGATGCCGATCGCGCTGCAGGCCAAGCTGCTGCGCGTGCTGCAGGAGGGCAGCGTCGAGCGCCTGGGCGGCAACCGCAGCGTCGAGCTCGACCTGCGCGTGATCGCCGCCTGCAACCGCGACCCGCGCGCCGCCGTGCGCGAGGGGCGGCTGCGCGAGGACCTGTATTACCGGCTCAACGTCTTCGCGCTCGAACTGCCGCCGCTGCGCCGGCGCATCGACGACCTGCCCGAGCTCGTGCGCCATCTCGCGTCGCGCCAGAGCCGGCGCATCGAGGTCAGCCCTGCCGCGCTGGCCTGCCTGGCCGCCTACGACTGGCCGGGCAATGTGCGCGAGCTCGACAATGTCGTGCAGCGCGCGCTCATCCTGTGCCGCGGCTCGATGATCGACCTGCATCACCTGCCGGCCGATCTGCGCGGCGGCGCGGCCGAGGCCGCCGGCACGGCGCCGATCGAAGCCGCGCCCGGTGCCTCGCTCGACCTGGCCGGTGCGGTCGGCGCGCTCGAGCAGCGCTACATCGCCGAGGCCCTGCGCCGCACCGGCGACAACAAGCGGCGCGCGGCGGCGCTGCTGGGCATCGGCGAGCGCACGCTCTGGTACAAGCTCGAGCGCGGCCGCAACGAAGCGTCGTGAGCCGACGCGCGCGCGCACCGCGGCCTGCGGTAGGCTAGGCGGCGCCGGTGCATCGAGCGCCGCGAGCCGCCATGACCCAGACCGCAGATCCGCCCGCCGACGCCGACGCCGGCCCCGCCTGGCCGCCCGCCGATCGCGCCACCGGACTGTCCACGGCCGAGGCGCAGCGGCGGCTGGCGCTGTGCGGCGTCAACGCCATCGCCGAGACCCGCACCGCGCCCTGGCGCCAGCTGCTGGGCAAGCTCTGGGGCCCGGTGCCCTGGATGCTGGAGACGGTGATCGCGCTCCAGCTCGTGCTCGGGCGTCGCGCGGAGGCGCTGGTGATCGCGTTCCTGCTGGCCTTCAATGCCGGCGTCGCCTACGCGCAGGAGCGCCGCGCCCGGGACGCCCTGGCGCTGCTGCGGCGCTGCCTGCAGATCAACGCGCGCGTGCTGCGCGACGCGCGCTGGTCCGGACTGGCGGCCGCGCAACTGGTGCCGGGGGATGTCGTGCATGTGCGGGCGGGCGACATCGTGCCGGCCGACCTGCTGCTGTTCGACGGTGCCGTGGCGCTCGACCAGTCGGCGCTCACCGGCGAATCGCTGGCGGTCGACGCGGCCCCGGGACAGGCCGCGTACACCGGCTCCATCGTGCGCCAGGGCGAGGCCAGCGGCGTCGTCTCGGCCACCGGCGCGCGCACCTACTACGGCCGCACGGCGGAGCTGGTGCGCAGCTCGGGCGCGCCCAGCCACATGCAGATGACGATCTTCGCGATCGTGCAGCGGCTGATCGCGCTCGATCTCGTGCTCGTCCTGCTCGTCGTCGCCTACGGTGCGATGCATCACCTGCCCTGGGCGGACACGGTGGTGTTCGCGCTCATGCTGCTCGTCGCCTCGGTCCCGGTGGCGCTGCCGGCCACGTACACGCTGGCGACGGCCGTCGCGAGCACGCAGCTGGCGCTGCGGGGGGTGCTGGTCACGCGCCTGCCGGCGGTGGAGGAGGCCGCCGCGATGGACACGCTGCTGTCGGACAAGACCGGCACCCTGACGCAGAACGCGCTCACCGTCGCCGGCGTGCAGGCGCTGGCCGCGGCCGACGCCGCGCAGGTGTTGCGCGCCGCCGCGCTGGCCAGCGACGAGGCGTCGCAGGATCCGCTGGACCTGGCGATCCTCGAGGCCTGGCGCGCGGCTGCACCGGCCGCGCCGGCCGCCGCGGCGCCGCTGCGCACGCATTTCGAGCCCTTCGATCCGGCCACGCGCTGCAGCGCCGGGGTCTATGCCGTCGACGGCGGCGCCTGGCATGCGCTCAAGGGCGCGGCCGAGGCGGTGACCGCGCGCTGCGCCATCGAGCCGGCGCAGCTCGACGCGGCGCGGCGGGCC
>JAGWVB010000394.1 GCA_018971105.1 Burkholderiales bacterium
CCGATGGGCCCGATGGCCGGGGCGAACCGCGCCGCGGCAACGCCGGCGACGAAGCAGGCGCGCGCGCAACGGCGGCGCTGGCGGCGCGGATCGCGCGCCACCCCGACCGCCAGGCCCCGCGCTCCACCGGCCTGCGCGGCGAACGCGCCTGCCGGCAGTACGGCGTGGCCGGGGCGCGCGGCCAGGCCGAGTCCGGTTTTCCCCACGTCATCGGGCTCGGCCTGCCCGAACTCCGGCGCAGCCGGGAGCGCGGCGACGGCGAGACTGCGGCGCGGCTGAACGCGCTGCTCGCGATCCTGAGCCGGCTCGACGACACCTGCGTGCTCGCGCGCTGCGGCCCGGCGACGCTGGCGCAGTTGCAGCGGGGCGCGCGCGCCGTGCTCGACGCCGGCGGCGCCGCCAGCCTCGCCGGCCGGCGTGCGCTGCGCCGCCTCGACGCCGAAGCGGCGGCCGCCCGGGCATCGCCCGGAGGCGCCGCCGACCTGCTCGCCGCCACCTTGTTCCTGGATCGGCTCGAGGGCGGGCGCGGCCCGCAGCGCCGTTCCCGACCGGTCCGGAGGACCCATGCAGACGCTTGAATTCCAGTACCCCGCCGGGACCCCGGCAAGCGCCCGGACCCGGGTCGGCGTCGTCGGCTCGGGCGACCTCGAGGTCTTGCTCGAACCCGGCGCACCGGGCCGCACGACGGTGCGCGTGACGACCTCGGTCGACGGCTTCGGCACGATCTGGCAAGCCCAGCTCGACCGCGTCTTCGGCGGCGGGGTCGTCGGCCCGGCGGGCCCTGCGGCGCAGATCGAGATCAACGATTTCGGCGCCACGCCAGGGGTCGTCGGCCTGCGCATCGCCCAGGCCTTTGCTGCGCTGGGCGGCGCGCGCGGAGCGCCGGCATGAGCGCGGGCCTGGGCGCCCCGGCCCGTCTGCTGGCGCGGCGCAGCTTCGCCGAGCTCGAGCTGCGCGAGCGCATCGCCAGCCTGCTCGACGGCGGCCGCTTTCGCGAACTCATCGACCCCTTCGAGCGCCTGACTTCGCCCTGGCTGGCGCGCCAGGGCGTGGTCGCGCAATCGGACGACGGCGTCGTCGTCGCGAAGGGGCAGCTCGCCGGCCAGCCTGCCGTGGTGCTGGCGATCGAAGGCGCTTTCCAGGGCGGCAGCCTGGGCGAGGTCGGCGGGGCCAAGATCGCCGGCGCGCTCGAACTCGCCGCCGCCGACAACCGCCGCGGCACGCCGACCCGGGCCTTGCTGCTGTTCGAGACCGGCGGCGTGCGCCTGCAGGAAGCCAACCTCGGCCTGGCCGCGATCGCCGAGATCCACGCCGCGATCGTCGACCTGCGCCGCCACCAGCCGGTGGTGGGCGTCATCGCCGGCAGCGTCGGCTGCTTCGGCGGCATGTCGATCGCGGCCGGCCTGTGCAGCTACCTGGTCGCGACCCGCGAAGCCCGGCTCGGCCTGAACGGCCCCCAGGTCATCGAGGAGGAAGCCGGCCTGCCCGAATACGATTCGCGCGACCGGCCTTTCATCTGGAGCTTCAGCGGCGGCGAGCAGCGCTGGCGCAGCGGGCTCGTCGACGCCTTCGTCGACGACGACGCCGACGCCTTGCGCGATCGGGTCGCGGCCTTGTTCGCGCTCGGCCGCCCGCGCGTCGAGCGCAGCGACCGCCACGCCCATTACCTCGAGCGGCTGGCGCGCTACGACCCCGCCGTCCAGGCCACGCCGGAGACGGTGCGCCGCCTTTATCAAGAGGACCCGAGCGGCGCAGCGGACGCATCGGGCCACGCGAGCGGAGCAGCAGCATGAGCGGCGCGAACAAGAGCCGGGGCGCGACCTGGATCGAGGCCCTGACCGCCGGCGCCGACCCGGTGGCCGGCTACCCGGCTTCGGTGCGCGTCGTCGACGCCGAAGTGGCGGGCTCGCCCTGCCGCTACCTCGCGGTGCTGCCCGACCCGGCCCACCCCTATCCGCGCGTGCGCCACGGCGAGGTCGGCCTGATCGAGGGCTGGTCGCTGGCCCGCGCCGTGCACGAAGTCGTCGCCGCCGACCGCGGCGCGCCGGCGCGCGCCATCGTCGCGGTGGTCGACGTCAGCAGCCAGGCCTACGGGCGGCGCGAGGAAGCCTTCGGCATCCACCAGGCGCTGGCCGGCGCCGCGGCGGCCTATGCCTCGGCGCGGCTCGCGGGCCATCCGGTGATCGGCCTGCTCGTCGGCCGGGCGATGTCGGGCGCCTTCCTCGCCCATGGCTACCAGGCCAACCGCCTGATCGCGCTCGACGACGAGGGCGTGCTGGTGCACGCGATGGGCCAGGCGGCGGCGGCGCGCGTGACCTTGCGCAGCGTCGACGAGCTGCAGCGCCTCGCGGCCGCGGTGCCGCCGACGGCCTACGACATCCGCAGCTATGCCAGCCTGGGCCTGCTGTGGCAGCTGCTCGAGGTGCACGACGCCGGCCGGCCCGACGCCCATGACCTGGGCCTCGTGCGCGACGCGCTCGCCGCGGCCTGGCGCGACATCCGCAGCGACCCGCAACCCGACCTGCGCTGCCGCCTGGGCGGCGTCAACCGCCAAGCCACGTCGCGCGTGCGCGAACGCCTGGCCGCCTTGTGGTGAGCGGTGCGCCACCGGCCGCACGACCTGCTGTGGCTCGCCGACGCGGCGCTGTCCGGGGCCGACCCCGGCTGGCCCGACTGGGCCAGCCCGGGCTGGTGCGCGCGCGTGCCGGTC
>JAGWVB010000112.1 GCA_018971105.1 Burkholderiales bacterium
GTCGATCGGCAGCAGCGTCGCCCCGCCCTCCTTCACCGCGCGCATGAACAGGCCGCCGCCGACGACCAGCGCCTCCTTGTTCGCCAAGAGCAGCCGCTTGCCGGCGCGCGCCGCGGCCAGGCACGGCGGCAGACCGGCGGCGCCGACGATCGCGGCCATCACGCTGTCCACCTCGTCCGCAGCGGCCATCTCGCACAGGGCCTGCGCGCCGGCACGGACCTCGGTGCGCAGGCCGAGCTCGCGCAGCTGCCTCCGCAACGCCGCGGCCTGGGCATCGTCGGCAACCACCACGACACGCGGGTCGAAGCGCTGGCATTGTTCGAGCAGGGTGTCGACGCGGCGGTGGGCGCTCAAGCCCACGACCTCGAAGCGCTCGGGATGGCGCGCGACGACGTCGAGCGTGCTCACGCCCACCGAGCCAGTGGCACCGAGAATGACCAGCCGCTGCCGATGGCTCATCGCCCGCTCACCGCAGCTTCAGCGCCAGCAGCGCGAGCGCTGCCGGCAGCACCGGCAGCAGCGCGTCGACGCGGTCGAGCACGCCGCCATGGCCGGGCAGCAGGCCGCTGCTGTCCTTGGCGCCGGCGCCACGCTTGACGAGCGATTCGATGAGGTCGCCGGCGACGCCCAGACCGGTCAGCGCGAGCAGCGCCGGCATGTAGCCCAGGCTGCCCAGGCCGTCCCACAGGCGCGTGTACAGGCTCGGGCCGTCGAACGATGAATGGGCATCGAGCGTGATCCAGAACAGCGCCAGCAGCAGCACGCCGGCCATGCCCGACCAGACGCCCTCCCAGCTCTTGCCCGGGCTGATCGACAGGGCAAGCTTGCGCCGGCCCCAGGCGCGGCCGCCGAAATAGGCCGCGATGTCGGCCATCCAGACCAGGCACAGCAGCGAGAGCATGAAGTTGATGCCGAGCCGGCGCGATTGCACGAGCGCGAGCCAGGCCGCCCACAGCGCGAACAGCCCCAGGCTCCAGCGCAGTCCGCGGCTCAGGCGCGGCCAGGCCGCGGGCCCGGCGCGCAGCGCGATCGCACCGCCCAGGATCCACAAGGCCGTCACCAGCCACCACAGCGCCGAGGGCACCGGCAGTGCGCCCCAGCCCGCGGCCAGCGCCGCGGCGCCGCCGGCAGCGACGAGCGCGCCCATCAACAGCGCGAGCTGCGGCGGCGCCTCGTTCAGGCGCCCCCATTCCCAGCCCGCGGCGGCCATCAGCACCAGCGTCAGCAGCTCGAACGGCAGCCGGCTCTCCACGAGCAGGCTGGCCAGCAGCAGGCCCACCAGGATCAGGGCCGTGATGACGCGCTGTCGCAGCATCGGCTCAGCTGGATTCGGGCACGAGCTGCGGCGCCGCGATGGTGCCGAAGCGGCGGTCGCGCCGGGCGTAGGCGGCGAGCGCGGCGTCGATCTCCCGGGCGTCGAAATCCGGCCACAGGCATTCCGTGAAATAGAACTCGGCGTAGGCCGATTGCCAGAGCAGGAAATTGCTGATCCGCATCTCGCCGCCGGTGCGGATGAAGAGGTCGGGGTCGGGCGCGTAGGCCAGCGCCATGTGGCGCGAGAGCCAGGCCTCGTCGACCTGCTCGGGCGTCAGGCCCTGGGCGACGGCGGCGCGGCAGGCCTGCACGATGTCCCAGCGCCCGCCGTAATTGAAGGCCACCGTGAGCGTGATGCGGCGGTTGTGCTCGGTCAGGCGCTCGGCCTGCTCCCAGGCCTGGCGCAGCTTGTCGGAGACGGCCTCGCGATCGCCGGCGATGCGGATGCGCACGCCGTCGCCGGCGAGCTTGGTGAGGTATTTGCTGACGGCCACGAGCACCAGGCTCATCAGCCCCGAGACCTCCTCGGTCGGCCGCTTCCAGTTCTCGCTCGAGAACGCGAACACGCTCAGGTGCTCGACGCCGCGGTCGGCGAAGGCGTTGACGGCGCGCACCAGCACGTCGACCCCGGCCTTGTGGCCGAAGAAACGCGGCATGTAGCGCTTGCGGGCCCAGCGGCCGTTGCCGTCCATCACCACCGCGACATGGCGCGGCACCGTGGCACTGGGTCGGGGTTCGGTCATCGGGGGCGGCGGCGCTGCAGGGCTGTCGTCGATGTCGGCATCGATCAGACGGCCAGCACTTCGGCTTCCTTGCCCTGCACGAGACGGTCGATCTCGGCGATGACGCGGTCGGTCAGGCGCTGGACGTCGTCCTGCGCGCGGCGCTCCTCGTCCTCGGTCGCGGTCTTGTCCTTCAGCAACTTCTTCAGGTGGTCGTTGGCCTCGCGGCGCACGCCGCGCACGGCGATCTTGGCCTCCTCGCCGGCATGGCGCACGACCTTCGTGAGCTCGCGGCGGCGTTCCTCGGTCAGCGCCGGCATCGGCACGCGCAGCAGATCGCCCTGCGAGGCCGGGTTGAGCCCGAGATCGGACTCGCGGATCGCCTTCTCGATCTTGGCCGACATGCCCTTCTCCCAGGCCTGCACGCTGATCGTGCGCGCGTCGAGCAGCGTCACGTTGGCGACCTGGCTGATCGGCACCATCGAGCCGTAG
The DNA here is from genome assembly GCA_018971105.1 of Burkholderiales bacterium. Lineage (GTDB taxonomy): Bacteria > Pseudomonadota > Gammaproteobacteria > Burkholderiales > Burkholderiaceae_C > Rubrivivax. The sequence continues at coordinate 2,529 of JAGWVB010000112.1, forward strand.
TAGTCGACATGCACCTGGTCGAGCAGGCCGGGGTGGGCGCGGCCGGTGCGGATCTTGTGCAGCTCGTTCTTGAACGCCTCGATGGACTTGCCCATCTTCAGTTCTGCGGTCTTGCGGATATCGGAGAGTTCCATGCGTTGATCCTCCTCAGACGTGGACGAGCGTGCCCTCGTCCTCGCCCTGGACGACGCGCTTGAGCGCGCCCGGCTTGAAGATGCTGAAGACCTTGATCGGGAGCTTCTGGTCGCGGCACAGCGCGAAGGCGGTCGCGTCCATCACCTGCAGGTGGCGCGCGATCGCCTCGTCGAAGGTGATGCTGGCGTAGCGCGTCGCGTGCGGGTCCTTGTTCGGGTCGGCGCTGTAGACGCCGTCGACCTTGGTCGCCTTGAGCACGATCTCGGCGCCGATCTCGGCGCCGCGCAGCGCGGCCGCGGTGTCGGTCGTGAAGAACGGATTGCCGGTGCCGGCGGCGAAGACGACGACCTTGCCTTCCTCGAGATACTGCAGCGCCTTGGGCCGCACATAGGGCTCGACGACCTGCTCGATGGCGATCGCCGACATCACGCGTGCCGTCATCCCTTCCTGGCGCATCGTGTCGGCGAGCGCGAGCGCGTTCATCACGGTGGCGAGCATGCCCATGTAGTCGGCCGTCGCGCGGTCCATGCCGACCGAGCCGCCGGCGACACCGCGGAAGATGTTGCCGCCGCCGATGACGACGGCGACCTCGCAGCCCAGCCGGGTGACTTCCTGGACCTCGCGCACCATGCGCACGATGGTCGCGCGGTTGATGCCGTAGGCATCGTCGCCCATCAGGGCCTCGCCCGACAACTTGAGCAGGATGCGCTTGTACGCCGGCATGCGATCGACCCTTTGATCTGGACTTTGTAGTGGACCCGCAGTGTAAGGCGCAGCGCCTGGCCGGCCGGTGCGCCTTGATGACGCCGGATGCGGCGCGCGCCGGCCCGGACCCGGCTCAGCCGCCCTTGGCGGCGGCGACCTGCGCGGCGACCTCGGCGGCGAAGTCGTCGACCTTCTTCTCGATGCCTTCGCCGACGACATAGAGCGTGAATCCGGCGACCTTCGTCGCCTTCTCCTTGAGCATCTGCTCGACCGTCTGCTTGTCGTTCTTGACGAAGGTCTGGTTCAGCAGCGAGACCTCCTTGAGGTACTTCTGCACCGAACCCTCGACGCGCTTGGCGACGATCTCCGGCGACTGCGCCGGCTTGCCGGCGGCGACGGCGGCGGCGGCGTCCTCGGCCGCCTTCTCGGCGGCGACGCGGCGCTCGCGCTCGATCAGCTCGGCCGGGACCTCGGACGAGGCCAGCGAGACCGGCTTCATCGCCGCGACATGCATCGCGACGTCCTTGGCCGCGACCTCGTCGCCGGTGTACTCGACGACGACGCCGATGCGCGTGCCGTGCAGGTAGCTGGCGAGCGCGCCGCCGCCGGCGTAGCGCTTGAAGCGGCGCACGGCCATGTTCTCGCCGATCTTGCCGATCAGGCCCTTGCGCACGTCCTCGACCGTGGGGCCGAAGCCGTCCTGCGCCAGCGGCAGCGCACCCAGCGCGCCGACGTCGGCCGGGTCGTGCTCGGCCACGAGCGCGGCGACGCCGTTGCAGAAGGCGAGGAACGATTCGTTCTTCGAGACGAAGTCGGTCTCGCAGTTGACCTCGACCAGCGCGCCCGTGCTGCCCCGGACCTGGGCCGCGACGACGCCTTCGGCGGTGATGCGGGCGGCGGCCTTGCTGGCCTTGTTGCCCAGCTTGACGCGCAGGATCTCCTCGGCGCGGCCGAAGTCGCCCTCGGCTTCGGTGAGCGCCTTCTTGCACTCCATCATCGGGGCGTCGGTCTTGGCGCGCAGCTCGGCGACCATGCTTGCTGTGATTGCAGCCATCGAATACTCCATTCCATGCGGTGACCCGCCGGGCGTGCACGACTCCCGGCGGCTTGTGCCGCGCCCGCCGTCAAGCGCGCGGGCGCGGCGCGATCAGGACCCTGTTCAGGCCTCTTCGCGGACCTCGACGAACTCGTCGCCGGCCGCGGAGACCGCCTGCACGACCTCGTTCGTCGCGTTGGCCTTGCCCTCGAGCACGGCGTCGGCGACGGCCTTGGCGTAGAGCGCGACGGCCTTGGCCGAATCGTCGTTGCCGGGGATCACGTAGTCGATGCCGATCGGCGAATGGTTGGTGTCGACGATGCCGATCACCGGGATGCCGAGCTTCTGCGCTTCGGCGACGGCGATCTTGTGATAGCCGACGTCGATGACGAACATCGCATCGGGCAACGCGCCCATGTCCTGGATGCCGCCGATGTCCTTCTCGAGCTTGACCAGCTCGCGCTCGAACAGCAGCGCTTCCTTCTTGATCATCGCGTCGGTGCCGGCTTCCTTGATCGCCTGCATGTCCTTCAACTTCTTCAGCGAACCCTTGACGGTCTTGAAGTTGGTCATCATGCCGCCGAGCCAGCGCTGGTCGACATAGGGCATGCCGCAGCGCTGCGCCTCGAGCGCGATGACCTCGCGCGCCTGGCGCTTGGTGCCGATCATCAGGATCGTGCCGCGCCTGCTCGCGAGCTGGCGGATGAACTTCATCGCGTCCTCGAAGAGCGGCTGCGTCTTCTCGAGGTTGATGATGTGGATCTTGTTGCGATGGCCGTAGATGTACGGGGCCATCTTGGGGTTCCAGAAACGGGTCTGGTGTCCGAAATGGACGCCCGCTTCCAGCATTTCACGCATCGAGACAGTCATGGGAACTCCGAAGGTTGTGTCTAGAATCCCGCCGCTATATCGCTGCGCGCATGCGAAGTCTCTCGACCCCTCAGCATCGCAGCGGCACCTTGGTTCGGCCGGGTTCGCGATTTGTCTGCCCGGTCACGCTGCCGCGAGGACGCCGGAATGCGCACTCGCCGCGCGATCAGGGTGACGCCAGCTACCGCCAACGCACCCCCATAGAGGCAAACCCGATGATTTTAGCATGGGCCGGCAGGGCCGAAACCTCCGCGCGCACGGCCGGCGCGCAGCGAGGCGGCCGCCGTTGAGAGTCGCCGTCATCGGCGCCGGCATCGCCGGCGTCACCACCGCGTATGAACTGGCGCGCCAGGGCGACGAGGTCACCGTCTACGAGCGCCGCGGCAGCGTTGCCGGCGAGTCCAGCTTCGCCGCCGGCGGCATCGTCTCGGCCGGCCATATCGCGCCGCGCGTGCTGCCGGCCCTGGGCGGCTTCGGCGGCTGGCGCGCCCTCGCCCACATGCCCTGGCTGTGGCGCTGGTGGCGCGCCGGCCGGCCGGCCGTGCTGGCGGCGAACCGGCGCGCGCTGCAGCAGCTCGCGCACGCCAGCCGCGAACGCATGCTCGAGCTCACGCGCGCGCTCGATCTCGAATACGAACAGGAGCCGGGGCTGCTCGTGCTGCTGCGCGACGAGCGCGACCTGAAGGCGGCGCGCGCGCCATTGGCGCTGCTCGCCGAATGGGGCGTGGCGCATGAACTCGTCGACGCCGCGCGCTGCCGCGCGCTCGAACCCGGCCTGGCCGAGCGCGCGCCCGTGCATGCCGCGATCCATCTGGCCCAGGACGGCGTCGGCAACTGCCGCCTCTTCGCCCAGCAGCTCAAGACGCAGGCGCAGCGCCTGGGCGCGGATTTCCGCCTCGATGCCGCCGTGCGCGCGCTCGTGCCCGGTGCGCGCCCCGGCGTCGTCGATGCGGCCGGCCGCCAGCGCGAATTCGACGCCGTCGTCGTCTGCGCCGGCGCGCAGGCGGCGCCGCTGCTGGCGCCACTGGGGCTGCGGCTGCCGCTGCTGCCGGTGCAGGGCTACAGCGTCACGGCGCCGCTGCGCCACCTCGACGGGCTGCCGCGGCCGGGTCCGCGCGCGGCGCTCATCGACGAGCGCATGGGGGTGACGATCGCGCGCCTCGGGCAGCGCGTGCGCGCCAGCGGCTGTGCGGAGCTCGGCGGCAAGGCGGCTCAGGTCGAGCTGGAGCCGCTGCGGCGCCTGTACCGGCTGCTCGAGGAATGGTTCGACGGCGCCGCCGTGACGCGCGAGGCCCAGCATTGGAAGGGCGCCCAGCCCGCCCTGCCCGACGGACCGCCGGTGCTCGGCGCCAGCGGTGCGCCCGGCATCTGGCTCAACCTGGGCCATGGCGCCAGCGGCTGGACGCTGGCTTGCGGATCGGCACGCGTGCTGGCCGAGCTCGTCGCCGGCCGCGCCGCGACGATCGACCTTGAGCGCTACTCGGCGGCGCGCCTGAGATAGGCCGCAGGCCGGCGGCGGCGCGACACAATCGGTGCATGAAAGCGCCCCGGCCCGTCACCTCGCGCAACGGCCCCTGGCCGCTGCACGATGCCGCCGCCTCGCGCGCGGCCGAGCAGACGGCGATCGCCGCTGCGGCGCCACAGGCGCTGATGGCGCGCGCCGGCCTCGCGGTGGCTCGGCTGGCGCTGGCGCTGGCGCCGACGCGGCGCCGCGTCCAGGTCTGGGCCGGGCCCGGCAACAACGGCGGCGACGGGCTGGTCGCGGCGCGCCATCTGGCGGGCGCCGGACTCGAGGTCCGCGTCGCGCTGCTCGGAGACCCGGCGCTGCGGCCCGCGGATGCGGCGCGCACGCTGCGCGATGCGCAGCAGGCCGGCGTCGCGATCGACAGTGCGCTGCCCGCGCCCGACCGCGAGGCGTTGCACATCGACGCCCTGCTCGGCCTCGGCGCGAGCCGCGCCCCGGCGGGCGTCATCGCGGCGGCGATCGAGGCCTTGGGGGACGGGCGCGCGCCGGTGCTGGCGGTCGATATCCCCTCCGGACTGCATCCCGATCACGGCACGCGGCTGGGCAGCGCCGCCGTGCGCGCGACGGCGACGCTGGCGCTGCTCACGCTCAAGCCCGGCTGCCACACCGGCGTCGGCCGCGACCATGCAGGCGCGGTCTGGTTCGACGACCTGGGTGTCGACGCCGGCCCGCCGACGGCCCGGCTGGCCGGCCCCGCGGCGTCGGCGCCGCGCGCGCATGGCACGCACAAGGGCAGTTACGGCGATGTCGTCATCATCGGCGGCGCTGCCGGCATGGCGGGCGCCGCCTGGCTCGCGGCGCGTGCCGCGGCGGCGGCCGGTGCCGGCCGCGTCTACTGCAACCCGCTGGACCCGGCCGCATCGCTGCTCGATGCGACGCAGGCCGAGCTGATGGGCCGGCGCGAATTCTGGCTCGCGCCCGCAGCGCAGCTCGCCGCGACGACGGTGGCCTGCGGCTGCGGTGGCGGCGACGCGGTGCGCGCGGTGCTGCCGGCGCTGTTGACCGGCGTGCGCCGGCTCGTGCTCGACGCCGACGCGATCAACGCCATCGCGGCCGCTGCCACGCTGCAGGCGTTGCTGCGACGCCGCGCCGACGCCGGCCTGGCGACGCTGCTCACGCCGCATCCGCTCGAGGCGGCGCGGCTGCTGGGCGCGAGCGCGGCCGAGGTGCAACGCGACCGCCTGGGCGCAGCGACGGGCATCGCCGCGGCCTTCGGCGCCGCGGTGCTGCTCAAGGGTTCGGGCAGCATCGTCGCCGCGCCGGGTCGGCTGCCGGTGATCAATCCGAGCGGCAATGCCGCGCTCGCCACCGCCGGCACCGGCGACGTGCTGGCGGGTTGGGCCGCCGGCCTCTGGGCCCAGGCGCCGCTGGCGTCCGCGGACGAGATCGGCACCGCCGCAGCCTGGATCCACGGCGACGCCGCCGACCGCTGGGTCGCGGCAGGCCATGCCGGCGCGCTGCGCGCCGGCAGCCTGATCGCCGCGATGGCCGGGCTCGGCGCGCAGCTCGACGCGGCGACGGCGGCTGCGCGCACGGTCGCCTGACGGCGCGTGCGCACAGGATCACTCAACGGCGCGTGCGCGCAGGATCACTCAACGGCGCGTGCGCGCCTTGGGCGCCGGCCGCTGCGGTCCCGGCTTGCGCGAGCGCGCATCGCCCTTGCCCGCGGTCTTGCCCGCCGGGTTGCCCTGCTTGGACTTAGCCGCCTTCGCCGCCGCCTTGGCGATGCGGTCGGCATCGCGCACGGCGGCGAGTTCGGCGACCGATCCCGGCGCGCGGGTCTTCTCGGCGCCGCGCGCGAGCAGCCGCTCGGCCTCGCCCTCGCGCATCATGCGGAAATCGATCTTGCGGCCGTCGAGGTCGACCCGGCTCACCTGCACCCGCACCCGCGTGCCGACGCCGTAGCGGATGCCGGTGCGCTCGCCGCGCAGCTCGCCGCGCGCCTCGTCGTAGCGGTAGTACTCGCCGCCGAGTTCGGTGATGTGGACGAGGCCGTCGACGTAGAGCGCATCGAGCGTGACGAAGAGCCCGAAGCCGGCCACCGCGCTCACCGTGCCGGCGTATTCCTCGCCCAGGTGCTCGCGCATGTAGCGGCACTTGAGCCAGGCCTCGACATCGCGGCTGGCCTCGTCGGCGCGGCGCTCGTTGGCGCTGCAATGGCCGCCGGCCGCCTCCCACAGCGCCATCTCCTGCGACATCGGCTTGGGCTGGCGCTGCAGCTTGCCGCCCTTGCGCAATTCGGGCGCGCGCGTCTTGGTGCTCGCCGCCAGGTGGTAGCGGCGCTGGCCCAGGATGGCCTTGATGACGCGGTGCACGAGCAGGTCCGGATAGCGCCGGATCGGGCTCGTGAAATGCGCGTAAGCCGCGTAGGCGAGCCCGAAATGGCCCGCGTTGTGGACCGTGTAGACGGCCTGCTGCATCGAACGCAGCAGCAGCGTGTGGATCTGCACCGCGTCGGGCCGCTCCTGCACCGATTGCGCAATGGCCTGGATCTCGCGCGGCTGCGGATCGTCGGACAGGTGCACGGCGACGCCGAGCGAGCGCAGCATGGCCTGCAGCGCGACCCGCTTCTCCGGTGTCGGTCCCTCGTGGACGCGGAACAGGCAGGGATGATCGGCGGCGGCGATGAACTCGGCGGCGCAGACGTTGGCCGCGAGCATCGATTCCTCGATCAGCCGATGCGCCTCGTTGCGCGTGCGCGGCACGATCTTCTCGATGCGGCCGTTGTCGTCGCAGACGATCTGCGTCTCGGTGGTCTCGAAATCGACCGCGCCGCGCAGCGCGCGCTGCTTGAGCAGCGCGCGGTAGACCTCGTGCAGATGCAGCAGGTGCGGCACGAGCTCGGCGCGACGCTGCGCCTCGGGCCCGCGCGTGTTGGCCAGCATCGCGGCGACCTCGGTGTAGGTCAGCCGCGCCTGCGACTCGATCAGCGCGGGATAGAACTGGTAGGCGTCGATGCGGCCCTCGCGGTCGACGAGCATGTCGCAGACCATCGCCAGCCGCTCGACCGCGGGGTTGAGCGAGCACAGGCCGTTGGACAGCTTCTCGGGCAGCATCGGGATCACGCGGCGCGGGAAATAGACCGAGGTCGCGCGCTCGTAGGCGTCCTCGTCGAGCGGCTCGCCCGGCTTGACGTAGTGGCTGACGTCGGCGATGGCGACGATCAGGCGCCAGCCCTCGAAGGCCGACTTGCCGCGGCCGCGCTTGAACGGCTCGCAATAGACGGCGTCGTCGAAATCGCGCGCGTCCTCGCCGTCGATCGTCACCAGCGCGACATCGCGCAGGTCGGCGCGATGCCTGCGGTCGGCGGGGCGCAGCCTGTCGGGCAGCGCGGCGGCCTGCGCCAGCGTCTCGGGCGTGAACTCGTGCGGCACCTCGTACTTGCGCACCGCGATCTCGATCTCCATGCCCGCGTCGTCGATCTCGCCCAGCACCTCGGCGACGCGACCCACCGGCTGCGAATGCAGCGACGGCGGCTCGGTCAGCTCGACGGCGACGACCTGGCCGACCTGGGCCGAGGCGGTGGCGTTCTTCGGGATCAGGATGTCCTGGCCGTAGCGGCTGTCCTCGGGCGCGACGACCCATTGCCCGCCCTCGTGCAGCAGGCGCCCGATGATGGGGGCCTTGCGGCGCTCGAGGATGTCGAGCACGCGGCCCTCGGGCCGGCCCTTGCGGTCGTAGCGCAGCACCCGCACGCGCACGCGGTCGCGGTGCAGCACGCTGCGCATCTCCTGCGGCGCAAGGTAGATCGCGGCGTCGCCGCTGTCGGGGAAGACGAGGCCGTGGCCATCGCGATGGCCTTCGACGCGGCCCTCGAATTCGCCCAGCAGGGCGGTCGTCGCCAGCGCTTGATTCATGTGTTCGTTCTTGTTTATGGTATATTCCTTAGTTCCTGAAAGCCCAGGTGGCGGAATTGGTAGACGCACTAGTTTCAGGTACTAGCGCTTAACGGCGTGGGGGTTCGAGTCCCTTCCTGGGCACCAGAGGGTGAAAGTCAGATGCGGGCCGGCATGTCGCAGGACATGCCGGCCTTTTGCATTGTTCGCGGCCCTCGTCGAGGCGCCGGCCGCGCTGCTCAGACGGCAAATTTCTTCGCCAGTCCGTCCGGCCGCAGGCCGTCGTATTCCTCGAACGGCTGGTGGATCCAGGGGCTGGTGGCCAGCGTCTCGACATAGTAGTCGGGCACGTAGCTCGACACGCCCTTGACCCAGATCACCGCGGCGCGCAGCTCCTGGATCGAGGGCATGCCGCGCAGCCGGTCGACGACCGCGCGCAGCGTCACGCCGGTGTCGGCGAGGTCGTCGACGAGCAGCACGCGCCCGGCCAGGTCGCCCTTGGGCATCGTGATGTACTTGGCCAGGTCGAGCCGGCCCTGGATGGTCCCGGCGTCGGATCGGTACGAGCTCGTCGACATGATCGCCAGCGGCTTGTCGAACACGCGCGAGAGCACGTCGCCGGGGCGCATGCCGCCGCGCGCCAGGCACAGGATCTGGTCGAATTCCCAACCCGACGCCGCGACCTTCAGGGCCAGCCGCTCGATCAGCAGGTGGTACTCGTCCCAGGACACATACAGGTGCTTGCCGTCGTCGGTGAGCATGCTCTCGAACTCCTAGGATTGAACGGGAATCAGGCGCGGAAGGGATGGCGCAGCAGGATCGTGTGCACGCGATCGGGACCGGTCGAGACCATGTCGATCGGCGCGCCGATGAGCTCCTGCATGCGCTCGAGGTAGCGCAGGGCATTGGCCGGCAGCTGCTCCCAGTTCGTGAGGCCGGCGGTGGTCTCGGTCCAGCCCGGCAGCGTCTCGTACTGCGGCACGCATTCGGCGATCTCGTCGGCGTCCAGCGGCAGCACGTCGAGCGCGCGGTCGCCGAGCCGGTAGCCGGTGCAGATGCGGATCTCGGGCAGGCCGTCGAGGACGTCGAGCTTGGTGATGCACAGCCCGGAGACGCCGTTGATGATGATCGAGCGCTTGAGCGCCGCGGCGTCGAGCCAGCCGCAGCGCCGCGCGCGCCCGGTGACGGTGCCGCGCTCCTGCCCCACCGTCGAGAGATGGTGGCCGACGCTGCCCGGCCGGTCGATGTCGAGCTCGGTCGGGAACGGGCCGCCGCCGACGCGCGTCGTGTAGGCCTTGGTGATGCCGAGCACGTAATGCAGCATGCCCGGGCCGACGCCCGAACCGGCGGCGGCGTTGCCGGCCACGCAGTTGCTCGAGGTCACGTACGGGTAGGTGCCGTGGTCGATGTCGAGCAGCGTGCCCTGCGCGCCCTCGAACAGCAGGTTGTCGCCCGCCAGATGGGCCCGGTGCAGCCGGTAGCCGATGTCGGCCAGCAGCGGGCGCAGCTGCTCGGCCGACTTCATCGCCGCCTCCAGCATCGGCTGCCAGGCCAGCGCCGGCGCGCCGAGCACGCCGGTGAGCTCGGCGTTGTGCAGCTCGACGAGCTCGCGCAGCTTGCTCTCGAAGCGCGCCGGATGCTTGAGGTCCTGCACGCGCAGCGCACGCCGCGCCACCTTGTCCTCGTAGGCCGGGCCGATGCCCTTGCCGGTGGTGCCGATCTTGCCGCCGGCGCTGGTCTCGCGCCGCGCCTCGCGCGCGCGGTCGAGCTCGACGTGGAAGGGCAGGATCAGCGGGCAGGACTCGGACAGGAACAGGCGCGAGCGCACGTCGATGCCGAGCTGCTCGATGCGCTCGATCTCGGCGAGCAGATGCGCCGGGTCGACGACGACCCCGTTGCCGATGTAGCAGGCCACGCCCTCGCGCATCACGCCCGAGGGGATGAGCTGCAGCGCCGTCTTGCGCCCCGCGATGACGAGCGTGTGGCCGGCGTTGTGGCCGCCCTGGAACCGCACGACGCCCTGCGCGTGGTCGGTCAGCCAGTCGACGATCTTGCCCTTGCCCTCGTCGCCCCATTGGGTGCCGACGACGACGACGTTGCGGCCGACCCCGGTCCGCGTAGCTGCTTGCATGGATGGCGTCCTGTTTCTCTGGATGTCAGTTTGGTGCGAGCGCGCGCAGCACCCAATGGCCGCCCTGCTGCACCAGTTCGCGGTCGCAGTCGAAGTCCTGCGCCTCGAGTTCATGGCCGGGCAGCAGCGCGACCACGGTCTGGCCGTCGGCGCGCAGCCGGCGCACGGCGGCGCGCAGTTCGGGGTCCTCGCCCCAGGGGGCGCGGATCGCCGCCGGCGCCGGCTTCGGCGCCGCCGCCTCGGCCAGCGCCTTGAGGTCGAGGCTGAAGCCGCAGGCCGGGCGGCTGCGGCCGAACACGGCGCCGACCTCGTCGTAGCGGCCGCCGCGCGCCAGCGCATCGCTGGAGTCAGCGCCGTAGACGGCGAAGCGCAGCCCGCTGTAGTAGCCGTAGCCGCTCATGTCCGAGAGGTCGTAGCCGACCTCGAGTGCGGGAAAGGCGTGGCGCAGGTGGCTGGCCAGCCACTGTAGCTGGTCGAGCGCGTCGCGCACGAGCGGGCGCTGCGGCAGTTCGCGCCGCGCCGCGGCGATCACCTCGTCGCCGCCGTACAGGCGCGGCAGCGCCAGCATGGCGCGCCGCGTCTCGTCCGCCACGCCCGCGAGCAGGGCCGACAGCGCCGGCTGGTCCTTCTCGGACAGCGCCTGCACCACGTCCTGCAACTGCGCCGGCTCGAGCGCGATGTCGGCGAGCACGCCGCGCAGCACGCGCGCGTCGGCAAGGTCGATGACGAGCGGATGCACGCGCGCCGCGCCCAGGCAGTCGAGCGCGAGCTCGGCCGCCTCGAGATCGGCCTCGAGCCCGGCGTGGCCGAAGAGCTCGGCGCCGAACTGCAGCGGCTCGCGCGAGGCGGCGATGCCGGCCGGCCGCGTGTGCAGCACCGGGCCGCAATAGCACAGCCGCGTCACGCCCTCGCGGTTGAGCAGGTGGGCGTCGATGCGGGCCGCCTGCGGCGTCGTGTCGGCGCGCAGCCCGAGCATGCGGCCGCTGAGCTGGTCGACGAGCTTGAAGGTGCGCAGGTCGAGATCGCGCCCGGTGCCCGAGAGCAGCGAATCCAGGTGTTCGAGCAGCGGCGGCATCACGAGTTCGTAGCCGTAGCCCCGCGCGCGGTCGAGCAGCGCCCGGCGCAGGTCCTCGATTTGCCGCGCCTGGGCCGGCAGGACATCGGCGATGTGCTCGGGCAGCAGCCAAGCAGAGAGCATGAAATGCACCGGTATTGAAACGGGCATTGTACCGGCCGGGGACCTGATCTCGGGCCTTCAGGACTGCCAGGCGGCCAGCAGCAGCAGGCCCAGCCCCATGCTGACGAGCCCGATGAAGCGGATCTGGCCGTCGCTCAATTTCACCGCGCGCTCGAACACGCTGCGCCAGGTTGCCGGGCTGACGAAGGGCAGCAGCCCTTCGAA
>JAGWVB010000395.1 GCA_018971105.1 Burkholderiales bacterium
CAGCGGCGTCGGTCGCCGCCGCCGCGACATCGCCGCCGCGACCGGCCTGCTGCAGGCGCAGCTGCGCCGCGCTCGGCAGGCGAGCGGCCGGCGCGTAGGGATCCTGCTCGAAGGCCGGCGGCAGGTCGCCGGCCTTCGCCCAGGGCAGCGAATCGAGCGGCAGCCGCAGGCCCATCGGCGAGTCGCCGGGCATCAGGTACAGGCGCTCGTCGCGCATGAACCAGGGCCCGGTGATCCAGGTCGGCCCGGACAGCGGCGTCAGCCATTCGCGCTTGAGCGGCAGCAGGTAGCCCACGGGGCTGTCCAGCCCCTGGTCGAAGACGCGCTGCAGCCGCGCGCGCTCGAGCTCGTCGCTCAGGCGCGAGTCGAAGGGATCGACGTTGACCGGCAGCCGGCGCTCGCGCCAGAGGTAGTACCAGGTGTCCTCGAAGGCCGGCTGGACGAAGCGCTGCGCGAGGCCGAGCCGGCGCGTCAGCACGCGGATGAAGCGCTCGGCATCGGCCGGCTGGTAGTCGTGGCGGTCGCGCTCGTCGGCGAACAGGCTCGGGTCGTTCCAGCAGGGTTCGCCGTCGGCGCGCCAGGCGATCATCAGCGCCCAGCGCGGCAGCTGCTCGCCCGGGTACCACTTGCCCTGGCCGAAGTGCAGGAAGCCGCCCTGGCCGTACTTGGCGCGCAGCTTGTCGACGAGCGAGGTCGCCAGGCCGCGCTTGGTCGGCCCCAGCGCATCGGTGTTCCATTCGGCGGCGTCGCGGTCGTCGACGGCGACGAAGGTCGGCTCGCCGCCCTGCGTCAGGCGCACGTCCTGGGCCTCGAGCTGGGCGTCGACGGCATGGCCGAGGTCGACGACGGCCTGCCATTGCTCGTCGGTGTAGGGCAGCGTGACGCGCGGCGATTCGTAGATCCGCGACACCTCCATGTGGTGCGAGAACTCGACCTCGCATTCGTCGACGGCGCCCGACACCGGCGCCGCCGTGCTCGGCTCGGGCGTGCACGCCACCGGAATGTGGCCCTCGCCGGCGAGCAGGCCCGAGGTCGGGTCGAAGCCGATCCAGCCGGCGCCCGGCAGGTAGACCTCGCACCACGCATGCAGGTCGGTGAAGTCGTGCTCGGCGCCCGAGGGGCCGTCGAGCGACTTGACGTCGGGCTTGAGCTGGATCAGGTAGCCCGAGACGAAGCGCGCCGCCAGCCCGAGGTGGCGCAGCGTCTGCACCATCAGCCAGCCGGTGTCGCGGCAGGAGCCGCTGCCGTTGCTCAGCGTGACCTCGGGCGTCTGCACGCCCGGCTCCATGCGGATCAGGTACTGGATCTCCTGCTGCAGGCGCTGGTTGATGCCGACGAGGAAATCGATCGTGCGCTTCTTGTCGAGCGGGATGCTGTCGACGAAGGCCTTGAAGCGCGGCGTCAGCGGCGCCTTCACGAGGTAGGGCACGAGGTCGTGCGCGAGCTCGGGGGCGTAGGCGAAGGGGAATTCCTCGGCCTCGGGCTCGAGGAAGAAGTCGAAGGGGTTGAGCACCGACATCTCGGCCACGAGGTCGACCGTGACCTTGAACTCGCGCGTCGGCTCGGGGAAGACGAGGCGGGCGACGTAGTTCGCGAACGGGTCCTGCTGCCAGTTGATGAAATGGTCGGTGGGCTCGATGCGCAGCGAGTAGCTCAGGATGCGCGTGCGGCAATGCGGCGCCGGGCGCAGCCGCACGAGTTGCGGCGACAGGGCCACGCGGCGGTCGTAGCGGTAATGGGTGACATGGTTCAGCGCGACATGGATGGACACTTGCTTGGACTCCTCGCCTCGACGGCTCTGCAACGCCCGACACTTGCAAGCGGCGGGCCACGTTGCGCGGAGGCCGGGTCGCCCTGGCGGTGATGATGCCAGTAACGGCGTGCCCCATCGCGCTCGCACCAGGGCGCGCCGCCGTCGGCCGGCCAGGTCCAGGCGCCGCAGCGGTCGCTGCGCACGATTTCGATGCCTGCGCGCGCGTAGCGCGCCAGCACCGGCGGCGCCGGGTGGCCGTAGCGGCTGCGGTAGGCGGCCTGGATGACGGCCCAGCGCGGCCGCACGGCGGCGATGAACGAGGCCGTCGACGAGGTCTTGCTGCCATGGTGCGGCACCAGCAGCAGGTCGGCACGCAGCGCGGCGCCGGCGCGCTCCAGCAGCGCCGCTTCCTGCGGCGCCTCGATGTCGCCGGTGAGCAGGGCACTGCGCCCCGGCGCGGCGACGCGCAGCACGCAGCTCAGCGCATTCGGCTTGACGGCCGCCGCGGCGCCGTCACCCTCCGGGTGCAGGACCTCGAAATGCACGCCGTCCCAGTCCCAGGACTGCCCGGCCCGGCAGCGGCGGTAGTGCGGCAGTGCGGGCAGCAGTCCGCTGTCGGCGTCGATCGAGGTGAGGACCTGTCCGACCGGCAGCGCCGCCAGCAGCGCCGCCGCGCCGCCGATGTGGTCGGCGTCGCGGTGGCTGAGCATCAGCAGGTCGATGCGCGATTCGCCGCGCCGGCGCAGCAGCGGCAGCAGCACGCGCTCGCCGGCGTCGGCCTCGGGGCCGTAGCGCGGCCCGGTGTCGTAGACGAGCAGGTGCGCCTGCGTGCGCACCAGCACCGCCGTGCCCTGACCGATGTCGGCGGCGACGAGCTCGAACTGCCCGGGCGCCGGACGCGGCGTGGCCGGCGCCAGCAGCGGCAGCAGCAGCGGCAGC
>JAGWVB010000396.1 GCA_018971105.1 Burkholderiales bacterium
GCCGGCGCCGGCGCGCCGGCGCGGCGTGGTCGACCTCGTCGCCTGAATCCCGGGGCCTGAGACAGGCCCGGATTCGCTGCCCTTATCCAGGCTTCGCCGCCGCAGGCCGGTCTCAATAATGGTCCGACAGCGCCGAACCGGGCCGCGCACCGCGCGACCGCAGGCGCCCCGAACCCGCAGGAGATCCCGATGTCCACCGCCGCAGCCGCCGCCGCCGACGCACCGCCCGCCAAGGGCAAGAAGAAGCTGATCATCATCATCGTCGCCGTGCTGCTCCTCGTGCTGCTCGGCGGCGGCGCGGCGCTGCTGCTGCTGAAGAAGAAGTCGGCCGATGCCGCCGATGGCGGCGACGGCGACGGCGCGCCGGCCAAGGCCGCGCGGCACGATCCGAAGAAGCCGCCCTCCTTCGTCCCGCTCGACTCGTTCACCGTCAACCTCGCCGACAAGCAGGCCGACCGCTATGCGCAGATCGGCATCACGCTCGAGGTCGACGACGAGAAGGTGGCCGAGGAGATCAAGAAGTACATGCCGGCGATCCGCAACAACATCCTGCTCGCGATCTCCGAGCGCACCGCCGCCGACCTGCTCGACCGCGAGGGCAAGAAGAAGCTCGCGGAGACGATCCGGCTCGAGACCGCGCGTGCGATGGGCTACGACGTCCCGCGCGAAGCCGACGCGGCCGCGAGCGACAGCGACGGCAGGTCCGCGCGCCGTTCGAGGAAGGCCGAGGCCGACCTGCCGGTGCGCGCGGTCCAGTTCTCCAACTTCATCATCCAGTGAGCCTTGCGGTCGTTCGCACGCGATGAACCAGCAGATCCTTTCGCAAGACGAAGTCGACGCCCTGCTCCAGGGCATCACCGGCGAGAGTCAGAAGCTCGAACAGGAAGAGGCGCCCACCGGCGGCCTGCGCGAGTACGACCTGGCGAGCCAGGAACGCATCGTCCGCGGCCGCATGCCGACGATGGAGGTCATCAACGAGCGCTTCGCCCGCAACATCCGCATCGGCATCTTCAACCTCATCCGCAAGAGCCCCGAGGTCGCCATCGGCGGCATCAAGGTGCAGAAGTTCAGCGCCTTCCTGCGCGAGATCGTCGTGCCGACGAACTTCAACATCGTCAACGTCAAGCCGCTGCGCGGCAGCGGGCTCATCGTCTGCGACCCGAGCCTGGTGTTCGCCGTCATCGATTCGCTGTTCGGCGGCGTCGGCAAGTTCCACACGCGCATCGAGGGGCGCGACTTCTCGCCCACGGAATTGCGCGTGATCCTGCGCCTGGTCGAATGCATCGCGGCCGAATTCAAGAAGGCCTGGATCGGCATCTACCCGGTCGAGCTCGAATACCAGCGCAGCGAGATGCAGCCGCAGTTCGCGAACATCGCCACGCCGAGCGAGATCGTCGTGGCGACGAACTTCACGCTCGAGATCGGCGACACGACGGGGTCGATCCATTTCTGCCTGCCCTATTCGACGCTCGAGCCGATCCGCGACGTCCTGTACTCGACGATCCAGGGCGACGCCGCCGAACCCGACCGGCGCTGGGTCAACCTGCTCAAGCACCAGTTGCAGGCGGCCGAGGTCGAACTCGTGGCCGAGCTCGCGACGGCGGGGGCGACGGTCGAACAGCTGCTGGCCTTCAAGCCCGGCGACTTCGTCGAGCTCGACCTCGATCCGATGATCCAGGCCAAGGTCGCCGGCGTGCCGGTGTTCGACGCCCATTACGGCACCAGCAACAACCGCTACGCGATCAAGATCAATTCACTGCTGACCGGCCACAACCTGAGCTGGCTCGAGGGATCACAACATGGCTGACCCGCAAGAACAAGGCGCGATGTCCGAGGAGGACAAGATGGCGGCCGAATGGGCCGCGGCGCTGGCCGAGAGCAAGCCCGCGGGCAACGAGGTCGCGAGCGAGGTCGCGGGGCCGGCCGAATCGGTGGCGCCGGCGTCGTTCGCGAACTTCGCGCCCAGCGGACCGGCCAACGCCGGCAACGACATCAACATGATCCTGGACATCCCGGTCCAGCTGACGGTCGAGCTCGGTCGCACGCGCATCCCCATCAAGCACATCCTGCAACTGGCCCAGGGCTCGGTGGTCGAGCTCGAGACCTTGGCCGGCGAGCCGATGGACGTGCTCGTCAACGGCTACCTCATCGCCCAGGGCGAGGTCGTGGTCGTGAACGACAAGTTCGGCATCCGCCTGACCGACATCGTCACGCCCAGCGAACGCATGCGCCGCCTCTCGCGCAACTGAAGTCCGCATGCAGACCAGCTACCTCACTTCGGCGCTGTGGTTCGTCGCCATCGTCGCGGCGATCCCCCTCGCGCTCTGGCTGCTCAAGCGCACGCCGCTGGCCGGCGTCGGCGGCCGCGCCGGCGCGCCGCGCCTGGTGGCGATGCTGCCGGTGTCGAACCAGCACAAGCTGATGACGGTCGAGGTCGGCCAGGGCGAGGAGCGCATCTGGCTCGTCGTCGGCGTCTCCCCGCAGGGCCTGCGCACGTTGCACACGATGACCGCGCAGCCCGAGGTCGAGGCCCCGACGCCGCCGGCCGCGGCCTTCGCGCAACTGCTGGGACGGCTGCGCGGCGACAAGGGCGACCATGGGGCCTAGATCGCGCGCCCGCGGCGCCACGCTCGCCGCAACCGCCGCCATCACGCTCGCGCTGCTCGCCGCCGCGGCGCCGGCC
>JAGWVB010000397.1 GCA_018971105.1 Burkholderiales bacterium
CCAAGGGCGAGGAGTACACCGATCTCGGCCAGGACTACTACGAGGAGCGATACCGCGAGCGCGTGCTGCGGGCCTTGACGCAGCGTGCCGCCAAGCTCGGCATGCAGATGGTCCCAATCGAACAGCGCGCCTGAAAAACTCATTGCCAATCAATTACTTGGAAGGAGTTTCTTGAGAGGCTTCACCCGTTCAGCGCTCGGAGTAGCTTTGGATGCTTGACCGCTACCTTCAGCAGGGTACGTGCTGCGCCTGTAGGTTCCCGCCGCCCTTGTTCCCAATCTTGCAGAGTCCGCGCAGAGACCCCCAGCAATTGTGCGAACTCCTGCTGAGATAGGCCAACGCGTGCGCGAGCTTCAGCCGCGGCGGGGATTTGTACTTTGGTTACGCGTGCATACTCGCCACGCTTCATCTGCTTCACCGAGTTCAGCAAATCCTGCTGGAACTTTTGAACTTCAGAGGGCATCTTCAACTCCTTGCTTCAGTTCGGCCAAGAATGCCGTAGGTAGATTGTCGAATTTGGCCTTCTTATACACAATCAAGAGCCAAATCGCTTCGCTTTGGGCCAGGAAGTAGATGACTCGCGCACCGCCGCGCTTTCCTTGCCCTTCTGATGACCAACGGACTTTCCGACAACCACCGCTCCCGCGAATCAAGTCGCCCGCCTCCGGATTGGCCGCAATCCAATTAATGAAAGCTTCCCGCTCGGCCTGCGACCAGACCTCTGCGGCATAGCGAACAAATATGGGAGTCTCGGCTACAGTGCGCATGCCAGTAGTATACGGCAATGCCGTATTTTAGCAAGGGCGGCCGTGAGCGGGCGGTCCGAGTGAAGCCTAACGGCAGCCCGCGCGCTCGAAGAGCTGCCGGGCCGGGCCAACACCGTCATCGGCGACCTGCTGGGCGAGCTCACGCGACTGGACGAGCGTGTGGCCCAGTACGACCGACACATCGCGCAGATCGCCCGCGAGGACGCCCGGGCGCGCCAACTCATGCAGCTCAGCGGCATCGGCGAGACCACCGCGACGGCGCTGGTGGCCACGATCGGCAACGGCCACGACTTCCGCAACGGACGCCAGCTCGCCGCCTGGCTCGGGCTGGTGCCGGGGCAGTACAGCTCGGGTGGCAAGACCCGCTTGGGGCGCATCACCAAGGCGGGCGACGCGTACCTGCGCTCGCTGCTGGTCATGGGCGCGAGAGCGCTGCTCAACGCCGCCAAGGACAAGGGCGACAGCGTCAGCCGCTGGGCGGTAGAACTGGCCCAGCGCCGCGGCTATTGGAGAGCCGTCGTCGCCATTGCGGCGAAGAACGCCCGCATGGCCTGGGCCGTACTCAGCCGAGGCGAGAGCTTCGTCAAGCCGGCCTGAGCGCCGGCCACCGAATTCAAGACCGCGACAACTTGAGGAGCGCGATCGAACCGTTTTCCACCGCCGCGTGACGGCCAGCGTTGATGCGTCAAGGTTGGACCTGTACGGGGAGTGCCTGATTAACTCGAGGAGACGGAATTGACCGTTCTCGACTAACGAATGAGGTCCCCGTGCACGTCTTACATCAGGGTCCGCAGCAATGAAGCTGCATCGATGACCGTTTGTAGTTCCGTCAGTCCGCACCTTGTCCGCCGCTCAGCACATTGCCCAAATCGTCGGCGCTCTCCAGCCCAGATCCCATTGACGAATTGCTTCGCAATTCCTCATGGCTCTCTATTGCTTGACAAGTGGGGATGCCCTTGTAGTTGGAGGTAACCTGCCCGTGGAGGCGGGCGCCGACTGGCCGCGGAAGGACAATGTGCGCTGTGGCCTGGAGCGGCCAGGCGGCGCCTGCCGGAGCGGGTCAGGTTCACCGACCTGTTAGACCTCGCTGCACTCATGTCTGGCGAGAGTGCCTTTGAACATATTGCTTCAGGACGCCGTCCATTCGTGCCTGCCAACCTTCGCCAGTTGACTTGAAGTATGCAATGACCTCTGGACTGTAGCGAACAGACAGGAGTAGCTTCTTGTTCTCGGATTTTGGTCGACCGCGAACCGTTCGCAGAGGTACCATGGACTTGAGTTGTGATGCAGACAACGGCTGCGCATCCGGATCCGCCTTCGCAGCCGCGCTGATCTTCCGATCCTCCGTCACCGTCGGCAACTCAATCGGGATCTTCTTCGATGCTTTGGACATAGTGCTTCACCTCTCGTCGATTGGCGCGCCGCAGGCTGATGATTCGCCGAATCGTGCCGCGATCCACGAAGGCAACGTAGTAGAGAATGCCTGTCCTTGGCGCGAGCGCGATCATTCGAAGTTCGCCGTATTCCTGCCTATCGTCGATCCAAACCAAGGCTGCGTCCCAGTCAAGCTCAACGGCAAGCGCCAGCGAGACACCATGCTTCTCGAGATTGCTCGCTTCCTTGGCGGGATCGAAGTCGATGCGCATGGTTTAGTGTAGCTACACAAATGCGCTACGTCAACCACCGTCGGTCAGGGCGGGGTCTAACGTTGGAGGTAACCTGCCCGCGGAGGCAGGCGCTGACTGGCCGCGGAGGGACAATGTGCGCTGTGGCCCGGAGCGGCCAGGCAGCGCCTGCCGGAGCGGGTCAGGTTCACCGACCGGTTAGCGAAGTAATCGGCCCGCTGCCGCAAATCGCGCCGAAGAAACTCTCGGCGCCCCGGTTGTGGCAAGGTGGAACGT
>JAGWVB010000113.1 GCA_018971105.1 Burkholderiales bacterium
ACCAGCCGGCGTAGGCCACGCACAGGACGACGATGAGGGCGGTGACGAGGGCTTGCCAGTTCATTCAGCCTCCTCCCAGCGCGACCGTGACGCGGTAGGTCACGAACGCCGCGACATAGGCGAGCGCGAACATGTAGCCGGCCATGATGGCCGGGTAGCGCCAGGAATTCGTCTCGCGCTTGACGACCGCCAGCGTCGACAGGCATTGCGGCGCGAACACATACCAGGCCAGCAGCGAGAACGCGGTCGCCAGCGACCAGCTGTGCGCGATCACCGGCGCCAGCGACGAGGCGACCTCGCCGCCGCCGGCCGACAGCGCGTAGACGGTGCCGAGCGCGCCGACCGCGACCTCGCGCGCCGCCATCCCGGGCACGAGCGCGACCGCGATCTGCCAGTTGAAGCCGATCGGCGCGAAGACATGCTGGAGGCCATGGCCGAGGATGCCGGCCAGGCTGTGCTCGATCGCCGGGCCGCTCGCACCGGCCGGCGGCGCCGGCCAGCTCGACAGGAACCACAGCACGATCGTGAGCGCGAAGATGATGCCGCCGACGCGGCGCAGGAAGATCTTCGCGCGCTCGACGAGGCCGAGCGCGAGGCTGGTCGCGCTCGGCCAGCGGTACGGCGGCAGCTCGAGCATGAGCGGCTGGTAGCGGCTCTTGAGCCAGGTGCGCTTGAAGACCCAGGCCACCGCCATCGCCGCGCCCACGCCGGCGACATACAGCGCGAACAGCGTCAGCCCGCGCAGGTCGAACGGGCCGACCTTGCGCGCCGGAATGAAGGCGCCGATGACGAGCGCATAGACCGGCAGCCGCGCCGAGCAGGTCATCAGCGGCGCGAGCATGATCGTCGCCAGCCGGTCGCGCCAGTTGGCGATCGTGCGCGTCGCCATCACGCCCGGCACGGCACAGGCGAAGCTCGACAGCAGCGGGATGAAGGCGCGTCCCGAGAGGCCGACCTTGCCCATCAGCGTGTCGAGCAGGAAGGCCGCGCGCGGCAGGTAGCCCGAGTCCTCGAGCACGAGGATGAAGGCGAACAGGATCAGGATCTGGGGCAGGAACACGAGCACGCTGCCGACGCCGGCGAGCGCGCCGTCGACGATCAGGCTGCGCAGCGGGCCGGCGGCCATGTGCGCGCCGACCCAGTCGCCGGCGGCGCCCATCGTCGACTTGATCAGTTCCATCGGCGCGTTCGCCCATGAGAACACGGCCTGGAACATCAGGAACAGCAACGCCGCCAGCAGCACCAGGCCCCAGACCGGGTGCATGACGACGGCGTCGAGCCGGTACTGCAGGCGCGCGCGCCGCGGCGGCTGCGGCACAACGGCGCGCAGGATGCGGCGCACCTCGTGCGCGAGGGCCGTCGACGCGTCGCCCGCCTCTTGCAGCGGCGCGGGTCGCGCCGCGGGCGCCTGGATCGGCTGCGCCAGGTGGCGCAGCAGCGCGCTGCGCAGGCCGGCGTGGCCCTCGCCCTGTACCGCGACGGTCTCGACCACCGGGCAGCCGATCTCGGCCGCGAGCCGTTCGAGGTCGATGCGCAGCCCCTGCGCGCGCGCCGCGTCGGCCATGTTCAGCGCCACCAGCACCGGGCGGCCGAGCGCGCGCAGTTCGAGCACGAGGCGCAGCCCCATGCGCAGATTGGTCGCGTCGAGCACGGCGACGATGAGGTCGGGCGCCGCCTCGCCGGCGAGCCGGCCCTGCAGCACCTCGAGCGTGACCCGCTCGTCGGGCGTGGCCGGCACCAGGCTGTAGGTGCCGGGCAGGTCGACGACGAAGAGGCTGTGCGCGGGGTCGAGGCGGGCGATGCCGACCTTGCGCTCGACCGTCACGCCGGCGTAGTTGGCGACCTTCTGGCGCGCGCCGGTGAGGCGGTTGAACAGCGCCGTCTTGCCGCAGTTCGGATTGCCGACGAGGGCGACGCGCGGAAGGGCGAGCTCAGCCATCGCTGGCGCGCGCCGGCACGACCTCGACGCAACGCGCCTCGAGCCGGCGCAGCGCGAACAGCGTGTCGCCGATCTGCACCGCGAGCGGCTCGCGCCCGCCCGGGCCGCGGCGCAGCAGCT
The DNA here is from genome assembly GCA_018971105.1 of Burkholderiales bacterium. Classification (GTDB taxonomy): domain Bacteria; phylum Pseudomonadota; class Gammaproteobacteria; order Burkholderiales; family Burkholderiaceae_C; genus Rubrivivax. The sequence goes on from JAGWVB010000113.1 coordinate 2,060, forward strand.
GCACCGGTTCGCCGGCGACGAAGCCGATCTCGGCCAGGCGGCGCAGCAGCGCCGCGTCGGCGCCGGGGACGTCGGGGCGCAGCCGCTGGACATAGGCGTGGCTGCCGTCGGGCAGGTCGGCGAGGGGGGTGGCGTTCATGTTCTCGGGTGGAATCGGCGTGCGCTGCGGCGGTGCAGCCACAGCACCAGCGCCATCGCGGCTCCCACCACGCTGTGCGCGATGCCCAGCGCCGGCCTCGCATTCTCGGGTGCGAAATAGTCCAACGCACAGGCGCTGGCCATCATCAGGGCGGCCAGCAGGCACAGCATCAGCCCCAGCCGGCGCTGCGCCCGGCCGCGCGGCCGCGCCGTGGCGCGCCAGCCCGGGGCCAGATGCGAGGCCGCCAGCATGCCGAAGACGAAGAAGGCGGCGAACGAAGCCAGCCCATGGAGCTTCATCAACCAGGCTTCCGCCGGCGCAGGCAGGTCGGCCGATGAGCCGTAGTGCAGCAGCAGCCAGGCCATGCCGCTCGCCAGCAGCAGGCTGCCGCAGCCGTGGATCGCCGGTCGCTGCCAGCGGCGGAAATGGGGTCCGGTCATCGGTCTTCATCGCGTCAGTGGTGCCAGGCGCTTGCGCCATGGGCGGCCAGCAGGGGGTGATCGGGCGCCTGGGCCGCGACCTTGGTCAGCGCGTCGGCCCACAGGCACAGCGGCGCGGTCACGCTGAGGTGGCGCAGGCGCGCGCGGCCGTGCAGCGTGCAGCGGCTGGCGCGCGCATAGCGGCTGGTGGCGCAGGCGCCATCGCGCAGCCGGCCCCAGGCGCGCACGCCGCCGCGTTTCTCGTCGCGCAGCAGCAGCGCGAGTTCGACGTCGCCGTAGGCGCGCAGATCGCCGCCCGCGTTGACCCAGCCGGCGCCGCAGCCGCGCTCGCGCAGCAACTCGATCGCGGCGTCGACGGCATAGCCCTTGGCGATGCCGCCGAGATCGATCTTCGTGCCGGCGTCGATCTTGCGCAGCGTCGACGCGTCGAGTTCCCAGCGCCCGCCGCCGGCGATGTCGAACAGGCCGGCGCTGGCTCGGCCGAGCCCGCGCGCCGCCTCGAGCACCGCCCGTGCATCGGCGCCGACCTCGATCGCGGCCCCGGCCTCGAGCGCGTTGAAGCGCGCGATCTCGCTCGCCGGATCGAAGCGCGACAGGCGCGATTGCAGCGCGAAGAGGCGCTCGAACGCGGCCTCCAGTGCGGCCTCCAGCGCGGCGTCGGCGCGCGGCCCGGCGGCGCCGATCTCGACCAGCGTCCCCAGCAGCGGCCGGGCGCGGCGCAGCGCGTTCACGGCAGCGTTCCCTGCCGCCGCGCCTGCGCCAGCACCGCGACGACGCGCCGCACGCCCTCGGTCACATGGGTGCAGCTCAGCGTCGCGCCGCTGATGTTGGCGATGTCGTCGCCGATGCGCAGCGCCGATGCCGGCCCCTTGCCGACGAACTGGCGCCGCCAGGCCGGCAGGCGGATCTCGTGGCCGTGGCTCTCGCGGTAGGACAGCACCTCGACCTGCCTGACCGTCAGGTCGTGCGCGAGGCCGACCGCGTAGCTTATGAGTTCGAACTTGCCGACCACGTTGTCGACGACGAGGTAGCCGAGCAGGGCGTCGCCGCGCTGGGCCACCTGCACCGGCCAGCGCGCCGAGCGCGCGCGCACGCCCGCGTCCTGCAGCCGGCGCATCGCCGCCGCGTCGAGTTCCACCGTCGCCGCCTCGAAGTGGTCGGCGTCGGGGAAGATCAGCCGGGCCGCCTGATCCGCGCTGAGGTAGTCGACGGCCCAGGCCGTCGCAGGCGCGAGCGCCGCGGCGGCCAGGGCGAGGGGTTCGAAGCGCATGGCCGCGATCGTAACATGAATGCGAATCGTTCGTAATTAGATTGATTGACCTGCATCAAGGCAGACGCCTGGGCGCCATGGCCGATCGCCGCGGCGACGGCCCCGTAAACTCGCGGTTTTCGCAAATCGTTGCCGGCCTTCATGCTCACCTTCCAGCAGATCATCCTCAGGCTGCAGTCGTATTGGGACGCCCAGGGCTGCGCCCTGCTGCAGCCCTACGACATGGAGGTGGGCGCGGGGACGAGCCACACGGCGACCTTCCTGCGCGCGCTCGGCCCCGAACCCTGGAAGGCGGCCTATGTTCAGCCCAGCCGCCGCCCCAAGGACGGGCGCTACGGCAACAACCCGAACCGGCTCCAGCATTACTACCAGTACCAGGTCGTGCTCAAGCCGGCGCCGGCGGACATCCTCGACCTCTACCTGAAGAGCCTCGAGGCGCTGGGCTTCGACCTCCGGGTCAACGACGTGCGCTTCGTCGAGGACGACTGGGAGAACCCGACGCTGGGCGCCTGGGGCCTGGGCTGGGAGGTCTGGCTCAATGGCATGGAGGTGACCCAGTTCACCTATTTCCAGCAGGTGGGCGGCATCGACTGCAAGCCGATCACGGGCGAGATCACCTACGGGCTCGAGCGCCTCGCGATGTACCTGCAGGGCGTCGACAACGTCTACGACCTGGCCTGGACCGAGACCCTGAAGTACCGCGACGTCTACCACCAGAACGAGGTCGAGCAGAGCACCTACAACTTCGAGCACAGCGATGTCGATTTCCTGCTCGGCGCCTTCGGCGCCCACGAGCGCCAGGCGCAGCACCTGATGCGCGAGCAGCTCGCGCTGCCGGCCTACGAGCAGGTGCTCAAGGCCGCGCATACCTTCAACCTGCTCGACGCCCGCGGCGCGATCAGCGTGACCGAGCGCGCGGCCTACATCGGCCGCATCCGCAACCTCGCGCGCAGCGTCGCCCAGAGCTATCTCGACAGCCGCCTGCGGCTCGGCTTCCCGATGGCGCCGCGCGCCTGGGCCGAAGAGGTCACGGCGCAACTGACGAAGAAGGCCGCCTGACATGACGATGCTGCTGGTCGAACTCTTCGTCGAGGAACTGCCGCCGAAGGCGCTGAAAACGCTCGGCGCATCCTTCGCCGCGACGCTGTCCGAAGCGCTCGTGGCCCAGGGACTGGCGGCCGCCGACGCCGCCGTCACCGCCTATGCGACGCCGCGCCGGCTCGCGGTGCAGGTCGCCGGGGTCGCCACGCGCGCCGCCGACAAGGCGCTGCGCAGCAAGCTCATGCCGGTGGCCGTCGGCCTCGACGCGCAGGGCCAGCCGACGCCGGCGCTGCTGAAGAAGCTGGCCGCGCTGGGCGCCGACGCGAGCGCGCTGCCGCGCCTGACGCGGGCGCTCGACGGCAAGGCCGAGGCGCTGTTCCTGGACACCGTCGCCGCCGGCGTCACGCTTGCCGACGGCCTGCAGAAGGCGCTTGCCGACGCGATCGCCCGGCTGCCGATCCCCAAGGTCATGGCCTACCAGCTGGCCGACGGCTGGACCAGCGTGCACTTCGTGCGCCCGGCGCATGGCCTGGTGGCGCTGCATGGCGCCGAGATCGTCCCGGTGACGGCGCTGGGGCTCGCGGCCGGCCGCACGACCCAGGGCCATCGCTTCGAGGCGCGCAAGGCCGCGATCGAGATCGCCGACGCCGCGTCGTACGCCGCGCAGCTGCGCGACGAGGGCGCGGTGATCGCCGGTTTTGCGGCGCGCCGCGCCGAACTGCTGCGCCAGCTCCAGGCCGCGGCGGCATGCGAGGGGCTGAAGCCGATCGACGACGCCGCGCTGCTCGACGAGGTCACCGCGCTCGTCGAGCGCCCGAACGTGCTGACCTGCCGCTTCGAGGCCGAGTTCCTCGCCGTGCCGCAGGAATGCCTGATCCTGACGATGAAGGCGAACCAGAAGTACTTCCCGCTGCTCGACGCCGCGGGCAGGCTCACCGACCGCTTCCTCGTCGTCAGCAACATCAGCCCGGCCGACGCCAGCCGCGTCATCGAGGGCAACGAGCGCGTCGTGCGTCCGCGCCTGGCCGACGCCAAGTTCTTCTTCGACCAGGACCGCAAGCGCAGCCTCGAGTCGCGCCTGCCGCAGCTCGACAAGGTCGTCTACCACGGCAAGCTCGGCAGCCAGGGTGAGCGCGTGCGGCGCGTGCGCGCGCTCGCGCGCTCGATCGGCGCGCGCATCGGCGGCGACGTGCTGGCGCAGCAGGCCGACCGCGCCGCACAGCTGGCCAAGGCCGATCTGCTGACCGACATGGTGGGCGAGTTCCCCGAGCTGCAGGGCATCATGGGCGGCTACTACGCCCGCCACGACGGCGAGACCGAGGCCGTCGCGCAGGCCGTCGAGGACCATTACCGGCCGCGTTACGCCGGCGACGACCTGCCGCGCGGCGAGGTCGGTGTCGCGGTCGCGCTCGCCGACAAGCTCGAGACGCTGGCCGGCCTGTTCGGCATCGGCCAGCTGCCCACCGGCGACAAGGATCCGTTCGCGCTGCGCCGCCATGCGCTGGGCGTGATCCGCATGCTCGTCGAGCGCGCCTTGCCGCTCGACCTCGACGCGCTCATCGAGCTCGGCTATGCGGCCTTCCCGGCCGGCCTGCTCGCGCCCAACCCGCTCGAGCTCGCGACCTTTCTCTACGAACGCCAGGCGGGCCAGCTGCGCGAGGCCGGCTACGGCGCCGCCGAGGTCGACGCCGTGCTCTCGCAGCGCCCGCAGCGGCTGGCCGAGGTGCCGCGCCGGCTCGAGGCCGTGCGCGCCTTCGCCGCGCTGCCCGAGGCGCCGGCGCTGGCGTCGGCGAACAAGCGCGTCGCCAACATCCTGAAGAAGTCCGACGCCGCGGCGCCCGGCGCCGTCGACCCGGCGCTGCTGCGCGAGAGCGCCGAGCAGGCGCTGCACCGCGCGCTGGCCGAGGTCACGCCGCAGGCCGACGCGGCCTATGCGCGCGGCGACTACCGCGCCTCGCTGCAGGCGCTGGCGGCGCTGAAGGCGCCCGTCGACGCCTTCTTCGATGCGGTGATGGTCAACGCCGACGACGCGGCGCTGCGCCGCAACCGGCTCGCGCTGCTCACCCGGCTGCATGCGGCGATGAACCGCGTCGCCGATCTCGCGCGTCTGGCAAACTGAGGCCGACCGCGGCCCTGTCGAGCCCGGACCGGAGCCCGCGATGCACACCGTCAAACTCGTGATCCTGGGCCGCGACGGCATCCTCAACCAGTACCGCGAGGGCCATGTCACGGCGCCCGAGGAATGGGAGCCGATCCCCGGCGCGCTCGAGGCCGTCTCGCGCATCAACCACGCCGGCTGGCATGTCGTGATCGCGACGAACCAGGCCGGCATCGGCCGCGGCATGATCGACATGTCGGCCGTCAACGCCGTCCATGCGCACATGAACCAGCAGCTGATGCAGCAGGGCGGGCGCGTCGATGCCGTCTTCTTCTGCCCGCACACGCCGGAGGAGAACTGCGCCTGCCGCAAGCCCAAGCCGGGGATGATGCTCGACATCGGCCGCCGCTACGGGGCCGACCTGGCCCAGGTGCCGATGGTCGCCGACACGTTGCGCGACCTGCTCGCGGCGCGTGCCGCCGGCTGCGAGCCGCACCTCGTGCTCAGCGGCCGCGCCGTCGCCATTCCCGACGACCAGCTCGAGCACATGCTCGCGCAGGTACCGGGCACCCATGTCCACGCCAGCCTGGGCGCGTTCGCCGAATTCCTGCTCGAGCGCGACCACATCGCCGATTCGACCGCCGGGGGCCTGCACTGATGAGGCTCGTGGGCGCGGCGTTGCGCTCGCTGTTGTTCCTGCTCTGGTTGACGGTCACGGTCGTGCCCTATGCCGTCGCCGTGCTGCTGCTCTCGCTCGCCATCGGCGGGCAGCGCCTGTACTGGGCGACGACGGGTTGGCTGCGGCTGGCGATCGGCGGCGCGCGCTGGATCTGCGGCGTGCGCTGGCGCGTCCAGGGGCTCGAACACCTGCCGCGCGGCCCGCGCGACGCCGTCGTGCTCGCCGCCAAGCACCAGTCGGTGTGGGAGACCTTCGCGCTGCCGGTGCTGATGCCGCATCCGCTGGCCTTCGTGTTCAAGCGCGAGCTGCTGCGCATCCCGTTCTTCGGCTGGGCCATGGGCCGTCTCGACATGATCCACATCGACCGCAGCCGCGGCGCCGAGGCCTGGGCGCGCGTCGCCGCGCGCGGGCGCCGGCTCGCCGCCGAGGGCGTCTGGGTCATCATGTTCCCCGAGGGCACGCGCATCGCGCGCGGCCAGCGCGGCCACTACAAGACCGGCGCGGCGCGGCTGGCGATCGAGACCGGGCTGGCCATCGTGCCGATCGCCGCGACCTCGGCGCGCTGCTGGCCGCGCAAGAGCTTCCTGCTCCATCCCGGGGTCGTCGACGTGTCGATCGGCGCGCCGATCGCGAGCGCGGGGCGCGCCGCCGACGAGCTGATGGCCGAGGTCGAGCGCTGGATCGAGGCCGAGATGCGCCGCCTTGATCCCGAGGCCTACGCCTGAAGCCAGGGCCTAGAATCGCTGCATGCCGCGCGGGCTCCAGGCCTCCCCCACGACGCAGCAGCTCTCGCTGTTCGACGACGCGCCGCCACCCCCTGCCGCGCCGCCGGTCGCCCCTGCGCCGCCGCCCGCGCCCGCCTTCCTGCATCCGCACCCGCAGCGCGAGATCGTGCTCGGCGGCCATCGCATCGCCTATGCGTTGCGGCGCTCGCGCCGGCGCAGCATCGGCTTCGTCGTCGGTGTCGAGGGCCTGGCCGTGAGCGCGCCGCGCTGGGTCGGCATCGGCGAGATCGAGGCCGCGCTGCGCGAGAAGTCGGCCTGGATCCTGCGCAAGCTGCACGAGCAGCGCGAGCGCGAACAGCGCCTGGCGCAGGCCCGCGTCGAGTGGCGCGACGGCGTCGTCGTGCCCTTCCTCGGCCGCAGCGTCACGGTGCAGCTGGGCGCGCGCGGCGTCGGCGCGATGTTCGACGCCGAGGCCGAGCGGCCGACGCTGCTGCTCGCGCTGCCGCCCTCGGCCCAGGCCGAACAGATCCGCGACGCCGTGCAGAGCTGGCTGCAGCGCCAGGCGCGGCGCGTGTTCGAGGAGCGCTGCGTGATCTATGCCCAGCGCCTGGGCGTGCGCATGAAGCGGCTGGCGCTGAGTTCGGCGGCGACGCGCTGGGGCAGCGCAAGCGCCGACGGATCGATCCGGCTCAACTGGCGCCTGATCCATTACGCGTTGCCGGTGATCGACTATGTCGTCACGCACGAGCTCGCGCACCTGCGCGAGATGAACCACAGTGCCGCGTTCTGGTGCGTCGTGCGCGAGGCGCTGCCGGACTACGAATCGGCGCGCGGGGCGCTCAAGACCGAGGTCCTGCCGGTCTACGCCTGAGGGCCCGATGCATCCCCACGAGGGTGGATGCGGCAGTGCAGCAATCTCGGCATACTGGCGCTACGCTGTCATCGCGCAGGGCACGAGGGTCGTCAAGGCTGGAGGGTCCTTGGATGGCGCGGCACCCGGCCGCCCGGCGGCCGGGTGCCGCGAACTTCCAGGCGTTCAGTTCGTGGCCCGGAAGCGCAACACGCCGTCGGCACCCGCCTCGGACCGCAGCCTCCCCATTCCGGCCAGCGCATGCACATGGGCGATCGCCTCGCCCATCGCGAACGTCGTCTGGTGCAGGTCGAGCTGACGCCGGAACAGCAGCGGCAACAGGTCGGCCGCGCTGCGCGGCGCCTCCGCGCAGGCTTCCAGCACCTCGGCATAGCGTGCCTCGTGGTGCGCGTGGAGCTGGGCGATGCGCGTGTGCAATCCGGTGAACGGCTTGCCGTGCGACGGCAGCACCAGCGTCGTCGCGGGCAGCGCGCGCAGCGCGGCGATCGATGCCAGGTACAGCGGCAGCGGATCGGCCTCGGGCTCGATGTCGATCACGCTGACATTGGTCGAGATGCGCGGCAGCACCATGTCGCCCGAGATCAGCACGCCGAGCTCGGCGCAGTGCAGCGCCATGTGCTCGGGCGCATGGCCGTAGCCGACGAGGCAGCGCCAGCTGCGCCCGCCGATGGTCAGCGTCATGCCGTCCATCAGGCGCCGGAAGCTGGCCGGCACCTGCGGCACCAGGCTGCCGTAGTAGCTGCCGCGCGCGCGCACGCGCTCGGCCTGCAGCGGGTCGTTCAGGCCGTGGCGGGCGAAGAACCGGGCCGCGGCCTCGCCGCCGAAGCCCAGCGTGCTGCGGCTCGCCAGCCGTGCCGCGTTCCAGTCGGTGGCGCTGATCCAGAGCCGGCAGTCGCGGCCGGGGCGGCTCCAGCGCTCGGTCAGCCAGTGCGCCAGGCCGATATGGTCCGGGTGCATGTGGGTGACGACGACGCGCAGCACCGGCAGGCCCTGCAGCTCGTGCTCGAACAAGTGTTCCCAGTTCGCGCGCGTCGGGTCGTCGGCGATGCCGCAGTCGACGATGGTCCAGCCGTCGATGCCTTCGTCGCGGTCGCGCAGCAGCCACAGATTGATGTGGTCGAGCGCGAATGGCAGCTTCATGCGCAGCCAGCGCAGGCCCGGCGCGACCTCGATCGCGGTTCCCGCGGCGGGCAGTTCGTCGCCGCGCGGGTAGTGCAGCGCGGCCTCGTCGGCATTGGCCATATATTCGCAGCTCAGTTTTCGTTTACGTCAACGTCAGTCTAACCATGACCGCCTCCCCCCGCGAGCGCGAGCGCGCTGCCGAGCGCGCCGGGCCCCGCACGCACACGATCACCGAGCTCGCGGCGGAGTTCGACATCACGCCGCGCGCGATCCGCTTCTACGAGGACATGGGCCTGCTCGCGCCGCAGCGCGCCGGCCGCAACCGCGTCTACACCCAGCGCGACCGCACGCGGCTCAAGCTCACGCTGCGCGGCAAGCGGCTCGGCCTGAGCCTGCTCGAGGTCAAGCGCCTGGTCGACATGTACGAATCGCCCGCCGACACGGTGCAGCAGCTCAGCGCCTTCCGCGAGGTGCTGGCCGAGCATCGCGAGATGCTCGAGCGCCAGCGCGAGGACATCGAGATCACGCTCGCCGAGATCGGCCAGCACGAGGCGCGCTGCCGCACGCTGCTGGCGCAGGCCGCTGCCAGACCGCGGCGCGGTCGCAGCGCGCCGCCCGACCCCTAAACTCGAACGCAACGCCGGACCACCCCCATGACCACCGATCTGCAGGAACTCTTCGCCAGCAACCGCGCCTGGGCCGAGTCGACCGAGCAGCGCGAGCCCGGCTTCTTCACCCGGCTGCTGCAGCAGCAGGCGCCGCAGTACCTGTGGATAGGCTGCGCCGACAGCCGCGTGCCGGCCAACGACCTCGTCGGCCTGCTGCCGGGCGAGCTGTTCGTGCACCGCAATGTGGCGAACCTGATGGTCCATTCGGACCTCAACGCGCTCTCGGTGCTCCAGTACGCGATCGACCTGCTGCAGGTGCGCCACATCATCGTCGTCGGCCACAGCAACTGCGGCGGCGTGCGTGCGGCGCTGCACAACCAGCGCGCCGGACTCGTCGACAACTGGCTGCGCCATGTGCAGGACGTGCGCGACGCCCACGAGGGCTTCCTTGCCGGGCTGCACGAGAGCCTGCGCGTCGATGCGCTGGTCGAGCTCAACGTGCTCGAGCAGGCGCGCAACGTCTGCCACACGACGGTGGCCGCCGACGCCTGGCAGCGCGGCCAGTCGGTGGTCGTGCACGGCTGGGTCTACGGGCTGCACAACGGACTGCTCGAGGACCTGCAGATCACGGTCGATGCGCGCGACCGCGTCGGCGTCGCCTACGACACGGCGCTGGCGCAGCTCAAGCAGCGCTGGCGCGAACGGCAGGCGGCGCTGAACGCCTGACGATGTTCCCGCACCAGCTCACCGACAGCCGCGCGTTCGCCATCGCGCGCACGATGCTCGACGGCTTCAACCGCCATTACGAACTCTTCCGCCAGGCCAGCGCCGAGGCCCAGCGCCGTTTCGAGCAGGCCGACTGGCATGGCCAGCAGCGGGCGCAGGCGCAGCGCATCGAGTACTACGACCGCCGCGTCGACGAGGCGGTGCAGCGCCTGCGCGGCGATTTCGCGATCGAATCGCTGTCGATGGACACCTGGCAGCAGGCCAAGCTGCATTACATCGGCCTGCTCACCGACCACCACCAGCCCGAACTCGCCGAGACCTTCTTCAACTCGGTCACATCCAAGCTGCTGCACCGCAGCTATTTCCGCAACGATTTCATCTTCGTGCGCCCGGCCATCAGCACCGAATACATCGAGAACGACGAACCGGCGTCGAAGCCCACCTACCGCGCCTATTACCCGACGCTCGACAATCTGCACGCGACCTGGGAGCGCATCATCGGCAACTTCCAGCTCGAACGCGCATTCGAGGATCTGCCGCGCGATGTCGACCGCGTCGTGCGGGCGATGCGCGCCGAACTCGGCGCCTTCAGGCCGCGCGCGAATTTCCAGATCCAGGTCCTGGCCAGCCTGTTCTACCGCAACAAGGGCGCCTACCTCGTCGGCAAGATCATCAACGGCTTCGTCGAGACGCCGCTGGCGCTGCCGATCCTGCATGGCGCCGGCGGCAGGCTCGTGATCGACGCGGCGCTGTTCGGCGAGGACGACCTGCTGATGATCTTCAGCTACGCCCGCGCCTATTTCATGGTCGAGATGGAGATCCCGAGCGCCTATGTGCAGTTCCTGCGCGGGCTGATGCCGCGCAAGCCGCGTTCCGAGCTCTACAACGCGCTGGGCCTGCAGAAGCAGGGCAAGAACATGTTCTACCGCGACTTCCTCGCCCACCTGCGCCATTCGAGCGACCGCTTCCGCATCGCGCCCGGCATCAAGGGCATGGTGATGCTGGTGTTCGACCTGCCCTCGTTCCCCTACGTGTTCAAGGTGATCAAGGACTTCTACCCGCCGCAGAAGGAGACGACGCGCGAGCAGATCAAGGGCAAGTACCTGCTCGTCAAGCGGCACGACCGCGTCGGGCGCATGGCCGACACGCTCGAATACAGCAATGTCGCGTTCCCGCGCCAGCGCTTCGAGGACGAGCTCGTCGCCGAGCTCCGGCATTTCTGCCCCAGCCTGATCGAGGAGGACGGCGACGCGCTCGTCGTCAGGCATGTCTACATCGAGCGGCGCATGATCCCGCTCAACATCTACCTGCAGGAGGCCAGTCCCGAGCAGATGGCGGCGGCGGTGGTCGAGTACGGCAACGCGATCAAGGACCTCGTCGCGGCCAACATCTTCCCGGGCGACATGCTGTGGAAGAACTTCGGCGTCACGCGCCACGGCAAGGTCGTGTTCTACGACTACGACGAGATCGAATACCTCACCGACTGCAACTTCCGCCGCGTCCCGGCGCCGCGCAACGAGGAGGAGGAGATGAGCGGCGAGGTCTGGTACCGCGTCGGCCCCCGGGACGTGTTCCCCGAGACCTTCGGCCCCTTCCTGCTCGGCAACGACCGCGTGCGCGAGGTCTTCATGGCGCGCCATGCCGAGCTGCTCGACGCCGCGTTCTGGCAGGCGCACAAGGAGCGCATCGCCGCCGGCCATGTGCACGACGTGTTCCCGTACGAGGCGGCCAAGCGCTTCGGCTCCGGCGCCCCCGCCTAGTGCCGATACCGCGTCCCGAGCATCGTGCAGGTGCCGCCCCGGCCGCGCTACATTGCAGCGCACCGTGAAGACCGACACCACCCGTTTCGACGAAGCCACCGCGCGCCAAGTGCTGCTGGTGCAGGCCTGCGACCAGGGCCCGGCCGACAACCCGATCTGGACGCCCGACGACGGCCGCTGGGCCACCGAGCTGGCGCGCCGCACCGTGGCCGCCGACGCGACCGACGCGCGCTTCCTCGCCGAGCGCGCGCACCACGCGCTGCAGCGCCTGCTGCCGCGCGACGCCGCCGCGGCCCGGCTGCTGCGCCGGCGCCTGTGGCAGGCGCGCCGGGCCGCGCTGGTGGTGGCAGGTGCGGTGCTGCTGGGGCTGGCGATGAACGTCATCGGCAGCGCCCAGCACATCAACCTGCTGGCGCCGCCGGTGTGGGGCGTGCTGGCCTGGAACCTGGTCGTCTACG
>JAGWVB010000398.1 GCA_018971105.1 Burkholderiales bacterium
CGGCCTCGGCCTCGGCGGCGGCCTTCGCGGCCGCCTCGGCGGCGGCGGCTTCGGCGGCGGCCTTGGCGGCGCGCTCCTGCTCCTCGCGCAGGCGGCGCGCCTCGGCGATCTCCTCCTCCTGCTTGCGGATCGCCTCGGCCTGGGCGCTGGCCTCCTCCTCGCGGCGCTGCAGCTCGAGCTCGTGCTCCTGCTCGCTCGGGCCGGCCGATTCCTCGACCCCGGCCGCGTCGTCGCGCTTGACGAAGGTGCGCTTCTTGCGCACCTCGACCTGGATCGTGCGCGCGCGGCCGCTGGCGTCGGCCTGCTTGATCTCGGTCGAGGTCTTGCGCGTGATCGTGATCTTCTTGCGCTCGGCGCCGGCGGCGGTGCCGTGGGCGTTGCGCAGGAATTCGAGCAGACGTTCCTTGTCCGCTTCGGTCAGCGCGTCTTCCGGCGAGCGCTTGGTCACGCCGGCCGATTGCAGCTGCTCGATCAGCGCCGTCGTCGGGCGCCCGAGCTGCGCGGCGAACTGGGCGACAGTGGTCACGGCCATGGGTACGGTTTCCTAGGGTGTTCGGTGCGGGCGGGGTTCAGCGTCATCAGGCGGTGAACCAATGCTCGCGAGCCTTCATGATCAGGGTCTTGGCCTGCTCGGCATCGATGCCCGAGATCTCGGTCAATTCGTCGACGGCGAGGTCGGCCAGGTCGTCGCGCGTATGGATGCCGCCGACCGCGAGCTTGGAGATCAGCTCGGGCGACAGGCCCTGGCCGTCGACCTCGAGATCGCGCAGGTCCTGCGAGACCTCCTCGACCTGCTCTTCCTTCTCGATCTCCATCGTCAGCAGCGCGTCCTTGGCACGGGTGCGCAGCTCGTGCACGGTGTCCTCGTCGAAGCTCTCGATCTCGAGCATCTCCTGCAGCGGCACGTAGGCCACCTCCTCGAGGCTGGTGAAGCCCTCGGCGATCAGGATGTCGGCGACCTCGGCGTCGACGTCGAGCTTGTCGACGAAGAGCGCGCGCACCGATTCGCTCTCGGTGGCCTGCTTGGCCTGCGATTCCTCGGCCGTCATGATGTTGATGCGCCAGCCGGTGAGCTCGCTCGCCAGGCGCACGTTCTGGCCGCCGCGGCCGATCGCGATCGCGAGGTTCTCCTCGTCGACGACGACGTCCATCGCGTGGCGCTCCTCGTCGACGACGATGCTCTGCACATTCGCCGGCGCGAGCGCGCCGATGACGAACTGCGCCGGGTCGTCGGACCAGAGCACGATGTCGACGCGCTCGCCGGCGAGCTCGTTCGTGACCCCGTTGACGCGCGAGCCGCGCACGCCCACGCAGGTGCCGATGGGGTCGACGCGCCGGTCGTGCGAGACGACGGCGATCTTGGCCCGGCTGCCGGGGTCGCGCGCGCAGCTCTTGATCTCGAGCAGGCCCTGCTCGATCTCCGGCACCTCCTGCGCGAAGAGCTCGATCATGAAGCCCGGCGCGCTGCGCGAGAGCATGATCTGCGGCCCGCGCTGGGTGGCGTCGATGCCGAGCAGGAAGGCGCGCACGCGGTCGCCGCTGCGCAGGTTCTCCTTCGGGATCATCTCGCTGCGCTTCAGCCGCCCTTCGACGCGGCCGCTCTCGACGATGATGTCGCCCTTGTCCAGGCGCTTGACGGTGCCGACGAAGATCTTCTCGCCGCGGGCCAGGAAGTCGTTGAGCAGCTGTTCGCGCTCGGCGTCGCGGATCTTCTGCAGGATCACCTGCTTGGCCGCCTGGGCGCCGATGCGGCCGATCGTCAGCGACTCGATCGCCTCCTCGATGTAGTCGCCCTCCTCGATGTCGGGGATGCGCTCGAGCGCGTCCGACAGCAGCTCCTCGGCATCGGGGTTCTGCAGCCCGGCGCTGTCGGGCACGACGAGCCAGCGGCGAAAGGTCTCGTACTGGCCGGTCTCGCGGTCGACGGCGACACGGATGTCGACCTCGCCGCCGTTGAGTTTCTTCGTCGCCTGCGCGAGCGCGGCCTCGACGGCGCCGAAGACGACGTCGCGATCGACGGTCTTCTCGCGCGAGATCGCGTCCACCAGCATCAGCATTTCGCGGTTCATCGCTTCCCTAGCCTCCTTCTATGCCCGGAGCGGCGCTGGGCGCCTCTCCTGCCGGACCGACGGGTTCGGCTCCCGACTTGCGGCCCTTGAAATCCACCACCGGGACGAGCCGCGCTTCGCGCAGTTCGTCGAACTTGAATCCGAACTCCTGTTCGGTCTTGCCTTCCTTGAACACCAGGGTCCAGCCGCCCTCGCCCGCCGCGCCGAGCCGGCCCTGCCAGGCCTTGCGGCCCTCGAACGGCACCTTCAGCGTCACCGCGACGAGTTCGCCGCAATAGCGCTGCAGGTCGGCCTCGCTGCGCAGCGGCCGGTCCAGCCCCGGCGACGAGACCTCGAGGCGCGCGTAATCGAGCCCCTCGACCTCGAGCGCGTATTGCAGCTGGCGCGTCACGGCCTCGCAATCCTCGACCGTGATCGAGTCGCCGCCGTCGGCGTAGGTGCGCCCCGGGACGCGGTCTATCGTCACGCGCAGCAGCCCGCGCTGCGCGCGCTCGACATCGACGAGTTCGTAGCCCAGGCCGGTCGCCGTGGCCGCGATGGCCTCGCGCCAGCCCAGCTTCGGCGCTGCCGCGATCTCGGCCTGGCGCG
>JAGWVB010000399.1 GCA_018971105.1 Burkholderiales bacterium
CCGCCGCTCGACAACCCGGCGCCTTGCCGCGAGAGCGCAGGGCGCTCGCGCATGCGGACCGGGTCGTGCTGGAAGGGTCCGCCGTCGAACGCGGAGTTCCCGGCCTGGACCGCGAAGCAACCCAGGTCCGGCCGCCCGGCCGGCACGGCGCGCAAGCGCCCGCACTCGAGCCCGATGCCGATGCCGGCGGGCCGCGCGGCGGTCGCGGCGGACATGCGGGTCAGCCCTGCTTCTCCTTGAATGCGACGAGCTGGCCGTAGCCGGTCGGCGAGGTCGACGAGACGGTCTTGGCGCAGGTCCCCTTGGGCACGAACTTCCAGGAATTGCCCTGGTCGTCGATCTTCGAGGTACCGGCGCAGGTGGTGCCGGCACCGGCCTTGCAATCGTTCTTGCCCTTGAGCGCGACGCCGAAGCATTTCTCCTTGTCGGCGGCATGGGCGGTGGCCGGCAGCGCGGCGATGGCCGTGCCGAGCGCGAGGGCGATGGCGACGGCCGAGAGCGGGGTGGTGGGGCTGGACATGGCTGACTCCTGATGGTTGGGTGGACGTTTCGATCGGGGTGCGAAGGCTCGAACGCTCCGTGGCGTGAAGTCGAACTCGACCTTCGTGGCCCTTAGACGGCGCCGCAGGCCGCAACCTTACAGCCCGTGCGCGGCAGGGCCCGGCCGCGCCGCGCCGGCGCGGCGCCCGTTCAGCCGATGCGCAAGGCCGTGGCCGAGGTGTAGCGATGCGGGGGGATCTCGAGATTGCGCGGCGCCGGCACGTTCCGGATCACGCGGCCGGCGAGGTCGAAGCGCGAGCCGTGGCAGGGGCAGATGTAGCCGCCCGGCGCGTCGAGCTGGGCGTCGAGCTGCGCGTCGTGCAGGTGCAGGATGGGCGTGCAGCCCAGATGCGTGCACACGCCCAGCGCGACCAGGTATTCGGGCTTGAGCGAACGCGTCGGATTGACGCAGCCCGGGGGCTGGACCGAATCGTGCGACAGCGGGTCCAGCAGCAGCGGATCGGGGCGCTCGAGCGCCGCGACCATCGCCGGCGTGCGCCGCAGCAGCCACACCGGCTTGCCGCGCCAGGCGACCGTGCGCATCTGGCCCGGCCGCAGGTCGCCCAGCTCGGCATCGACCGGCCCGCTGCGCGCGAGGTCGCGCGCCGAGGGCTCGAAGGTCTCGACGAAGGGGATGGCGGCGGCGACGAGCCCGGCGCCGCCGACGAAGCCGGTGGCACGCAGCAGCAGGCGCCGCTCGTCCAGCGCGCCGGCGCGGGGCCGGACCGAAGGCGCGGATGTCGTCATGATGATCTCCCCGGGGCGATGAAGCCGGATTCAGGAGCCGCTGTCGTCGGTGCCCTCGGGCCAGACGAAGACGGCCCGCACCGGATGGCCGGCGTTGACCTTGACCTTGCGCGCCAGCGTCTTGCCGGCCACCGTGGCGTCGACCTGGTAGGCGCCGGGCGCGAGCTGCGCGAGCAGGTAGGGGCCGTCGGCGGTCGTCTCGAGCACGACCCGTCCCTGCGCGTCGTGCACCGTCACCTGCACGTTCGCCAGGTAGTCGGCCGACCGGCCCGTGCGCACCGCGAACAGCAGCGTCAGCGGCCAATGCGGGCTGGCGGCCTTGAT
Source organism: Burkholderiales bacterium (assembly GCA_018971105.1). GTDB lineage: Bacteria > Pseudomonadota > Gammaproteobacteria > Burkholderiales > Burkholderiaceae_C > Rubrivivax. Next base: position 1,612 of record JAGWVB010000399.1, read on the forward strand.
CGCGGCGGCCTGGCCGTCGCCGATGCCGCCGCTGAGGTAGCTGACGCCGCCCTGCTTGTGCACCGGTGGCAGCGTGCCGGCGGCCGGGGCCGCCAGCGGGAGCGCCGCACAGGCGGCGACGATGAGGGTCGGAAGGATGCGGGTCTTCATGTCGGACTCCTGGGTTGAGGTTGAGGTCGGGGGCGGGGCGCCTAGGCCTAGAAGCGCGCCCGGAACGTCCTGCCGCCTTGGATCTGGCATTGGCCGTCGGCGCCCGCGGACAGGCCGCGCGCGGGGTCGACGAGGTGCAGGCGGCAGCGCATGCGCCGGCCGTCGGCGCTGCCGAGGTTGGCGACCACGGTGCCCGAGTAGTGGACGTCGAACCCGGCCCGGCTGTAGGCGCCGTAGGGCGGGTCGCCCCAATAGGGCCAGTCGTCCCAGCCCATGGGCCATCCGACCCACATCGGCTGCAGCCGCGCGCTGCGCGTGCCGCGCGTGATCTCGAAGTAGCGGCCGCGGTAGGTCGCGTGCGGCAAGGCCGCGCTGAGCTCGCCGCTGAGGCCGCCGTCGGGGCTGGTCCACTGGAAGATCACGGGCACCTTCGCCGCGCCCGGGCCGACGAACTCGCCGCCGCCGGCGCCGGTGGTCGCGCAGGCGCCGAGCGCAAACGCGAGCAGCAGCGGCGCCGCGCGGGCGACGCTGCGGGGTCGATGGTGGCGGATCTTCATGGCGGTGGCCTCCGGGCCGATGCTGCTGCCGGCGCGGCGCGCGGGATCATCCGGTCGAGCGCCGGCGCGCGGCCCCGAGCCGCGCCACCGATGGCGCCATGGGCCGCGCCGCCGGTCGCGCCGCGGCCCGTGCCGTCCCGGCGCGGGAGCGGATGCGGGTCTTGCAGCGCGTGCATGGCGGTTCGGTATCGAACGGCGGGCTTGCCGTGCCGTTCAATCTAGGCCGCGCCGGCGCCGCGGCGCAGTGCCGGGGGTCATCGCGGCGGCGGGCCGTCGGTCACTTTCGGAGTTCCGACGCGATGACCACGGCGTGCCGCGGCGCGC
>JAGWVB010000114.1 GCA_018971105.1 Burkholderiales bacterium
ACTCGTGGAGCGGGCATGAACGCGCCGCGGCCCCACGATCATTTCGTCGGCATCGGCGGCGCCGGGATGAGCGCCATCGCCGAGGTGCTGCACGCGCTCGGCCACCGCGTCTCGGGCTCGGACCGCAGCGACAGCGCCGTCGCGCGCCGCCTCGCGGCCCTGGGCATCGAAGTGCATATCGGCCACGCCGCGGCGCAGGTCGCGCGCGCCGACCGCGTCGTCACCAGCACCGCGATCGGCGCCGACAACCCCGAGGTCGTCGCCGCGCGCGCCGCCGGCATCCCGGTCGTCGCGCGCGCCGTCGTGCTCGGCGAGCTGATGCAGCGCCAGCGCGGCATCGCCATCGCCGGCACCCATGGCAAGACGACGACGACCTCGCTCGTGGCGAGCGCGCTCGTCGCCGCCGGCGCCGATCCCAGCTACGTCATCGGCGGCGAGCTGCTCGCCGCCGGCAGCCACGCACGGCTCGGCCACGGTGCCTGGCTCGTCGCCGAGGCCGACGAGAGCGACGCCAGCTTCCTGCACCTGAGCCCGGCCATCGCCGTCGTCACCAACATCGACGCCGACCACATGGAAACCTACGGCCACGACCTCGCGCGCCTGCACGAGGCCTTCGTCACCTTCATCCAGCGCCTGCCGGCCGACGGCCGCGCCGTGGTGTGCAGCGACGACGCCGGCGTGCGCGCCGTGCTGCCGCGCATCGCGCGCCCGCTGGCGACCTACGGCCTCGGCGCCGACGCCGACCTGCGCGCCGTCGAGCTGCGCGCGCTGCCGGGCGCGCAGATGCAATTCACCGCCCGCGCCGCCGGCCGCCCCGACCTGCCGCTGATGCTCAACCTCGCCGGCGAGCACAATGTCCGCAATGCGCTCGCCACGCTCGCCGTGGCGCGCGAGATCGGCCTGCCCGATGCGCCGGTGGCGCGCGCGCTGGCCGAGTTCGCCGGCGTCGGGCGCCGATTCCAGCGCTGGGGCGAGAGGCCGGCGGCGGACGGCGGGCATTACACGCTGATCGACGACTACGGCCATCACCCGGTCGAGATCGCCGCCGTGCTCGCCGCGGCGCGCGGCGCGTTCCCGGGGCGTCGGCTCGTGCTCGCGTTCCAGCCGCATCGCTACACGAGGACGCGCGATTGCCTGGCCGATTTCGCCGCCGTGCTCGGCCGCTTCGATGCGCTGCTGCTGACCGAGGTCTACGCCGCCGGCGAGGCGCCGATCGCCGGCGCCGACGGCCGCGCGCTGGTGCGTGCCTGCGGCGGCGGCGCCGTCTTCGTCGCCGACATCGATGCCCTGCCGGCGGCGATCCAGGCGACGGCGCGCGACGGCGATGTCGTGCTGACGATGGGGGCCGGGTCGATCGGCGGCGTGCCGGCGAAACTGGTCGCGATGCAGGGGAGTGCGCCATGAATATCGATGTCCAGGCGCTCGGCAAGGTCGCGGTGCTGATGGGCGGCCGCAGCGCCGAGCGCGTCGTCTCGCTGACGATGTCGGGTCCCGGCGTGCTCGCCGCGCTGCGCTCGCAGGGCGTCGATGCGCAGGCCTTCGACCCGGCCGAGCGCGAGCTCTCCGAATTGAAGCGCGACGGTTATGCGCGCGCCTTCATCGCGCTGCACGGCCGCCATGGCGAGGACGGCACGGTGCAGGGCGCGCTCGAACTGCTCGGCATCCCGTACACCGGCTCGGGCGTGATGGCCAGCGCGATCGCGATGGACAAGGTCATGACGAAGAAGGTCTGGCTCGCCGAGGGCCTGCCGACGCCGCGCTGGCAATGGCTGGCGCCGGACCGGCAGTCGCGCGAGGACATCGTCGCGGTGCCCGACGCGCTCGGCCTGCCGCTCATCGTCAAGCCGCCGCGCGAGGGCTCGTCGATCGGCATCACCAAGGTCAGCGGCTATTCGCAGCTGCAGGACGCGGTGAAATTGGCCGCACAATACGACCCCGATGTCCTGTGCGAAGAGTTCATCGACGGCATCGAGCTCACCTGTCCGGTGCTCGGTCGCGGCATGACGGCCCGGGCCCTGCCGGTCGTGCGCATCGACGCCCCCGGCGGCAATTACGATTTCGAGCACAAGTACTACTCCGAGGACACCGGCTACCGCTGCCCCTCGGGGCTGGATGCGGCCGAGGAGGCCGAGGTGCAGCGGCTCACGCTGGCCGCCTACCGCGCGCTCGATTGCCGCGGCTGGGGCCGCGCCGACCTCATGCTGCGCGCGTCCGACCGCCGCATCTTCCTGCTCGAGATGAACACCAGCCCCGGCATGACGGGGCATTCGCTGGTGCCGATCTCGGCCAAGGCGGCCGGCATCAGCTACGAGCAGCTCTGCCTGGGCCTGCTCGCCGAGGCGCGGCTCGACGCCGATCGCCACTGAGGCCGACGATGCCGCGCCAGACCATGCCCCGCTACGCCGCCCGCGCACCGCTGCCGCTGCCGGCCGACGTGCGGCTGATGAATGCGGTGGCGAGCACGGTCTATCTCGTCGCCGGCGCCGGCGCGCTCGTCGCCGCCGTGCTGTGGCTGATGCGCTCGCCGCTGTTCCCGATCCGCGCCATCGTGCTCGCGGGCGAATTGCAGCGCAACAGCGTCGCGACGATACGCGCCAACGCCGCGCCGCAGCTGGCGGGCAATTTCTTCAGCGTCGACCTCGCGCAGAGCCGCCACGCCTTCGAGACCGTGCCCTGGGTGCGGCGCGCCGTCGTGCGCCGCATCTGGCCCGACCGGCTGCGCGTCCGTCTCGAGGAGCAGCATCCGGCCGCGCTGTGGGAGGGCACGGCCGATGCCGACGACGCCGACAAGCTCGTCAACGAGCAGGGCGAGGTGTTCGAGGCCAACCTGGGCGAGGTCGAGGGCGACGGCCTGCCGACCTTCGCGGGCCCCGACGGCAGCGCGGCGCAGATGCTGGCGCTGTACCGGCGCCTGCAGCCGGTGCTGGCGCGGGCCGGGATGACGATCAGCCGGCTCACGCTCAGCGGCCGCGGCTCGTGGCTGGCCGAGCTCGACAGCGGCGCCGAGGTGGAGATCGGCCGCGGCAGCGACGACGAACTCGTGGCCCGCAGCGCGCGCTTCGTGCGCACGCTGGGCCAGGTCACCGCGCGCTACCACGCGCCGCTGGCATACGCCGACCTGCGCCACCCGGACGGCTATGCCGTGCGGCTGCGCGGTGTCGTCATCACACCCGCGGCCCCGGCCGCGGCCAGGACGCATTAGGAGGGCCGGATGGCCAAGGAATTCAAGGACATGGTCTTCGCGCTGGACATCGGCACCGCCAAGGTGATGGTGGTCGCGGCCGAGGTCCTGCCCGACGGCTCGCTGCGCGTGGCCGGGCTCGGCGTGGCGCCCACGCATGGGCTCAAGCGCGGCGTCGTCGTCAACATCGACGCCACGGTGCAGAGCATCCAGCAGGCGCTCAAGGAGGCCGAGATGATGGCCGCCTGCAAGATCGACCGCGTCTACACCGGCATCACCGGCAGCCACATCCGCGGCCAGAACAGCACCGGCATGGTGATCGTGCGCGACAACCGCGAGGTCACGCCGGTGGACGTGGCGCGCGTCGTCGAGACCGCCAAGGCGATCAACATCCCGAACGACCAGCGGCTGCTGCTCGTCGAGCCGCAGGAATTCGTGATCGACGGCCACGAGGTCAAGGAGCCGATCGGCATGAGCGGCAGCCGGCTCGAGGTCAAGGTGCACATCGTCACCGGGGCGCAGAGCGCGGCCGAGAACATCCTCAAATGCGTGCGCCGCTGCGGGCTCGAGGTCGAGCGCCTCGTGCTCAACCCCAGCGCCAGCGCCGCCGCCGTGCTCACGGCCGACGAGAAGAGCCTGGGCGTGGCCGTCGTCGACATCGGCGCCGGCACCACCGACGTGCAGATCTACACCGACGGCAGCGTGCGCCACACGGCGGTGATCCCGATCGCCGGCGACCTCATCACGAGCGACATCGCGATGGCGCTGCGCACGCCGACCAAGGACGCCGAGGAGATCAAGGTCGAGCATGGCGTGGCCAAGCAGCTGCTCGCCGATCCGGCCGACCAGGTCGAGGTGCCGGGCCTGGGCGACCGCGCGCCGCGCATGCTCAGCCGCCAGGCGCTGGCCGGCGTCATCGAGCCGCGCGTCGAGGAGATCTTCTCGCTCGTGCAGCAGGTGATCCGCGAGAGCGGCTACGAGGAGCTGCTGTCCAGCGGCATGGTGATCACCGGCGGCAGCTCGGTCATGCCGGGCATGGTCGAGCTGGGCGAGGACATCTTCCTCAAGCCGGTGCGCAAGGGCCTGCCGCTGTACGGCGCGGCGCTCTCGGACATGGTCGCCAACCCGCGTTCGGCGACGGTGATGGGGCTGCTCGAGGAGGCGCGGCTGGCGCGCTCGCGCGGCTACAAGGCGGCGGCGCAGGCCGGCTCGGTGAAGAACCTGGTCGGCCGCGCCAAGGATTGGTTTCTCGGGAATTTCTAGGAGGGGCTCATGCATCAAGAGGCCCCGCGTTTCTCAACCACGGCAACTGCAACTTTCATCAGGAGGCTCATATGCCCATAGAAATCATCGACGAATTCGACGAAGGCACCCAGATCAAGGTGATCGGCGTCGGCGGTGGCGGCGGCAACGCGGTCGAGCACATGATCGGCCAGGGCGTCCAGGGCGTGGAGTTCATCTGCGCCAACACCGACGCGCAGGCCCTGCACCGCAGCAGCGCGGGCATGCTGGTCCAGCTCGGCAAGACCGGGCTGGGCGCGGGCAGCAAGCCCGAGATGGGGCGCGCGGCGGCCGAGGACGCGGTCGAGCAGATCAGGCAGGCCATCGCCGGCGCGCACATGCTGTTCATCACCGCCGGCATGGGCGGCGGGACCGGCACCGGCGCCGCGCCGGTGATCGCGCGCGTGGCCAAGGAGATGGGCATCCTGACCGTCGGCGTCGTCACCAAGCCCTTCGATTTCGAGGGCCGCAAGCGCGGCCGCCAGGCCGAGGACGGGGTCTCGGAACTCGAGGCCAATGTCGACAGCCTGATCGTCGTGCTCAACGAGAAGCTGCTCGAGGTGATGGGCGACGACGTGACGCAGGAGCAGGCCTTCGCGCATGCCAACGACGTGCTCAAGAACGCCGTCGGCGGCATCAGCGACATCATCCACATCCCCGGCCTCGTCAACGTCGACTTCGAGGACGTGAAGACGGTGATGAGCGAGCCCGGCAAGGCGATGATGGGCACCGCGGTGGCCGGCGGTCCGGACCGCGCGACCAAGGCCGCCGACATGGCGGTGGCCTGCCCGCTGCTCGAGGGCATCGACCTCTCGGGCGCGCGCGGCGTGCTGGTGCTGATCGCGGCGAGCAAGCAGACCTTCAAGCTCGCCGAGAGCCGCAACGCGATGAACACGATCCGTCGCTACGCGGCCGAGGAGGCGCATGTGATCTTCGGCACCGCCTACGACGAGACCCTGGGCGACCAGCTGCGCGTGACCGTCATCGCCACCGGCCTGAGCAGCGCGCGCAAGGCCGCGGCGCAGCCGCCGCTGTCGGTCGTGCAGCAGCCGCAGCTGCGCACCGGCACCGACAACCTGCCGATCCTGAACCAGGTCGCAACGCAGCCGGCGCAGGTGAATCAGGCGCCGGCGCAGCACAGCTACGAAGGGCTGCAGACGCCCAGCGTCTGGCGCAGCGGGCGCACGCAGGCGGCGGCCAAGGTCGACGCGCTGGTGAGCAACGGCATGGACGAGATCGAGATCCCGGCGTTCCTGCGCAAGCAGGCCGACTGAGACAGGAGCGAGCGAGTGAGGCCATCGGCGCATAGACTGCGCGTCGATGGACCTTCCCGACCTCGCCGCCTACCAGGCCCGCATCGGCGTCGCCGGCGCGCTGGCGCCGACGCGGGCGACGCTCGACCGCCTCATCCTCGGCCATGCGCGCACGCTCGCCTTCGGCAATATCGAGGTGCTGGCCGGCGGGGTGCCGGCGCTCGATCTCGCGTCGCTGCAGGCCAAGCTGCTGCGCGAGCAGCGCGGCGGCCATTGCTACGAGCACAACGGCCTCTTCATGGCCTGCCTGCGCGCGCTCGGTTTCAGCGTCGCGCCGCTCGAGGCGCGCGTGCGGCTCGGCATCCCGGCCGAGGTCGCGACGCCGCGCACGCACCTGGCGCTGCGCGTGACGATAGACGGCCAGGACTGGCTTGCCGATGTCGGCTTCGGCGGCACGGCGCCGCTGGCGGCGCTGGCCCTCGCCAGCCGCGGCGTCCAGGAAGTGCCGCTCGGCCGCTACCGCTTCGTCGATGCCGACGATGGCCTGCTGCTCCAGGCCGCGTCGCCCGAGGGCTTTGTCGACGCCTATTGCATCGCCCCCGGCGTGCCGCGGCCGATCGATTTCGAGCTCGGCAACTGGTGGGTCGCGACCCAGCCGAAGGCCTTCCTGAAATCCAACCTGCAGCTCGGCCGCGCCGTGCCCGAGGGCCGGCTGACGCTGTTCAATCGCAACCTCGCGCTGCGGCGCGCGCCCGAGCTGGCGCCCGAAACGCGGGTGCTGCAGACGCGCGCCGAATTCGCCGCCGTCATCGCCGATCGTTTCGGCATCCCGATTCGTCCTCACGAACTCGACGCGGTCATGACCACCGTCCAACGCCAGTCACCGCTCTGAGAGCGCCCCATCGCCGCAACCCACCCCCGGAGACCCCATGACCGAACCCTATGCCCCGCCGCCCGTCTGGACCTGGAGTCCCGGCAACGGCGGCCGCTTCGCGAACATCAACCGCCCCGTCGCCGGCGCGACGCACGAGAAGGCGCTGCCGGTCGGCCGCCATCCGCTGCAGCTGTATTCGCTGGGCACGCCCAATGGCATCAAGGTCACGGTGATGCTCGAGGAACTGCTCGCGCTCGGCCATGCCGGCGCCGAATACGACGCCTGGATGATCCGCATCAGCGACGGCGACCAGTTCGGCAGCGGCTTCGTCGCGATCAATCCGAATTCGAAGATCCCGGCGCTGCTCGACCGCAGCGCGCCGGCGCCGATCCGCGTCTTCGAATCGGGCGCGATCCTGATGTACCTGGCCGAGAAATTCGGCGCCCTGCTGCCCAGCGCGCCGGCGGCGCGCGCCGAATGCCTGTCGTGGCTGTTCTGGCAGATGGGCAGCGCGCCGTTCCTGGGCGGCGGCTTCGGCCATTTCTACGCCTATGCGCCGACGAAGATCGAATACGCGATCGACCGCTACGCGATGGAGGTCAAGCGCCAGCTCGACGTGCTCGACCGGCGCCTGGCCGAGACGCCCTATCTGGCCGGCGCCGACTACACGATCGCCGACATCGCCGTCTGGCCCTGGTACGGCGGACTCGCCAAGGGCCTGCTCTACGGCGCCGGCGAATTCCTGCAGGTGCAGGACTACCGCAACGTGCAGCGCTGGGCCGACGCCATCGCGCAGCGGCCGGCGGTGCAGCGCGGCCGGCGCGTGAACCGCGACTGGGGTGCGCCCGAGAGCCAGCTGCCCGAGCGCCACGACGCCGCCGATTTCGAGCGCCCGCCCGCCGTCACGCCGCCCGCGCCGCAAACACCGGCAACGCCTCGATGATCACGCTCTACGACTGCGCCACCGCGCCGAGCCCGCGCCGCGCCCGCATCCTGCTCGCCGAGAAGGGCGTCGCGCACGCCACCGTCCAGGTCGACCTGCGCCGCGGCGAGCAGCTCGGCGCCGCCTATCGCGCGATCAACCCGCTGTGCACGGTGCCGGCGCTGCGCACCGAGGAGGGCGCGGTGCTCGGGGACAACGCCGCCATCGCCGCCTACCTCGAGGCGCGCCACCCCGAGCCGCCGCTGCACGGCGTCACGCCGCTCGAACGCGCCGCCGTCGCGAGCTGGCAATGGCGGAGCGAATTCGAAGGCCTGCTGGCCGTCGCCGAGGCGCTGCGCAACAGCTCGCCGGCGATGGCCAGCCGCGCCTTGCCCGGACCCGACGACTACGCGCAGATCCCCGAACTCGCGGCGCGCGGCCTGGCGCGCGCGCGGCGATTCTTCGCAACGCTGAACGACCGCCTCGCGGACCACGCCTACCTGGCCGGCGAGCGCTTCAGCATCGCCGACATCACGGCCGTCGTCGCGGTCGATTTCGCGCGCATCGTCAGGCTCAAGCCCGGCGACGAGCATCCGCATCTGCTGCGCTGGCGCGCGGCGCTGGCGCTGCGGCCTTCGATGGCGCTGTAGCGCGCGCCACGCGCGGGCGCGATGTGTTGAACAATGCGTGTTCGCCCCAGGAGACCGCATGCCCCGCCGCCGCCCGCCCCGCCTCGCCCTGACGCTCGCGCTGACGCTCGCCGCCGGCGCGGCGATCCCGGCCGAGCAGCCCTTCGTCTTCCTCACCAACTGGTATGCCGAGGCCGAGCACGGCGGCTTCTACCAGGCCCAGGCCGAGGGCCTGTACCGGAAGGCCGGGCTGGCCGTGACGCTGCGCATGGGCGGTCCGCAGGTCAACGGCCTGCAGCTGCTGGCCGCGGGCCAGGTCGACTGCTTCATGGGCTACGACGTGCAGACGATGAGGGCGCACGAGGCCGGCGTCGATGCGGTGACGGTGGCTGCGGCGTTCCAGAAGGACCCGCAGGTGATGATCGGCCACCCCGAGAATTTCCACCGCCTGGAGGACCTCAAGGGCAAGACGATCCTGATCTCGTCGGACACGCACACGAATTTCTGGCCCTGGCTGCGCGAGCGCTACGGCCTCTCGGACAGCCAGACCCGGCCCTACACCTTCAACATCCAGCCCTTCATCGCCGACCGCAACATCGTCCAGCAGGGCTACCTCTCGAGCGAGCCCTACGCGATCGAGAAGATGGCGCATTTCAAGCCGACGGCCTTGCTGCTGGCCGACGCCGGCTGGCCGCCCTACACGACGACCATCGTCTGCATGGCCGATACGCTGAAGAAGAAGCCGGCCGCCGTCGCCGCCTTCGTCAAGGCCAGCATGCAGGGCTGGAAGGACTACCTCGAGGGCGACCCGCGGGCGGCCAACGCGCTCATCCGCAAGGACAACCCCGACATGAGCGACGACGAGCTCCTGCACGGCATCCGGCTGCTCAAGCAGACCGGCATCGTGCTCGGCGGCGACGCGGCCAGGTACGGCATCGGCATCGTCACCGATGCGCGCATGAAGGCGACCTACGAGATGATGGTGCGCATGAAGCTGCTCGATCCGGCCAAGGTCCGGCTCGCCGACACCTACACGACGCGCTTCGTCGCCAACCTCAAGGTGATGCCCTGAGCCTGGCGGCGACGGCGCGGCCGGCCCCGGCGGCGCTCGCCCTCGAGGTCGCCGGCGCCGCCAAGACCTATGCCGGCGGCACGCAGGCGCTGCTGCCGGTGGACCTCGCGGTGCGCGAGGGCGAATTCGTGACCCTGCTCGGTCCCAGCGGCTGCGGCAAGAGCACGCTGCTGAAGATGGCCGCCGGGCTGCTCGCGCCCAGCGCCGGCGCGCTGCGGCTGTGGGGGCGGCCGGTGGAGGAACTCGCCGCCGGCGGCCGCCGCCTGGGCTTCGTGTTCCAGGAGGCGACGCTGATGCCCTGGGCGCGGGTGCGCGCGAACGTACGGCTGCCGCTGGACCTGGCGCAGGTGCCGCGCGCCGAGGGCGACGCGCGTGCGCTGGCCGCGCTGCGCCGCGTCGGCCTCGAGGGCTTCGCCGCGGCGCGTCCGCGCGAGCTCTCGGGCGGCATGCAGATGCGGGTGTCGATCGCGCGCAGCCTCGTCACCGAGCCGCAGCTGCTGCTGATGGACGAACCCTTCGGCGCGCTCGACGAGATCACGCGCAACCGGCTCGACGCCGACCTGCTCGAGCTCTGGCGCCAGCAGAACCTGACGGTGGTCTTCGTCACGCATTCGATCTCGGAGGCGGTGTTCCTGTCGAACCGCGTCGTCGTGATGGCGGCGCGCCCGGGGCGCATCGTCGACGAGGTCGCGATCGACGAGCCGCATCCGCGCAGCGCCGATTTCCGCGTCGGCCCCGCATTCGGCCGCTGGGCGAAACGGCTGCAGGACAGCCTGCTCGCGGCCAGCGGCGAACTCGCCTGATGGACGGGCGCTGGCGCCGCCTGCTGTGGCCGACGGCGCTCGCGCTCGTGCTGCTGGCGCTGTGGCAGCTGGCGGTGACCGCCTTCCACGTGCCCGAATTCCTCGTGCCGTCGCCGCTGCGCGTCGCGCGTGCGCTCGTCGACGACGCGCCGCTGCTGTTCGGCGCGCTGGCGACGACGCTGAAGATCACGCTGCTGGCGCTGGCCGCGGCCGTCGTGCTCGGCGTCGCGATCGCCTTCGCCTTCGTGCAGAGCCGCGCGCTCGAGGCGGCGCTGTTCCCCTACGCCGTGCTGCTGCAGGTGACGCCGATCGTCGCCATCGCGCCGCTCGTCATCATCTGGGTCAAGGACCCGACGCTCTCGCTCGTCATCTGCGCCACGCTGGTGGCGCTGTTCCCGGTCATCGCCAACACGACGCTGGGCCTGCGCAGCGTGAATCCGGCGCTGGCGAGCTATTTCAAGCTCCAGCGCGCGACGCGCTGGCAGACGCTGCTGCGGCTGCGCATCCCGTCGGCGCTGCCGTATTTCTTCGGCGGCCTGCGCATCAGCAGCGGGCTGGCGCTGATCGGCGCCGTCGTCGCCGAGTTCGTCGCCGGCACCGGCGGCACCGGCACCGGGCTCGCCTACCAGATCCTGCAGGCCGGCTACCAGCTCAACATCCCGCGCATGTTCGCCGCGCTGGCGCTCATCACGGCCACCGGGGTGGCGCTGTTCGCCGCCACCTCGGCGCTGTCGCGCTGGGCGCTGGGCGGCTGGCACGAGAGCGAGAGCCAGCCCGACTGAGGAGAGCCGCCATGACGATAGGCCGCCGCAGCTGCGTGCCCGGCGCCGGGCTTGCGACCCGGCCGCGCGCCGACCAGGTCGACCTCTGGACCTGCGACCATTCCCGCTTGCGCCCGCGTTGCGCCACCGCCAAACCCTGAGCCGGCGTCACGTCCAGCAATGCGCCAGTCAAGGCGGTGCCCGACAATCGAGGCCTCATGAGATTTCCAAGCCCACTGCGTTCGCTGCACCCCGAGGGGGCGCTCAGTACCTTCGGGACGGCCGGGCGGTACTGAATGATCCGGCAACGCACGATCAAGTCCCTGACCCGCGCCGTGGGCGTCGGCGTCCACAGCGGCCAGAAGGTCGAGCTGACGCTGCGCCCGGCGCCGCCCGACACCGGCATCGTCTTCCGCCGCGTCGACCTGCCGGTGCCGGTCGACATCCCGGTCAACGTCCAGGCCGTCAGCGACACCCGCATGGCGACGACGATCAGCCCCGGCGGCGACCCCGGCGCGCCCAAGGTGCAGACGATCGAGCACCTGCTCTCGGCCTGCGCCGGGCTCGGCCTGGACAATCTCTGCGTCGACATCACGGCCGAGGAGGTGCCGGTGCTCGACGGCAGTGCCGCCAGCTTCGTCTTCCTGCTGCAGAGCGCCGGCATCGAGCTGCAGGGCGCGCCCAAGCATTTCCTGCGCGTGCGCAAGGCGGTCGAGATCCGCGAAGGCGAGGGCGCGAACCTCAAATGGGCGCGGCTCGAACCGTTCCACGGCTACAAGCTCGCGTTCCAGATCGAATTCGGCCATCCGGCGCTCGACGCCACCGGCCAGCGCGTCGAATTCGATTTCGCCGACGGCCAGTACAAGCGCGACATCGCGCGTGCGCGCACCTTCGGTTTCACGAAGGATGTCGAGATGATGCGCGCGCGCGGCCTGGGCCTGGGCGGCAGCATGGACAACGTGATCGTCGTCGACGAATACCGCGTCCTCAACAGCGAAGGGCTGCGCTACGACGACGAGTTCGTCAAGCACAAGATCCTCGACGCCATCGGCGACCTGCATGTGCTGGGCCGGCCGCTGCTGGCCAGCTATGTCGCCTTCCGCAGCGGCCATGCGCTCAACAACCGGCTGCTGCGCGCGCTGCTGGCGGACGCCTCGGCCTACGAGATCGTCACCTTCGAGCGCAACGCCGACGCCCCGCGCGGTTTCGCCGAGCTCGCACCCGCCTGGTGATGGCGGCCTTCAGGCTCGTCTTCGGTCTGCTGCTCGTCGCCGGCGTGCTGTGCTTCGCGATGTACATCGGCACCGGCCAGGTCGCTTGGCGCCGGCGCGGCGTCGTCATCGTCAAGTGGACGCTGCTCGCGGCGCTGGCCTTCTTCGCCGTGCTCATCCTCGAGCGCCTGGCCCTGCTGCTGTAGCCGCGCCGGGCCGGCCGCGGGGTTCAGTCGAGCGCGCGCGTCGGCGGGCGCTCGCCGACCTGCACCTGCACCTCGAGCCGCCTGGCGCCCCGCTGCAGCGCGACGCGCGCCTTGCTGTCGGGCGGCAGCGCCGCCACGGCCGCGTAGAGGTCGTCGATGTTGCGCACCGGCTTGTCGCCGATCTGCAGCACGACATCGCCCGGATGGATGCCGCCGCGCGCGGCCGGGCTGTCCTGCTGCACCCCGGTGATGAGCACGCCGGTCTTGATCGGCAGGTCGAGGCTGTCGGCCAGATCGGCCGAGAGGTCGCGCGGCGCCACGCCGATCCAGCCGCGGTGCACGCGGCCGCCGCGCAGCAGCGCCTCCATCACGTCGCGCGCCGTGTCCACCGGCACCGCGAAGCCGATGCCCAGGCTGCCGCCGCTGCGCGAGTAGATCGCGGTGTTGATGCCGACCAGCCGCCCCTGCGCGTCGACGAGGGCGCCGCCCGAGTTGCCGGGGTTGATCGCGGCGTCGGTCTGGATGAAGTTCTGGTACGGCGACGAATCGGCCTGGTGGCGGTCGAGCGCGCTGACGATGCCGGCGGTGACGGTCTGGCCGACGTTGAAGGGATTGCCGATCGCCAGCACCGGGTCGCCGACCTGGAGCGCGCGCACGTCGCCGAGCTCGATCACGGGCAGGTGGTCGAGGTCGATCTTGAGCACGGCGATGTCGGTCTCGGCGTCGGAGCCGACGAGGCGCGCGCTCGTCTGGCGGCCGTCGGCGAGCTGGACCTCGATCTCGGTCGCGTCCTGCACCACATGGTGGTTCGTCAGCAGGTAGCCCTCGGGTGCCACGATGACACCCGAGCCGAGGCCGATCTGCTGCTGCGTCGGCGCGCCGTCGCCGAAGAAATAGCGGAAGCGCGGGTCGTCCAGATGCGGGTTGCGCGGGGCCATCTTCGTCGCCGTGACGCTGACCACGGCCGGCGCGGCGATGCGCGCGGCATAGGCGAAGCTGCCGGCGCTGGCCGCGGGCGCGGCGGCCGTGGGCACCATCTGCACCAGCGTCGGTGCCGGCAGCACGCCGTCGGCGCTGCCGCGCGGCAGCCATTCGGGCTTGAGCGTGAGGACGACGAAAAGCACCGCCAGCGCCACCGTGACGGCCTGCGAAAACAACAACCAGGTCCTACGCCCCATCGCGTTGCGGCGCCGCGCGCCGCGCTCCCGTGCAGAATCGGCCCATGGCCGACCGTATCGTATTGTTGTCGTGGCTGCAGCAGACGCTGCAGCCCGATGCGTTCCGCGATTATGGGCCGAACGGCCTGCAGGTCGAGGGGCGGCGCGACGTGCGCCGCATCGTCTCGGGCGTGACGGCGAGCCTGGCGCTGATCGACGCCGCGGCCGCCGCCGGCGCCGACCTGCTGCTCGTGCACCACGGCCTGTTCTGGCGCGGCCAGGACGGGCGGCTGACGGGCTGGCTGGCGGCGCGCGTGCGTGCGCTGATGGCGGCCGAGCTCAACCTCTGCGCCTACCACCTGCCGCTGGACGCGCATCCGGAATACGGCAACAACGCCCAACTCGGGCGGCGCCTGGGGCTGGCCGCCGACGCCCGTTTCGGCGAGCAGAACCTGGGCTTCTGCGGCGCCGCCGAGCTCACGCTGGAGGCGCTGGCGCAGCGCGTCGCGGCGGCGCTCGGCCGCGCGCCGCTGGTCG
>JAGWVB010000400.1 GCA_018971105.1 Burkholderiales bacterium
GCGCCATCTCGAGCTGGTTCGCGGCCTTGTTCAGCGGGTCGTCGCGCAAGGCATCCAGCCGCGCCCGCGCGCCGGCCAGCATCAGTTCGGCGCGCTGGCGCCGCACGCCGGCCTCGGCTTCGGCCTGCCGCTCCAGGGCGAGCCCGGCCTGCGCCTCGTTGCGCGCGCGGCTGGCCTGGTCGAACTCGGTCTGAGCCTGGCGCAACGCACGCGCCTGACGGCGGCTGGCGATGCCGGCGTACAAGGCGTAGCGCTGCTCGAAGCGGCGCACGGCGGCGAGCAGCGCGCGCGTCTGTTCGAGCTGGCGCCGGTCCTCCTCGAGCTGGGTCAGCGCCTCGGCGACATCGGCCAGCAGGTCCTGCGGCAAGGGCGGCAGCGCCTCGGTGAGCGCGGCCGAGAGCGCGGCCTCGTCGGGGCGGCGCGAGAGCTGCGGCTGGCGCAGCTGGATCAGCGTGTCCATCAGCGCGCCGTAGCGCGCCGGGCCGAGCTGGAACAGCCTTTCGTCGACCGCGCCGCGGTAGGTCTGCGCCGTCTCGTAGACCTGGCCGATGCCAAGCAGCGCCTCGCGCAGGCGTTCGCGGCCGTGGACGACGCGCTGCGCGCTCATGAGCCAGAAGTCGCGACCGATGCGGTGCGTGCCGTCGACGACGAAATACCAGGCCTCGACGGCGCTGCGCGCCGCCACCGCATGCAGCCCGACACCGAGCGTGACGAACAGCGGCCGGCCGTCGTCGTCGAGGCGTCCGAACTCGATCCAGCTGTAGCCGGTGCGGCGCTCGTAGGCGCCGCCCTGCAGCAGGTTCCACGCCATCTTCTTGCCCGGGTCGCCATCGGGCTCGACGCGCGCACTGCGCATCTGGGCGTCGAACAGCAGCGGCAGCGTGAGCGAGAGCACCTTGCTCTTGCCGGTGCCGTTGTTGCCGCGCAGCAGCAGATGGCCGTCGCGGAACCAGAACTCCTCGCTGTCGTAGCGGTAGAGCTCGACCAGGCCCAGGCGCAGCGGCTGCCAGCGCCGGCGCGTCGGTGCGGGCAGGTCGGGGCGCGGTTCGTCGAACAGCCCGGCGTTCACTCCGCCCCCTCGACCGCATAGCGGGCGAGCGCCGGCCGCGCGAGCACGGCGTCGCCGTCGCGCTGCAGCAGCGCCAGCTCGGCCAGGCGCGCGAGGGCGATCGCGGCCAGTTCATGCTCGCCGCCGGCCTCGCGCGCCGACTTGCGCCAGTAGCGGCCGTGGCGCTCGCGCATCGCCGCGATGAAGGCGGCGACTTCGGCCACCGCGCTGTGCGGCTGGCCGCCGCGCAGGCGCGCCGCGAGCCAGCCGGCGACGAGCAGCGTGGCGTGGGCCTCGGTGCCTTCGTCGGGCAGCGCGATGTCGCTGAGCAGCGCGTCGGTGTCGGTGAGCGCGCTGCCTTCGGCGCGATGTTCGACGGCCAGGCCGGTGGCCTCCGCCAGCCGCGCCGCCATCACGCCGCGCTGGTTCATGAAATAGGCGCGCTCGGCCGCGTCGAGGTCCTCGAGGTAGAGCACGGGGTCGTCGAGCAGGCGCCGCGCCAGGCCGTGGCGCAGCGCATGGCGGCGGCCGTCCTCACTGTCGACGCCGGGCTCGGCGGTGAGCGCGGCCAGGCGTTCGGCCAGCGACACCGGTGCCGCTTCGGCAGGCCAGGTCGAAGGTCCGCGCGCGGCGGCGAGCAGGCTGGCGAGCGCGCGCCTGCGCACGTCGTAGAGCGCATCGCCCTGGCCCTGGGTGGCGACGTAGCCCTGCTCGTCGCCGGCGACGCGTTCGAGCACGCCCAGGCCCATCAAGGCCTTGCACACGGCCACCAGTTCGCGCCGCTCGGTGGGGCTGTCGAGCGCAAAGCGGAAGCGCCGCGCCTTGAGCTCGGGCGCGGCGGCCTCGCGCAGCAGGCGCTCGCCGAGCTGATGCAGGCTGATCTGCGCTTCCGCGCGCTCGAGCACCGCGCAGGCCAGGCACAGCAGCACGCAGCGCCGGCGGTCGAAGCCGGGCAGGCCGCGCGTCGCATCAAGCGTGTCGGCGGGGCGCTTGTACAGGCGCGCGCCGTCGCGCTCGACGACCAGCGGCCAGCCGGTCTCGCGCTGGAACCAGGCGCGCAGCGGCTCGGCCTGGCGGCGCACCGCCGGCAGCGCTTCGTGGCCGCGGCCCATCAGCGGCGTCATCAGCAGCGCGCGCAGGGCGGTGCGGAATTCGTCGACCTCGCGCGCCGGCTTCACGATGCCGGGGTCACGGTCAGGCGCTGGTCGCGCCCGCTGAAGCGGCCCTGCGGCGTCGCGATCGAGGCCGTCCCCGCGAGCGGCTCCAGGCGCAGCGTGTAGAGGCCGTCGCCAGTGGCGCGTTCGATGGCCGCGTCGGGTCCCGGCTGGTCGGCCAGCGCCTCGCCGAGCAGGGACAGGAAGAGCTGGAATGCGGCGCCGTCGAGCTCGCCGATCTCCGACAGCACGAGCGGCCGCCCCGTGGCCAGGCGCGCGCGCGCCGCATCGGTCTGGCGCGCTTCTTCTTCGAGCTGGGCCGCCAGGCGTTCGCGCTCGGCGTCGCGGTTGCGGATGCGCGCCAGCGGCCCGCGCGGCGCGGCCTCGCCGAGTTCGCGCAGGCGCGGGTGGATGGCCAG
>JAGWVB010000401.1 GCA_018971105.1 Burkholderiales bacterium
GCCGCCGCGCGAGCTCGTCGCCGCGCCGCCGCGCCGCGCCGCCGGCAACGGTTACCTCGGCTTCCAGCAGCAGCTCGGCGGACCCGACGGCTACCTGTACGCGGTCTCGGCCGGCGTCGCGGGCCGGCTCGACCTCGCGCGCGGCACCTGGCTGCAGGGCAATGCCGAGCTGCGCCTGCTCGACAACTACGGCAAGTTCAACTACACCGCCGACAGCAGCCTGCCGCGCGTGCGCACCCATGTCCGCGAGTACCTGACCGATGCGCGGCTGAACCTGCCGAACGCCCAGATCACGAATTTCGAGCGCCTGGGCGATGCGGTCTACAGCCTGGTCTACGCGGGCTGGCTCGAGCCGATGTACGCCGGCGTCGGCGGCGAGCTGATGTGGCGGCCGCAGCGCGGCCGCGTCGCCGTCGGGCTCGATCTCAACCGCGTGCGGCAGCGCAACTTCAACCAGCATCTGGGCCTGCGCGACTACCGGGTCGACACCGGCCACCTGACGCTGTACTGGGACAGCGGCTGGCACGGCGTGCAGGCCGCGGTGTCGGCGGGCCGCTACCTCGCCGGCGACCGCGGCATCACGGTCGACCTCGCGCGCGCCTACGCCAACGGCACCCGCATCGGCCTGTGGGCGACGAAGACCAGCGTCTCGGCCGCCGCCTTCGGCGAGGGCAGCTTCGACAAGGGCGTCTATGTCAGCATCCCCTTCGACTTGCTGTTCTCGGTCTGGTCGAAGGAGACGATGAAGATCGTCTGGCAGCCGCTGATCCGCGATGGCGGCGCCCGGCTCGACCGGGCCGTCACGCTCTGGGGCCTGACGGCGCCGTCGGCGCAATAGCCGCCGTGGCCGCTTGCGCGGGGTACGATGCCCGGCGCAACCATCTGCCGGTGTATCGATGCGCCAGGAATTGCTGATACGACATTGGGCCGCGCGCGACTCCTTCGAGGCGCTCACCGCGCTGCTGCACCGCGCCTACGCCCCGCTGGCGGCGCAGGGGATGGCGGTGGCCGCGGCGACCCAGGGCGCGGAGACGACGCGCCGCCGCGCCGCCGAGGGCCAATGCTGGGTCGCCGAGAGCGAAGGCACGATCGTCGGCACGGTCACGGTGTGCGGCCCCTACGACACCGCAAGCGCGCACTGGGCCGTCGGCGTTCCCTGGTTCCGCGACCGCGACACGGCGCATTTCCACCAGCTCGCGGTCGACGCCGACTGGCGGCGCCAGGGGCTGGGGCGGCGCCTCATCGCCGCCTGCGAGACCTGGGCCCAGCGCCAGGGCTACAAGCGCATGGTGCTCGACGTCGCCGAGGCCGCGCACGCGCTGCGCGCGCTCTACCGCCGCTGCGGCTACGCCGATGTCGCCCAGGTGCAGTGGGAGGGCCAGGACCATCGCAGCATCGTGATGCTGAAGGCGCTCGACCGCTCGCCGCTGCGCGAACAGCTGCAGACGATGGCGCGCTACAACCTGTGGGCCACGCGGCGACTGTGCGCCGCCGTCGACGCGCTGTCCGAGGCCGACTACCGGCGCGACGCCGGGCTCCATTTCAGGAGCGTGCACGGCACCTTGAACCACCTGCTGGTGGGCGAGCACGAGCTCTGGTTCCGCCGCTTCGTCGAGGGCGCCTCGCCGCAGGTCGCGCTCGACGCCGAGATCGAGCCCGGGCGCCTGCGCCTGCGCGAGCGCCTGCTCGAGGGCGCGCTCGCCTGGCTGCCGCTGATCGAGGTCTGGTCCGAGGAGCGGCTGCGGGGGACGCTGCAATACCGCAGCATGTCCGGGCGTGAGCACCAACTGCCGTTCGCGACCACGCTGCTGCATGTCTTCAACCACGGCACCCACCACCGCGGCCAGATCAGCGCCGCGCTCACGGCATTGCGCCGCCCGGCACCCGAGATCGACCTCGTCTACATGCTTCAGGAGGAGGCGGGGCAGGGCTGAAAGGAATACTGTCCACCGAAACGGCGCCGCCGCGTTGAGCAGGCCGCCCTCGAAGGAGTGACCATGGATCTCGACCTGCCCCACCTGGCCGCCATCGCCGCCGCGCTCGGCTGGGCCAGCGGCCTGCGCCTGTATGCCGTGGTGTTCCTGACCGGCGCCGCCGGCTACCTGGGCTGGGTGCCGCTGCCCGCGGGCCTGCACCTGCTGCAGACGCCGCTCGTGCTCGGCGCCAGCTTCGCGATGCTGGTGCTCGAGTTCTGCGCCGACAAGATCCCCGGCTTCGACACGCTCTGGGACACGATCCACACCTTCATCCGCATCCCCGCCGGAGCCGCGCTCGCAGCGGGTGTCTTCGGCGGCGACCACGAGAGCTGGAGCCTCGTCGCGGCGCTGCTCGGCGGCACGCTGGCGGCGACCGCGCATGCGGCGAAGACGACGACGCGCGCCGCCGTCAACACGCTGCCCGAGCCGTTCTCGAACATCGGCCTGTCGCTGCTGGGCGACGCCGCCGTGCCCGGGATGCTGTGGCTGTCGTGGAGCCATCCGGCGCTGTTCTTCGTCGCGCTGGCGGCGTCGATCGTGCTGGCCCTGGTGCTGACCGTCGTGCTGTTCCGCTTCCTGCGCCGGCTGCTCGCGCGCCTCGGCGGCAGGCCGGTCGCCGAGGCGCGCGAACTCACCGCCTCC
>JAGWVB010000402.1 GCA_018971105.1 Burkholderiales bacterium
CTCGACGTCACCGACCAGGAGCGCGCGCAGCGCCGCAACGAGCAGCTGCTGCGCGAGCTCACGACCATCCTCGACAGCAGCACGGCCGGCATCGCCTACCTGCGCGGCTCGGTGCTGGTGCGCTGCAACCAGCGCTTCGAGCGCATGCTGGGCTACGCGCCGGGCGCGGCCGACGGCGCCACGCTGGCCGAGATCTTCGGCCGCGGCATCGGCGCCGGGGCGGATTCGGAGCTGGGCGCCGCCGCGGCCGTCGCCGCGCTCGGCCAGGGCCAGGATTTCGAGGCCGAGCTGCCGCTGGCGCGCGACGGCGGCGCGCCGCAATGGTTCTCGGTCTCGGTGCGACGCGCCCAGCCCGAGGGCGCGCACGACGAGGCCGTCGCCGTGCTCACCGACATCACGCGGCTGAAGAACCAGCAGGCCGAGCTCGAGCGCGCGCTGCGCGACCGCGAGCTCATGTTCGACCTCTCCGACGTCGGCATCGTCTACCAGCGCGGCTCACGCATCGAGCGCGCGAACCAGGCCATGGCCGCGCTCACCGGCTGGGCCGGGCCCGAGCTCAGCCGCATCGACGCCGCCGAGCTGTACGAGTCGGCGCGCGCCTGCGTCGAGTTCGAGGCCGCCATCGCCCAGGGCCTGCGCGACCACCACCGCTACGCCGGCGAGCGGCTGCTGCGCCGGCGCGACGGCAGCCTGATCTGGGTCCAGGTCGCGGTGCGCACCGTCGATGCCGACGATGTCGACGCCGGCCTCATCTGCTCCTTCGTCGATGTCGACGAGCGCCACCGCTCGCGCGAGGCGCAGGCGCAGCAGGTCGAGCAGACGCGCGCGATCCTGAACTCGGTGCTGGTGGGCATCGTCACCGTCTCGCCGCAGGGCATCGAGTGGATGAACCGCTCGGCGCGGCGGATGTTCGCCGGCGAACTGGCGGATTTCGTCGGCGAGCCGATGAGCATCGTCGCCACGCCCGAACCCGACCACCCGCTGCGCCGCACCGGCCTGCTCGAACGCCTGCAGGAGGGCCAGGCCGAGAACTTCGAATGCCGGCTGCGCGGGCGCGACGGGCGCGAGTTCTGGGTCGTCGGCAACGCCGTCGTCACCGGCCATGCGCTCGGGCGCGAGCTCACCTTCGCGCTGCTCGACATCGACCGCCGGCGCCGCGCCGAGATCCGCATCGCCCAGGCCCAGGCCTCGCTGCAGCGCGTGATCGAGACGGCGCCGCTGGCGATCGCGCTCTTCGACGCCGCGACGCTGCAGGTGCAGCAGATCAACCAGACGGCGGCGCTGTTCCTCGGCCGCCCGGTCGCCGACGTCGTCGGCCGCGCGCTCGACGAGGTCGCCGCGCCGGCGCAGGCCGCGGCGCTGCGCGGCTGGCTCGTCGAGGCGGCGCAAGCGCGCGACGCCGTGAGCCGCGAATGGCATCTCGAGGCCGATGCCGCGGCGCGCGTCTGGGACTGCCGCATCGCCTCGCTGCATGACGACGACCAGGCGCTGCTGCTGCTCGTGGCCAGCGACGTCACCGAGCAGCGCGCGGCCGAGGCGGCGCGGCTGCAGGCGGCGATCGCGCAGCGCGAGCTGCTCGTGCGCGAGGTCCACCACCGCATCAAGAACAACCTCCAGGGCGTGGCCGGGCTGCTGCAGCAGAACGCCGCGCGCCACCCCGAACTGGCGCAGGTGCTGGGCGAGGCCGTGGGCCAGGTGCAGGCCATCGCCCAGGTCTACGGCCTGCAGGTCGGCGCCAGCGGGCCGCTGGGGGTGGCGAGCCTGCTGCGCGCCATCGCCGCCTCGGTCCAGCGCACCTTCGGTCGCGCCATCGCGGTCGAGGGCGAGGTGCCGCACCTGCTGCCCGAGGCCGAGGCGATCCCGGTCGCGCTCACGCTCAACGAGCTGCTGACGAACGCGATCAAGCACAGCACCGGCGGCGAGGTCGCCTGCAGCCTGGCGCTGCGCGGCGACGGGATCGCGATCCGCATTGCCAATGCCGGCGCGCTGCCGCCGGGCTTCGACCTCGCGCGGCTGCGCGGCGGCGTCTCCGGGCTGGGCCTGGTGCGCGCGCTGCTGCCGCGGCGCAGCGCCGCGCTGACCTTGAGCCAGGACGGCGCGCAGGTCGTCGCCGAGGTCGAGGTCCATCCGCCGGGGGTGCGCCTGCCGGCGTCGGACCTTGCGACACAATCCACGCCATGACTCAGGCGCAAGCGGGCAAGGGCCGGATCCTGGTCGTCGACGACGACCGGCTCGTGCTCGCCACCGTCACCCACGGCCTGGCGCAGGCCGGCTACGAGGTCATCGACGCCGACAACGGCGACGACGCGATCCTGCTCGCGCGCGAGCATCGGCCGCAGCTGGCGCTGCTCGACATCCGCATGGAGGGCAAGAGCGGCTTCGATGTCGCGCAGACGCTGCGCGACGCCTACGCCATCCCCTTCATCTTCCTGTCGGCCTTCGCCGACGCCGCCACGCGGGCCCAGGTCGATGCGTTGGGCGCGCTCGACTACCTGATCAAGCCGCTCGACGTGGGGCAGATAGTCCCCGCCGTCGATGCCGCGTTCGCGCGCCTGCGCGGCGGCGCGGCGCCGGCCGAGGCGGCGGCCCCCGCCACGGTCGCGGCCGCCGCCGCG
>JAGWVB010000403.1 GCA_018971105.1 Burkholderiales bacterium
CGACGCTCGGCGGCGTCTGCCTCAACGTCGGCTGCATCCCGAGCAAGGCGCTGCTGCACGTCGCCTCGGTGATCGACGAGGTGAGCCATTTCGCCGACCTCGGCGTGAGTTTCGCGGCACCGCAGGTCGACCTCGCCAAGCTGCTCGCGCACAAGAACAAGGTCGTCGGCAAGCTCACCGGCGGCCTCGCGGCGATGGCCAAGATGCGCAAGGTCGGCGTCGTCCAGGGTGTGGGCGAATTCGCCGACCCGCAGCACCTGCGGGTGACGATGGCCGACGGCAAGGTGCAGACGATCCGCTTCAAGAACGCGATCATCGCCGCCGGCTCCGAGGCCGTGAAGCTGCCCTTCCTTCCCAAGGACGACCCGCGCGTCGTCACCTCGACCGGCGCGCTGGAGCTGCGCCAGAAGCCGAAGCGCATGCTCGTCGTCGGCGGCGGCATCATCGGCCTCGAGATGGGCACCGTCTATTCGACGCTGGGCGCGCGCCTGGACGTCGTCGAGATGCTCGACGGCCTGATGCAGGGCGCCGACCGCGACCTCGTCAAGGTCTGGCAGAAGATGAATGCCAAGCGCTTCGACCACATCATGCTGAAGACGAAGACGGTCGGCGCCGAGGCCACTGCCGACGGCATCCTCGTGCGCTTCGAGGGCGAGGCCGCGCCCAAGGAACCGCAGCTCTACGACCTCGTGCTGCAGGCCGTCGGCCGCGTGCCCAATGGCAAGCGCATCGGCGCCGAGAAGGCCGGCGTCATCGTCGGCGAGCGCGGCTTCATTCCCGTCGACGCGCAGATGCGCACCAACGTGCCGCACATCTACGCCATCGGCGACATCGTCGGCCAGCCGATGCTCGCGCACAAGGCGGTGCACGAGGCGCATGTCGCGGCCGAGGTCGCCGCCGGCGACGTCCATGCGCGCTTCGACGCCCGCGTCATCCCCAGCGTCGCCTACACCGACCCCGAGGTTGCGTGGGTCGGCCTCACCGAGGACGAGGCCAAGGCGCAGGGCATCGCCGTCAAGAAGGGACTGTTCCCCTGGACCGCCTCGGGCCGCGCGATCGCCAACGGCCGCGACGAGGGCGTCACGAAGCTGCTCTTCGACGACGCGCCGGGCGGCGGCCACCGCATCCTCGGCGGCGGCATCGTCGGCACCCATGCCGGCGACATGATCGGCGAGGTCGCGCTGGCGATCGAGATGGGCGCCGACGCCGTCGACATCGGCAAGACCATCCATCCGCATCCGACGCTGGGCGAGAGCATCGGCATGGCGGCCGAGGTCGCGCACGGCAGCTGCACCGACCTGCCGCCGGCGCGCCGATGACGCGGCCGTAGACACTGCCACGCGCCGGCGCCGCCGCCGGGCGGCCAAGTGCAGCAGAATCCCCCGCTACCCTATCAGCGGCGGGAGGCGGCAGTGGCCGACAGTGAGATCGACATCGCGCACCAGGCGCGCCCGTGGCGCATCGGCGAGCTGGCGCGCGACCGCCTGGGGATCGCCGACGAGCACCTGATCCCCTACGGCCATCACATGGCCAAGATCGCGCTGCCGCACGCGATGTCGTTGATGGCCGACCCCGGGCGCCGCGACGGCCGCCTCGTCCTCGTCACCGCGATCAGCCCGACGCCGGCCGGCGAGGGCAAGACGACGACCTCGATCGGCCTGGCCGACGCGCTCAACTCGATCGGCCGCAAGACCGTGCTCGCGCTGCGCGAACCGTCGATGGGGCCGGTGTTCGGCATCAAGGGCGGCGCCACCGGCGGCGGCCGCGCCCAGCTCGCGCCGATGGAGGAGATCAACCTCCACTTCACCGGCGACTTCGCCGCCATCGGCCAGGCGCACAACCTGCTGGCGGCGCTGCTCGACAACCATGTCCACCACGGCAACGCGCTCGGCATCGACCTGCGGCGCGTCGGCTGGCGCCGCGTGATGGACATGAACGACCGCGCGCTGCGCCGCATCACGGTCGGTCTCGGCGGGCCGGCCAACGGCTGGCCGCGCGAGGACGGCTTCGACATCGTCGCGGCGTCCGAGGTGATGGCCATCCTGTGCCTCGCGTCGTCGATGGACGACCTGCGCGCGCGGCTGGCGCGCATCGTCGTCGCCGAGACGCGCGACCGCCGAGCGGTGACCGCGGCCGACCTCAAGGCCGATGGCGCGATGGCCGTGCTGCTGCGCGACGCGCTCGCGCCCAACCTCGTGCAGACGCTCGAACACAGCCCGGCGCTGCTGCACGGCGGCCCGTTCGGCAACATCGCCCATGGCTGCAATTCGGTCATCGCCACGCGCACGGCGCTGCGCCTGGCCGACTACGTCGTCACCGAGGCCGGCTTCGGCGCCGACCTCGGGGCCGAGAAGTTCATCGACATCAAATGCCGCGCCGCCGGACTCGCGCCGGCCTGCGCGGTGCTGGTGGCGACGGTGCGCGCGCTGAAGTTCCATGGCGGCGTCGAGGTCGGCGCGCTCGCCGCGCCCGACCCGGCGGCGCTCGCGCGCGGCCTCGTCAACCTCGAGCGCCACCTGCACAACCTGCGCGAGGTCTACGGCCTGCGCTGCGTCGTCGCCATCAACGCCTTCGACACCGACACCGAGGACGAGCATCGGCTGATCCGCGAAC
>JAGWVB010000115.1 GCA_018971105.1 Burkholderiales bacterium
AGGCACCGCGCGAGCGCAATCCCATCAGGCGGCACAGGTGATCCAGGCTTTCCACCGTCTCCCCGGCCGTCCATTGCTGCTGCAGGCATTTCCAGACGGCGCGTTGCGCCTGGGTCGGGTACGGCCGACATACATGTAAAAATAGGACTTAGCGCTAAATTAGATCGGCTTGACCAGCTTTCCCGGCTTTCTTCTTGGTTGCCACCGAGCGTTTCAAAGCCTCTTCAAGCCGCGCCTCCGCGCCGCTGGCCCTCTGTTCCAGCGATTCTATCTGCGTCGTCTGGGCGTCGAGCTTCCCGGTGAGCATGGCAAGCTGCTGGATTTGTGTTTCGCGCTCGGTTCGCAACTGATCTGCTGCCTGGGACACCCTTTCCAAATCCTCATGGGCTCTTGTACATAGCTGAATCCGAGATGCCAGTTCTGACCTGAGTTGCTGTGCATCGGCCGATAGCTCTTCATTCTTCTGTTGCGTCTTGGCCAGCAGCGCCTCGGCTCGCTTGGTTGCCTCTCGCGCTTCGGTGACCTGCAACATGACGTGCTTCTGTACGCCTTCCAGTCGTTCAGTCGCCTTGCCGATCTCGGCGCGGAAAGTCTGTTCCTGGGCCGCCATGGCTTCCCGCAACTCGGCCAGCCGCCGCTCGTGGGTCGCGTTGGTCATCGCCAGCCGCTGTTCCGCCTCGGCATGCAAGGCTTCAACCTGTCGTTCGAGTGTCAAGGCGCGCGCCTCTGTCACTTCGGCTACCGCATGTCCACGGGCAACCTCACTGCGCAACGCCTCGGCTTCCGTCTGGCGGGACGCCAACTGGGCTCGCAGCCCGGCAGCTTCCTCTTGTACCCGCGCCAGGTCAGTTTCGAGGACTTGCCCCCGCTGCAATGCAGTGGTCAGTTCGCCTTCCATCTCGGCCTGTCGCTGCTCGAAGACCTTCTCTCCATACTCCACTGCCATGGCCCAGGCTGCCATCATGGCGTTGGCCACGGTTGGCGGCAAGGCCGCGCTCAAAGCGTCGACCTTCACCTGCTCGTCCTTCCAAAGCTTCAGTTCGTCATTGATGGTGGTGCGGCTGCCTTGCCGAATTTTGGCGTAGATGAGGTCGACGGTCAGTTCATGTGGCCGCCGGCCGTCGGCGACCAGGCGGGCCGCGGCCTCACGGGTGCGGATTCGGGTGTCGCTGACGCGGCTCATCGTGGCCTCCTTGTCGAAAATGCGCTGAACAGCCGGGGTTTCAGACGCCTATAGAACGTATATTACAATATAACATTATATGTATAATTATTTGCTGTCGAAATTTACGATAATCCGCATAATCGCAAATGATTTTGCTGTACCCTGCGAAAAAGCCATTCGAAAAATCACGAGATCCAGATACCGTGCCTGACCTGGTGCCCACCGACGATTCCCTACACACTGCCGTTATGCCGCCGTCCCTGGACGGCAGCCAAGGTTTAAACCGGGCACGAGGTGGCGTTCGGCAGATCGCCGCCGACACTGATGTGGAGGCGGTGCGCCTGTGGCTGGCCGAGTACGCGGGTTCCCCGCATACCCTGCGTAGCTATCGCAAGGAAGCGGTTCGGCTGCTGATCTGGGCGACCCGCGTCTTGGGTAAGCCGCTGTCCAGCCTCACTCGGGAAGACTTGCTCGCCTACGAAGCCTTTCTGGCGAATCCGTCCATCGAGTGGGCCGATCCGACCCTGCCGCGCCGCGGCGGTGGCCGTCGCCTCTTCGAGGGGCCGCTGTCGCCGCGTAGCGTGCGGCAGGCCCAGGGAATTCTCTCCGGACTCTTCGGATATCTGGTGGCAGCGGGTTACCTCGCCGGCAACCCGCTTGCCTTGCGCCGTCGTCGGGGTGACCCAAAAGCGAGCCGCCGGGCCTCTGTAGAACGGTACCTGGATCGGGAACTATGGCAGTCCGTGCTCGACTTCATCGAGACGCTGCCGCAAGGGACACGCCGCGAGTGTCAGCATTACGAGCGCGTGCGCTGGTTGTTCCGCCTGCTCTACGGGGCCTCGCTTCGGGTTTCCGAAGCCGCGCACGCGAAGACCAGTGATCTTTCGCAGCGGCGCGGCAAATGGTGGCTGCACGTCGTCGGCAAGGGAGGCGGGGCCGGTGATGTACCGCTGAGCGATGAGTTGATGGTTGACTGGGCGCGTTACCGCCGGTTTCATGGTTTGTCGACCATCCCGAGCAGTCTGGAAACGTCCCCTTTGGTCATGTCTGTCACCGGGCGCACCGACCGCTTCCTCACTCCGACCGCCATCTACCTGGTCGTGAAGGAAGTGTTCCGACGCGTCGCAGTAGCCCTCGAAGCGGTCGATCTGTCCGGAGCGGCCACGCTCCGGCGGGCCTCCACTCATTGGCTGCGCCATACCTCGGCCACACACCAGGCCGACGATGGCAACGACATCCGCTACATCCAGAAGAACCTGCGGCACGCGTCCATCGAAACCACGGCCATCTATCTCCATGCCGAAGATGACCTGCGGCACGAAAAAACAACTGGCCGATGACTTTGACCAGAACCATAAAGACGGAGAATCGAGAATGAGAATCCTGGTGGTCGAAGACGAACCCAAGACAGCAGCATTTGTCCAGCGAGGATTTGCTGAGGAAGGGTTCGTGGTTGACGTCGCCACCGACGGCATGGACGGTCTGCATCTGGCCGCTACCGGCGACTACGACGCCATCGTGCTCGATGTCATGCTTCCCGTGCGCGATGGCTGGTGGGTGCTGCAGGAAATCCGCAAGACTCGCCCAGACCAGCCGGTGATCCTACTGACCGCCCTCGATGCCGTCTCTCACCGGGTAAAGGGTCTCACGTCCGGCGCCGACGACTACCTAGTCAAGCCCTTCGCATTTTCGGAACTCAACGCCCGGGTGCGCAACCTATTGCGACGGGGACCGGTCCGGCGCGCCGAGGTATTGAACTATGGCGACCTCGACATGGACCTGCTCCGGCATCGGGCAACGAGGGCCGGACAGCCTCTCGACCTCGCGCCCCAGGAGTACCGGTTGCTTGAATATCTACTGCGCCATTCCGGCCAGGTGCTGACCCGTACCAGACTCGCCGAGCAGGTGTGGGACATGAACTTTGACGGTGACAGCAACGTCGTCGACGTGGCGGTGCGTCGCTTGCGGCGCAAGGTGGACGATCCTTTCGAGCAAAAACTGATCCACACGCTGCGGGGAGTTGGCTATGTCCTCGAAGCCAGGAACTAAGGCCATGGGAACATCTCCTGGTAAGTTGGGGGAAAAACCTGCCTCCATCGCCACCCGTCTTACGCTGTGGTACGCACTTCTGAGCATCGTCTTGATTGCAGCTGCCGGCAGCGTCATGTACTGGGTCTTGGTGGATCGCCTGCACCAGAAGGACGACCAATTACTTGCCGGACGCATTGCTGAATTACGGGCGATTCTGCAACTCCATCCGCCCGGTTCCGCTTTTTTCTCGGAGGAAGCCAAACGCGAAGCGACCATGCTGCCAGGTATCCAGGTCCGCATGCAGGATTCCAGTGGTGAAAGGATCTTCGAAACCGTGGGTACCCAGCCAGCCCTGTTCGATCACTTTCCTCCACCTTCCGAGACGGAACACAGTACAGATTGGCGAGCCCCGGACGGCGGTTTCTACCGCATCATGGCTGCGCGGATTGCGGTTGGAGCGGGTTACACGGTGCAAGCGGCGATGAACCGGTCCACGGAAGAGGCGTTGTTGGCCGCCTACCGGCGAATGTTGTGGCTGGCGATTTCCGCCGCCTTAGTGGTCGCCATTGTGGCCGGTTATCTCATCGCCCGGCGTGAAATGCGACCCGTATTGAGACTGGCGGCACTGGTCGCTGAATTGGGCGCAACCGACCTCCATCGCCGTATCGGTGATGACGACTGGCCATCGGAACTAAAGCCCCTCGCCACCAATTTCGACCAACTGCTGGCGCGGCTGGAAGACGCCTTTGCCCGCATGTCGCAGTTTTCCGCCGACATTGCACACGAACTACGAACGCCGTTCCACATCCTTCAGGGCGAGGCCGAACTAGCGCTCACCCGGGCTGGATCGAGCGAAGCATACCGGGCCTGCATCGAATCGGCCGCCGAGGAATACCAGCGGCTGGCCGCCATGGTGGACGCGCTGCTCTTCCTCGCTCGCGCCGAACAGCCCGACGCCCAATTGGATTGGCAGCCACTCCAACTCGACCACGAGATCGCCACCGTCTGCGATTTCTATCAAGCACTGGCGGACGAGCAGGCGGTGACGCTGATCGCTGCGGGAAACGGGGTGGTCCGGGCCGATGCTGCCCTGTTGCGGCGGGCTCTCGGCAACCTCGTGGCCAATGCCTTGCGCCATACCCCCAGTGGCGGACGCATCATCGTTGCGGCCCGGCAACGACCGGACCAAGGCGCCGAAATCAGCGTCAGCGATACTGGCGACGGCATCGCGTCCGATGACCTAGCCCATGTCTTCGACCGCTTCTACCGGGCCGATAGCGCCCGTTCGCGGGCGAAGGCGGGCACGGGACTGGGATTGGCCATCGTCAAGTTCATCATGGAACTACATGGCGGCACAGCGTCGATCCAGAGCGAACTTCACCAAGGCACGACTGTGACGCTGACTTTCCCGGCCTGACGGGTTGCCCACAATCCAATGCCCGCTGAAGATGACCAAATGGTCAGGCTACGGTCATTTTCCGGTTCCCCCGCACTCCCTATTCTTTCGCTCGTCCGGCACCGTCGCTTTCCGGTTGCAGGCAATTCGACGGTCCAGCCACCCAGAATGGAAGAAGATGAAGCGCCTACCTATTACGCTCGTGCTGCTCCTGGCCGGTTGTGCGAGCTTTACGCCTCAACCGCTCGATTCGGGAAAGCAGCAGGCAGCCCTCGAATCCCGGCGGCTTGACGCCCCGGACGTCCGGCAGTTCGCCGAGCGCAGCCTGGGACATGAAATCACCCCATGGCCGCCCCAGCCCTGGGGCCTCGATGCACTCACCCTGGTCGCCTTCTACTACCAACCCGATCTCGACCGGGCTCAGGCGCAGCGGGTCGCTGCCGAAGCCGCGACCATCACCGCTGGTGCACGACCCAACCCGACGGGCGGAGGCTCGTTCCCGCGCAATTTGGATGCGCCGGCGGGCCAGTCGCCTTGGACCAATGGTTTCACCCTCGACATCCCGGTAGAAACCGCCGGCAAGCGCGACATTCGCATCGAGCAGGCGCAGCATTTGGCGCAGGCGGCGAAGCTACGGGCGGCCGAGGCCGTCTGGCAAGTGAGGAGCCGTGTGCGCGCGAGCCTCTTGGCCGCCTACCCGACCAAGGAGCTGGTGCGCCGCCAGCGTGACCTGCAGGAGGAAATCGCGCACATGATCGAGCGGCGCTTTGTCGCCGGTTTCGCCTCCCAGCCCGAACTGACGCAAGCGCGCCTGACACTCAACCGCGCCACGCTCGCGCTACGCGAGAACCAGAAACAGGGCGCCGAGAACCGCGCCCGGCTGGCCGCCGCCATCGGCGTGCCGGACGCGGCCCTCGATGGGGCCGAGGTTTCCTATCAAGCCTTCGAGCAACTGCCGCCGGTTTCAAATCTGCCGCCCACAGAAGCCCGGCGCCAGGCGCTGGTGACCCGGCCTGACGTGCTCGCGACCCTAGCTGACTACGAGGCCGCCCAATCGGCCCTGCAACTGGAAATCGCTAAGCAGTACCCGGACATCTCGATTGGCCCCGGCTACACCTGGGACGCCGGCCAGGTGAAATGGTCGCTCGGGTTGTCGCTGGTGCTGCCGCTCTTGAACCGCAATGAAGGCCCCATCGCCGAGGCCAAAGCTCGGCGCGAGGAAGCGGCTGCCGCTTTTCTGTCCGTCCAGGCCAAGGCTATTGCCGAGGTCGACGAAGCGCTGGCCGGCTACGGCCATGCCGTCGAAATGTTCGAGACTGCTGATGCCCTGTTACAGGCCCAGCAGAAGCTGGAGCGCAGCACCGCAGCCGCCTTCCAGGGCGGTGAAGCCGACCGGCTGTCCTGGGTCTCCGCCCGCTTTGAGACCGTCGCTGCCGAGCTGGCTCGCATCAGCGCGCTCTCGCAAGCACAGACGAGCCTGGGCCGCGTGGAGGATGCCCTGCGCCGGCCGTTGGGTGCCCAGGGAACGCTCCCGACCGCGGAGCAGGTCCTGTCGTCGAAATCCCATCGCAACGGAAATCAACCATGAAAAAGAAACCCTTCATCCTGGCCGCCATCGCCGCGGCCGTGGCAGGCCTCGCCGTCTGGGGCTTCATCGAGGGGCGCAAGGAATTTGCGCTGGAAGCGGAGCGGGAGCGCCCCGTCCAGATACCCTCGCGCGTCGTCGCCCAGCCCGACGGCACGGTAGTGGTGTTCGACGCCGACACCCAGAGGCGGGCAGACATCGCCGTGGCGCCCGTGCAGGCTGTCGCCCGGAGGGGGGAGGTGGAAGCCCTGGCCACCGTCCTGCCCGCCCAGGAGCTGATCGATCTGCACAGTGCCTACATCACGGCCCGGACCCACGCGGACCGGACCCGGGTGGCGGCACAAGCGTCGCGCCGAGAGTACGAGCGGATCAAGGCGCTGCACAGCGACGACTACAACGTCTCGACCAAGATGCTGGAGGCAGCGCAGACCCAGGAGCAGACCGACGAGGCCGCTGCCCGCGGCGCCGGCGAAACGCTGACGGCAGTGGAACAGGGCATCCGCCAAAAGTGGGGCGGCGTGCTGGCCTCTGCGGCCATGAGCAACGCTGCCAGCTTTCAGCGCCTCACAGACGGGCGTGAGGTCCTGCTGCGGGTAGCGGCACCGGCCGGCACGGCCCTCGCCAGGGCTCCTGCTGCGGCCCGGGTGGTGGGCAGCGACGGCGGCTTCCGGGCAGCCGCTTTGGTATCGCCCTCGCCGGTGGCTGATCCCCGCATACAGGGGCCAACCTTCTTCTACACCGCCCCGGCTGAGAGACTGCTGCCCGGCACTGTCGTTATCGCCTACCTGCCTGCCGGCGCGGAGCGCACGGGCGGTCTCATCCCGGCCGATGCCTTGGTTTGGTGGCAGGGCAAGGCGTGGTACTACGTGCAGAGTGCGTCAGACCGATTCCTACGTCGTGAGCTGGCCGGCGCCATGCCGGTGGACCAAGGCTGGTTCGTCGCCGGACTGCCGGCACTCCAGGTAGTGGTGCGCGGCGCCCAGACGCTGCTGTCGGAAGAACTGCGCAGCCAGATCGAGGTCGGCGAGGAAAACAAATGACGAACCTCGATGTGCGGACCGGCTGGCTTGCCGCCATCGTCGGCTTCTCCCTGCGCTATCGGGGCGTGGTCATTGCGCTCGCCGTGCTTCTGGCGGGCTACGGCCTCTACGCGTTCAGCGGCGCCAAGTACGATGTCTTTCCCGAATTCGCCCCGCCCCAGGTGACCATCCAGATCGAGGCACCGGGCCTTGCTCCGGAGCAGGTGGAAGCGCTGGTGACCCAGCCCACTGAGAACGCCATCAACGGCGTCGCCGGAATCGAGTCCCTGCGTTCCCAGTCGATCCAGGGACTATCGGTCATTACCGTTACCTTCGATCCGAAAAGCGACATCTTCCGTGACCGCCAGAACGTAAATGAACGCCTGACGGCCCTGGCCACCCAGTTGCCGCGCGGCGTGCAGGCCCCGGCCATGTCGCCGCTCACGTCCTCCACGAGCATCGTCATGGCCGTCGGTCTTACCTCCGAACAGCGCTCCCTCATGGACCTGCGCACCTTGGCTGACTGGACCTTGAAACCACGCCTGCTGGCGGTGCCCGGGGTATCAAAAGTGGCCGTGTTCGGCGGCGAGAGCAAGGAATTTCAGGTGCAGGTGAAGCCCGACCGGCTGACCAAGTACGACCTGGCGCTCTCCGATGTCCTGGACGTGGCCCGGCGCGCTACCGGCGTTCGGGGAGCGGGCTTCATCGACAACGCCAACCAGCGCCTCGTCCTGCGCACCCAGGCCCAGTCCCTGACGGCAGAGGAACTCGCCCGCACCATCGTCCGCCAGCAAGGTGGGGCAAACCTGACATTAGGAGACGTAGCGGAGGTCCGAGAGGCACCCGAGCCGCCGATCGGCGCCGCTCTGGTGGCCGGTGCTCCGGGCGTGCAACTGGTGATTTCCGAGCAGTACGGCGCCAACAGCATGGCAGTCACCGAGGCGATGGAGCATGCCCTGGACGAGATGCGGCCGGACCTCGAAGCCCAAGGTGTCGGCCTCCATGGCGACGTGTTCCGACCCGCTAACTTCATCGCCATTGCGACGCAAAACGTCCAACATTCGCTCCTCCTAGGTGCCGCGCTGGTGGTCGTTGTGGTGGCGCTCTTCCTCTTCAACTGGCGCACCTCGGCCATCGCGCTCACCGCCATCCCGCTCTCGCTGCTCGCGGCCGTCACCGTCCTGGAAACCCGTGGGATCAGCCTGAACACCATGACCCTCGGGGGCCTCGCCATCGCCATCGGCCTCCTGGTGGACGACGCCATCATCGTTGTGGAGAACATCTATCGGCGCCTACGGGAGAATCGCCAGCTGCCGGATTCCGTACCGGTCCTCGACGTGGTGCTCGATGCGGTGCTGGAGGTGCGTAGCGCCGTGGTCTACGCCACCTTCGCCATCGCCCTGGTCTTCCTGCCGGTCCTCACCCTGCCAGGGATTGCCGGGCGGCTCTTCTCACCGTTAGGGATCGCCTACCTGCTGGCGACGCTGGCCTCGCTCGTGGTCGCCATCACCGTCACGCCTGCGCTGTGCCTCACGCTCCTGCCCCAAGCCGAATTGCCCCCCCACGATCCGGCGGTGGCGGCCTGGCTGAAGGAGCGATACCGGATGCTGGTGAGCGTCGTCGAGCGGCATTACCGCTGGGTCGTGGGCTGCGTGACCGCCCTCACGCTGGCAGGACTGGTAGCCCTACCGTTTTTCGGCGGCAGCTTCCTGCCGGAACTGAAGGAAGGGCATTACATCCTGCACATGTCGGCCGTACCCGGCACCTCGCTCGCCGAGTCGCTGCGCATCGGCCGCCAGGTCACGGCGGAACTCCTGAAGCTGCCGTCCGTGCGGGCGGTCAGCCAGCGGGTCGGGCGGGCCGAGAAGGCCGACGACACCTGGGGTACCCATTACAGCGAGTTCAACGTCGACCTGAAACCCCTCTCCGGGAAAGAAGCAGAGTTCGCGCAAGCCGACATCCGCAACGCACTCGCCCGCATTCCCGGGGTGAGCTTCGCGGTCAAGACCTTCCTTGCCGAACGGGTCGAGGAAACCCTGTCCGGCTACACGGCGGCGGTGGTGGTCAACCTCTACGGCAACAATCTCGATACCCTGGATGCCGAGGCACAGCGCGTTGCCCAGGCATTGGGGCAGATGCCCGGCGCCACCGAAGTCCAGCTCCAATCACCGCCCGGTTCGCCCGAGCTGGGTATCCGGATTCGCCCAGAGGCCCTGGCCCGCTGGGGGTTCGACGCCGTGGACGTGCTCGACGCGGTGGAAACCGCCTTCCAGGGCTCGGTGGTCGGGCAGGTCTATGACGGCAACCGGGTTTTCAACGTGAGCGTCATCCTGCCGCCCAAGGCCCGGCGCAGTATCGCCGATGTGAAGGCGCTCCCACTGCGGAATGCCGCTGGGGCTTTCGTCAGACTCGATCAGCTCGCCGACGTGTATGCCACGTCTGGCCGCTACGTGGTGCTGCACACCGGCGCCCGGCGGGTGCAGACCATCACCTGCAACGTCGCCGGCCGGGACGTAGCCTCGTTTGTCGCCGATGCCAAGCAAAACCTCTCTAAGGTGCACCTGAGTCCCGGCAACTATGTCGAGTTCGGCGGCGCCGCCGCAGCCCAGGCGGCCTCCCTACGCGACCTGCTGGTCCATTCGGTGATCGCCGCCATAGCCATCGTCCTGTTGCTCTGGATCACGCTGGGGCGCTGGCGCAACCTCAACCTCGTGCTGCTCAACTTGCCGTTCGCTCTGGTCGGCGGGGTGCTCGCCGTCTTCGGCACCGGCGGCGGCATCTCGCTCGGTTCCTTGGTTGGGTTCGTGACACTTTTCGGTATCACCCTGCGCAATTCGGTGATGCTGCTCTCCCATTACGACCACCTGGTCAATGTGGAAGGCATGGCCTGGGGGCCGGAGGCTGCTCTGCGGGGCGCCGTCGAACGCCTTACGCCGATCCTGATGACAGCACTCGCTACTGCGCTCGGGCTTCTGCCGCTCGCCATCGGCAGCGGCGATCCGGGACGGGAAATCGAAGGCCCTATGGCATTGGTCATCCTGGGGGGGCTCTTCACCTCCACCGCGCTCAATCTGCTGGTAATGCCCAGCCTCGCGCTGCGCTACGGCCGCTTCGGGGCCGTTGCCACCCCATAGTCCCATCCCATCAGATATGGCCAGCAGGCGTAATCCTGCTGGCCGGCCGCATATCCGCCTGAAACCGGAAAGCAACAAGAAGAGGCAAACCCTCAATGGCTTCGATTGAACGCACCGCCTATCCCCGCTTCAAACGCAGCCCATCGGCGCGGGAACTGGACACGCTCTATACGCCGACCGAGGACGAGTTACAGTTCGCACGGCTCATCGCGCGCAAGATCCAACCACGCTTCGGCTTGCTGTTGCTGCTTAAGGCATTCCAGCGGCTGGGCTACTTCCCGGCGATGGAGGACATTCCGGTGGCCATCGTCCAGCATGTGCGCGCCACGGCCGGCATCGATGCGGAAATATCGGCTGCCTATGCCGAGCCGCGCACCCTCTACCGGCATCACCTGGCGATCCGCGAGCGCCTGAGTGTCTCGGCCTGGGGCGACGAGGGACTGCGGGTGGCGAGTGAGGCAATGGCGACTGCCGCCGAGGTCATGGACAACCCGGCCGACCTCATCAACGTCGCCATCGAGGAACTGGTGCGCCAGCGTATCGAGCTGCCGGCCTTCAGCACCCTCGACCGGCTCTCGCGGCGCATCCGTACCTTGGTCAATGGCCGTTTCTTCGAGGCGGTGCTGGCGCAACTCACCGAGGCCGAGCGTGGGCAACTCGACGCCTTGCTGGAAGTCGGCGATAGCCCCCAGAAGAAGAGCCTGTTCTTCGCCCTCAAGCAACTCCCCAAGCGCTCCTCCCTGGAGCACTTGCAGGAGTTGCTCGACCACATCGTCAAGTTGTCGAACACCGTTGGCGCCGACCATCACTTGGCCGATATTCCCAACGCCAAGATCAAGCATTTTGCCGCAGAGGCCAAGGCGCTCGACGCCGCGGAACTGAAGAAATTCACCTCGCCCAAGCGCTACGTATTGGTTCTGAGCCTGATCCACCGTGCACGTGTGCAGGCCCGCGATGACTTGGCCGACATGTTCATCAAACGCATGAGCCACATCCATCGGCGTGGCAAGGACGAGTTGGAACGGCTGCGCATCCGCTACCGCCACAAGACCGAGCACCTGGTGGCCACCCTCGCGGATGTCATCCAGGTGTTGGAGACCCAGCCGGCGGACGCCGAAGCCGGCCGCTCCATCCGCTCATTGTTGTCGAACCGTGGTGGCACCCAGGCCCTGCAGGAGGATTGCACGGCTATCAACGCCTTTAGCGGCGATAACTACTTTCCGCTGCTCTGGCGCTTCTACCGCAGCCATCGGCCGACCCTGTTCCGCATGGTGCATCTCTTGACCATGACCTCGACCAGCGAAGACCAGTCGCTGATGCAGGCTCTCGACGCGTTACTCGCCCATGAGAACCGCAAAGGCGCCTGGATCGACGAGGCCGTGGACCTCTCTTTCAGCAACGAACGCTGGAAGCGGACCGTGCTCGTGAAGACAGACGACGGCGAGCGTATCAGCCGGCCACACTTCGAGGTCTGCGTGTTCTCTGCACTGGCGGCCGAGATCAAGTCAGGCGATGTCTCCATCCAGGGCTCCGAAGCCTATGCCGACTATCGGGAGCAACTTCTGTCCTGGGAGGAGTGCGAGCCGCTGGTCACTGACTACTGCGCGCAGTTGGATTTTGCAGCCGATGCCGCGGGGTTCACCACAAGCCTGCGTGATAGCCTAACCGAGATCGCGGTGACCGTGGATGCCGGTTTCCCGGAAAACAAATCGTTGGGTATCGACGAAGCTGGGCTGCCGATGTTGAAGCGCAGCACGCCGCGGGAGCCGAAAGCGTCGGCTCGGGCGCTAGAAACGGCGCTACTGGAGCGCCTGCCGGAACGCAACGTCATCGACGTGCTCTGCAACGTCGCACACTGGACCAGCTGGAACCGGCACTTCGGGCCGCTATCCGGCTCCGATCCCAAGATCGAGAACCACGGCGAACGCTATATCCTCACAGCCTTCACTTACGGTTGCAATCTTGGGCCAATGCAGGCATCGCGCCACCTGCGCGGCGCCGTGACGCCCCACATGCTGTCGTTCATCAACCGTCGGCATGTCAATGCCAACAAGCTCAACGCGGCACTGCGGGACATCATCAACCGCTACCATGGCTTCCAGTTGCCCAAGGTGTGGGGCGAGGGCAAATCGGCCGCGGCCGACGGCACCAAGTTCGACATGTTCGACCAGAACCTCCTGGCGGAATACCACATCCGCTACGGCGGTTATGGCGGCATCGCCTACCACCATGTGGCCGACAACTACGTGGCGCTGTTCAGTCATTTCATTCCCTGCGGCGTCTGGGAGGCGGTCTATATCATCGAAGGCCTGCTGCAAAACAAGTCGGACATTCAGCCCGATACGGTGCATGCCGATACTCAGGGGCAATCGGCACCGGTCTTTGCTCTGGCCTATCTGCTGGGTATCAAACTGATGCCGCGCATCCGCAACTGGCATGACTTGGTGTTTTTCCGGCCAAGCAAGGAGACAACCTACGAGCACATCGACACGCTGTTCAAGGACGCCATCGACTGGAACTTGATCGAGACCCACTGGAAAGACCTGGTGCGTGTGGTGCTGTCCATCAAGGCCGGCAAGATTTCGTCGTCGACGCTCTTACGCAAGCTCGGCAACTACAGCCGCAAGAACCGGCTCTACCAGGCATTCCGAGAACTCGGGCGGGTAGTGCGCACAGCATTTTTGCTGCAATACATCTCTGACCTCGAACTGCGCGAGCAGATCACCGCAACCACCAACAAGGTAGAAGCCTACAACGGCTTTTCCAAGTGGCTGTTCTTTGGCGGGGAAGGGGTCATCGCCGATAATGACCCCGAAGAGCAGGAAAAAATCATTAAGTACAACGATCTCGTGGCCAATGCGATCATCTTCCACAACGTGGTAGACCAGACCCGTATCCTGCGGGAGCTCAAGGCGGAAGGATTCCCGATCGCCCGCGAGGATGTGGCCACCTTGAGCCCTTACGTCACCAGCCACATCAAGCGATTCGGCGACTACATCATCGACGCTGAGGCTGTCCCAGAGCCGATTGATCCATCGCTACCAATCTGAGCCACGGCAGGGCATAAACCGGCTTCAAACGGTTCTATGTCCTATTTTTACATGTATGTCGGCTGGACCCGGAATTTTCCCGCGCCGATCTTGGCACTGCTGCGCCAGAGGTAATCGCCGGTCAGGTTGATGTGCTCCCAGCCGAGCGGCGACAGGTACTGCAACAGGCCGTCATCGACGGCTTGAGCGTGGCCACGTAAGGCGTTCGCGGCCCGCTCCAGATAGACCGTGTTCCACAGCACGATGGCGGCCGTGACCAAGTTGAGGCCGCTGGCTCGGTAGCGCTGCTGCTCGAAGCTGCGGTCGCGGATTTCCCCCAGGCGGTTGAAGAACACGGCGCGGGCCAGCGCGTTGCGCGCCTCGCCTTTGTTCAGCCCGGCATGCACGCGGCGGCGCAG
>JAGWVB010000404.1 GCA_018971105.1 Burkholderiales bacterium
CGCAGCGCCGCCGCGGTGAGCTTGCCGGTGGCCTCGCGCGGCAGCGCCTCGACGTGGACGATGCGGCGCGGGATGAAGAGCGGTTCCAGGTGCCCGCGCAGCGCACCCACGATGTCGCCCGCGCGCAGCGTCGGCGCGACGACGAAGGCCACCGTGCGCACGACGCCCTCGGCGATCTCGTCGGGGAGCCAGAAGGCGCCGTCCTCGACCCCGGGGATGCGGTTGAGGTGGAAGTTCAGGTGCGCCAGCGAGCTGCGCTTGCCGGCGACATGGATGAGGTCGTTGGCGCGGCCCAGCAGCCGGAAGCGCGTCGGGCTCTGGAGTTCGAGGATGTCGGCCAGCGGCGTCGGGTCGCCGACATGGCCGCCGGCGACGACGACGCGCCCGCCCGCGTCCCCCGGCTCGGCCGTCAGGCGCAGCTCGCCCAGCGCGGTCCAGACATCGCCCGCGGTCGTGCGCCGCGTCGCGACCTGGCCGGCCTCGGTGCAGCCGTAGATCTCGATCAGCGTCGCCCCGAGTTCGCGCTCGGCCTGCGCCGCGAGCTGGGGCGACAGCGGCGCCGTCGCCGACAGCAGCAGATCGGCGCCGGCGGGCTCGACGCCCGCGCGCAGCAGCGTCTTGAGGTGGAACGGCGTCGTCACGAGCGCGCGCGGCCGCGGCAGCCGCGCCAGCGCGGCGGCGATGTCGGCCGGGAAATAGGGCCGGCCGGCGTCGAAGGCGCAGCCGCCCAGCAGCGCCAGCAGCACGCTCGATTCGAGCCCGTAGCTGTGCTGCGGCGGCACCGTCGCCACCAGCGTCAGTCCGGCGAGCGTGGGGCGGCCGAGCATCTGTGCCAGGCGTGCCGCCTCGGCGCCGATGTTGGCCACCAGCGTGCCCCAGCGCTTGGCATGCGGCTGCGGCGCGCCGGTGCTGCCCGAGGTCAGCAGGCACAGGGCCTCGAGCCCGGCGTCGATGCACGGCACCGCGGTCGCCGGCGCCGCGACCGCGGGGCGCTGCACCAGCAGCAGCGGCAGCGCGCCCCGGTCCAGCGTCGCGTCGTCGGCGAGCAGGTAGGGCGCGGCGCCGGCGGCCGGCACCTGGCGCAGCGTCTCGGCCATCGCATTGGGCGGCAGCAGGCTGGTCTGGCCGCGCAGCAGCGCCGCCGCGAGGCCGAGCGCGAAGTGGTAGCGGTCCTGGCACAGGTTGATCGGGCGGCCCTGCGCCGGCAGCCGCGCGGCCAGGGCCTGGGCCTCGGCGAGGAAACGCCCGGCGCTGATCGCCGCGCCCTGGCGCCAGGCCAGCGGGGCGTCGAGATCGCGCGCGCCGAGCAGCGGCGCGCTCAATCGCGCACCCTGCGGCATGCGGCCGGTCGCGCCGAGCGGGAATGCGCCCGGCGCAAGACGCGCCCCGCCTTCGGGCCGTCCAGGTCGGCGCCGGCCGACCTGGAGTCGCGGCGCTCGGCCCTCGGCAAGGCCTGCGGGCTCATCGCGGGCTCCGCTGATGGCGCTGCCAGGCCTCGATCGCGGTGTGCAGCGTCACGCGCTCGAATTCGGGATGCAGCCGGTAGCGCAGGACATGCTCGCCGACGAAGAAGGCCAGCGCCGCCAGCGGCGTCAGCAGGTTGCCGAAGAACGACCACCAGGCCCAGGGCGCGAGCGCATAGAGGGCGAAGGAGACGGCGACCATGGCGACGAAGTACAGCGCCCAGGCGGCCGTCAGGCGCCGCGTGTAGTCGCGCATCGTCGGCGTCAGGTGGCCATGCACCGACAGCGCCAGCGCGGAGATCAGCGGCGTCGCGCCGCGCCGCAGCGTGACGCCGAAGACCAGCGCCAGCGCGAGGTGGAAGCCGGCATGCTGGAGCACGTAGAGGCGGTCGATGTCGGCGACGCCGCCCGACCGCACGACCCAGGCCAGCAGTGCGACGCCGCCGGCTACCGCCGCGGCGAGCGCGCGCGAGCGCAGCTGCCAGGCCGCGCCGGCCAGCAGCGCGAGCAGCGGCGCGAACACCAGCGCCACCGCCCAGGGCTGGTGCGCGGCATGGACCATGAGCCAGTTCGTCAGCAGCGCGTAGCCGCCGACCGCGGCGCCGACCGTGGCCAGGCGCGCCGTGGTCGGCTCGGCCGCGGCCGGGGCGGCCACGGCCTTCGCGCCGTCCAACTCGCCGCAGGGCGAGCCGGAGCCGCGGCTCTCAGTGCTTGCGGTGCTGGGCGACATGCAGCGCCAGGCTGCGCAGGTTGCGGAAGATCTGCTGGTTGTTCTCGTCGTCGGAGCGCAGCTGGAAGCCGTAGCGCTGCGAGACCTCGAGCGCGACCTCGAGCACGTCGATCGAATCCAGCCCCAGGCCGTCGCCGAACAGCGGCGCCTCGGGGTCGATGTCGTCGGGCTTGACCTCGAGGTTCAGCGCCTGCACGAAAAGCACCGCCAGTTCATGTTCGAGCGCCCGCTGTTCGGGTGCGATCGCGGCAGCGGGCGCCCCGGCTGCACCGGGCGCGGAGGACGGCAATGACAAGGCGGACTCCCTCTGTGAGGCTTGCTTCGGCACGCGGCGGGTGCCCCGGATCGGCGAGCCCCGCATTGTAGGGAACTGGGGTGTGCGGCGGCGCCGCTGCGCGCACGCCGGGCGCCGGGCGG
>JAGWVB010000405.1 GCA_018971105.1 Burkholderiales bacterium
CGGGCTCGATCAGCACGCGCGCCAGCGGCGGCGGCAGCGGCGGCGCTTCGACGCGCGGCGGCGGCAGCCGTACCCAGGGCAGGGCGATGCCGGCCAGCAGCAGCAGCGCGCAGGTCGCGCGCAGGATGCGACGGAAACGCCGTTCGTCCGCGGCCGCAGCGGTCCAGGGCAGCACCGGG
The DNA here is from genome assembly GCA_018971105.1 of Burkholderiales bacterium. GTDB lineage: Bacteria > Pseudomonadota > Gammaproteobacteria > Burkholderiales > Burkholderiaceae_C > Rubrivivax. The sequence goes on from JAGWVB010000405.1 coordinate 180, forward strand.
ACGCGGAACGAGCCCGGCGCGGGCAAGGCGGCGGCGACGTCGCTCAAACCCCCTCCTTCTTGCGCACCGCGAAAGCGACATCGACATAGCCGGCATCGGCGCAGGTCGCGAGCAGCTTGCGCAGCAGCCGGTACGGGATGTCCTTGTCGGCCATCAGGGTCACGGCGCGGCCTGCGCCGGCGTTTTCGCTGCGCAGCGGCGCGCGCGCGGCGAGCGCATCGAGCGCCGATCGCAGCGCCGGAATCCGGTCGTCGGCAGCGCCCGCGGCGTCGGCGACGCGCGCGACGCGCCGGCCGTCGACGAGGATGTCGTCGCCGGCGACGACGATGACGACGGCCGGCTGGGGCGCCTGCTCGGCATGGGCCAGCGGCAGCTGCACCGCCTTCGGGCTCACCAGCGTCTCGACGCCGCCGGCGCTCGAGAGCAGGAAGAAGATGAGGATCGTGAAGACGTCGATGAGCGAGACCAGGTTCAGGTCGACCAGGGTCTGGTTGCGTGCGCGCCGGGCGGCGCGGCGCTCGATCCCCGAGGCGGCGGCCATCAGTGGCTCCCCGCGCCGCGCGGCGCGGCGTCATGGGCGGCGGCGGGCGGCCGAGCGTTCCCGGCGCCGCCTGGCGGCGGCCGAACGCTCCCGGCACCGCCTGGCGGCGGCCGAACGTTCCCAGCGCCGCCTGGCGGCGGCCGAACGTTCCCAGCGCCGCCTGGCGGCGGCGCGTCACCGATGGCGATCTGCGGGAACAGCTCGACGCGCACCGCCTGCGCGCCGCGCGCCGAGACCGTGCTGCGCATCGCATCCATCGCCTGCACGAGGTCGTCGTAGGGCACCTCGGGCTCGGACAGCAGCGTGGCGTCGCGCTGCTCGGGGTGGCTGCGCTTGATCTGCAGCATCGCCGCCGCCAGCGCCGCCATCTCGTGGCCGTCGCGCGGGATGCGCTCGATCAGCCCGCCGGCGCGGTCGCCGACCTCGATCGCGTCGCGGCGCAGCACGACCTCGAGCTGCAGCCGTCCGGGCTCGATGCGCGCGAGCGCGTCGGCCGCCGCCTGCGGCAGCTTCAGGTCGATCACCGCCAGATGCGTGAACACCGCGGTCGAGAGCAGGAACGGCACCAGCACCACGATCAGGTTGATGAAGGCGGTGATCTCCAGATGCGCAACCGGCTTGCGCAGGCGGCGGAGTCTCATGTCAGTGGGGGCTTCGGTCGCGCAGCTTCTGAACCTGGTTCAGGAAGGTGATCTTCGCCGCCTCGAGGCTGTCGACGATCTCCGACGCCCGCGCCTGCAGGAAGGCATGGATGAGCAGGAACGGGATCGCGACCATGAGCGCGAAGGCGGTGTTGTTCATCGCCACCGAGATGCTGGCCGAGAGCATCTCGGCCTTCTCGGCCGGGTTCACCTGCGCCACCGCGGTGAAGCCCTTGATGAGGCCGATGATGGTGCCGAGCAGGCCGACCAGCGTGATCGTGTTGGCGAAGGTGGCGATGTAATGCGTGCGCTTCTCCAGCCGCGGCACGATCTCCATCATCCCTTCCTCCATCGCGTGGTCGATGTCGTCGCGCTTGCCCGTGTCCTGCATGCGGTCGAGGCCGTTGGCGACGATCTTCGCCACCGCCGCGTCGGACGCATCGGTCAGCGTGCGCACCTCGGCGTAGCGCCCCTTCTGCAGCAGCGGCAGCAACTGGTCCCAGACGCGGCGGTTGTCGCGCCGCGCCCGCGTCAGGAAGAGGAAGCGCTCGATCGCGATCGCCAGCCCCGCGGCCAGCATCGCCAGGCTCGGATAGAGGAAGGCGCCGCAGTCCTGGAAGAACTTCACCACCGTGTCGAATGTGCTCATCGGGTCTCTCCGTGGTCTTGGGCGGTCGGCGTCGCGGCCTGGGTGCGGCGCCGGAATTCGGTCGGGGCCAGCGGCTGCGGCGGCGCGTCGAGCAGGCTCGGCAGCGGGTGGCCGAAGAGCTGGCCCGGCAAGGGCTTCTTCCATGGCACGACCGTCAGCACCTTGGGCAGTTCGCGGTTGCCGACGATGCGCGTGCGCTCGACCTCGGTGCGGTCCTGCGCATGGGCGCCGAGGGCCGTGGCCGCCGCGGCCGCCGCCAGGGCCGCGACGAGCAGGATCCGGGCGTGGCGATGGTTCATGGCTTGCGGTGCTCCAGTTCGGTGATCCAGGCCCCGAGCCGCGCATCGGGCTGCAGCTCGGCGGCATGGCGGTACAGCGCCAGTGCCTGCGCCGGCTGGCCGAGGTAGACGTCGTCCAGGATGCCGAGGTTGACGGCGGGCGCGGCGGCTTGCGGGTCGGCGGCGATGGCGCCCTCGTAGGCGCGGCGCGCGGCGTCGAAATGGCCGGCGCGGCGCTCGGCGATGCCGAGCTGGTTCAGCAGCGCGGCGCGCTGCGCGGCGGGCGCCTCGCGCAGCCGCGCCTCGAGCGCC
>JAGWVB010000406.1 GCA_018971105.1 Burkholderiales bacterium
CGCCGGCGGCGGTGCCGCTGACCGTGGCCGCGCCGGCCGGGGCGCGCAGCCGCGCGATCGCATCGACGGGAAGGCGCAGCAGGTCGAGCAGCGGCGCGGCGGTCGGCACCTGGGCGGCGCCGAGGCGGCCCTCGAGTTCGGCGACGATGGCCTGCGCCGCCTCAAAGGCGGCCTGCGCCGCGTCGGCCACTTCCGGGTGGCGCTGCAGCAGGCCGGCCAGCGCTTCGAGCGTGCCGGCCTCGGTCGGCACCGTCTCGCCGGGGTCGGCCTCGGCGCGGCCGAGCCCGAGTTCGAGGTCGCGCAGCCGCAGGCTGCCGCGCTCGGGCGCGAGCGCGGCGGCACGCAGTTCGCTGGGCAGCACCTCGCGCGCGAACAGCGGCGCCAGCGCGCTCAGCCGCATCGTCGGGTCGTCGCCATCCTCGTGGTCGAGTTCGGGGTGGACATGGTCCCAGTGGCGCTGCAGCAGTTGCTGCACGAGCCGCAGCCCGGTCGCCGCGGCGCCGTAGCCCTGCAGCCGGGTGCCGCTGCGCAGCAGCAGCACGGCCACGCGCAGGTCGCGCGAGACGGCGGCCAACGCCAGCGCCTGCGCGTCGACGGCGGGCCAGTCGGGATCCTCGGCCGCGTAGATGCGGTCGCCCCATTGCCGCTCCGGCTTGCCGGTGGCGGCGGCCTGCAGCGCCTGGAAGCGGGGGTCGAAATCGAGCGCGGCGCCGCAGGGAGCGTCCCCGGCCAGCGGGGCCAGCAGCGCTTCGAGATCGGTGTTTTTAAGCGGCATGGAGTGCGTCGACGGTTCGGGTTCAGCCTGCAGTCGGGCACCACTCTAGAAGGGCGCGGCGCTGGCCGCAGTGGTCGAAAGTCATCTGGACGCCGCCGCCGCAGGCCCACGGGGACCGCCAACGTAGGGGGGCTGCGTTCGCAATGAAGTTCAGGCGCGCCCGAGCAGACGCCGCGGCACCGGCTTTGCCGGGCCGCCGGGGTCGCCCCCTGGGGGGAGGCGCCGCAGGCGCTTCGGGGGGTCAATTCATCACGGCTTGCATCGCGTCGAAGAGCCGGCGGGGCTGCACCGGCTTGACGAGCACCGGATCGCCGCTGGCGGCGACGCGCAGCGCCGTGTCGACGGTGGTGTCGCCGGTGACGAGGATGGCCGGCACCTCGCGCCCGCACAGCCGGCGCACGCTGGCGATGACCTGCTGGCCGTCGGGACCGCCCCCGAGGTGGAGGTCGCTGAGCACGAGGTCGACGCGGCCCTCGAGATCGGCCACCGCGGCCTCGGCCTGCGCCGCGTCGGCCGCCGTCATGGCCTGATAGCCCCATTCCTGCAGCAGCAGGCGCAGGCCCTCGCGGATCGGCTCCTCGTCGTCGACGACGAGCACCATGCGCTGGGTCTCGACGGCCATCGGCAGCGTGTCGGCGGGGGCGAGATCCTCCTGGATGCCAGGCAGGCCGCCGAGCGGCACGCCGACGCGGAACATCGTCCCGCGCCCGGGCGTGGACGCGACCTCCAGGCGCAGGTTCATCAGCTCGCACAGCCGCTTGACGATCGTCAGTCCCATGCCCAGGCCGGTGATGCGGTCGCGGTCGCCGCGGCCGACCTGGTAGTACTCCTCGAAGATGCGCCCGAGGTCCGACGCGGCGATGCCGCAGCCGGTGTCCCAGACCTCCACATTGACAAGGCTGGCCGTGCTGCGCGCGACGACGACGACGCCGCCATGCGCGGTGTACTTGATCGCGTTCTGCACCAGGTTGCCGATGATGCGTTCGAGCAGCTGCGGATCGCTGGTGACCGACTTGCCGCCGGGCGCGAAGCGCAGGCCCAGGCCGACGAATTCGGCCTGGCCGGCGTAATGCATGTGCAGGCGGCGGAAGATGTCGCGCAGCGCGAAGGTCTGCAGGTGCGGCGCCACCGCGCCGCCGTCCAGGCGCGAGATGTCGAGGATGGCGCTGAACGAGCGCTCGAGGCCGTCGATGGCGCGCATCAGGTTGCGCGCCAGCGCCACGTCGGGCGTGCGCTGCAGCCGCTTGTGCAGCGTGGCGGCGAACAGTCCCAGCGCATGGACGGGCTGGCGCAGGTCGTGGCTGGCGATGGCCAGGAAGCGGCTCTTCTCGAGCCCGGCACCGAGCGCCTGGTCACGCTCCTGGCGCGTGCGCTCGAGTTCCTCGCCGGCGCGCCAGCGCAACGCCGTGTCGCGCAGCCAGGCGGCGCGACGCTGCGCCGCCCAGGCCGCGGCAGCGGCGCTGGCCAGCAGCGCGACGCCGGCCCAGCGCCAGCCGCCGGCCGGCGCCAGCGGCGCGAAGGCCGCGAGCTGCAGCAGCGCCCCCAAAAGGTAGACGCGGCGCAGTGGCGCCAGCGCATCGCCCAGCGCCAGCCCCAGCAGCGAGACGACGAAGGCCAGCGCCGCTCGCGCATCGGCATCGGCCAGCGCCACCGCCGGCGCCGCGCAGGCCAGCGCCCAGGCCAGCCGCCAATCGAGCCGCAACGCAGCGACATCGGTCCGGCGCGCCGCCAGGCCGCAGGCGGCCGCGGCGCCCACCGTCGCGGCGCCCCAGGCCAGCGCCAGCCCCCAGGGCCGTAGCGATGCCGCACCGAGCAGCGCCA
>JAGWVB010000407.1 GCA_018971105.1 Burkholderiales bacterium
GGCCGGTCTGCTCGCCCAGGCGCGCGAACATCGCCAGCAGGCCCGGGAAGCGCTTCTTGCCGGCGAGCGCGTTGGCCAGCGGCGCGCCCTCGCGCACCTGCACCAGCGCGTCGATGGCGTCGGCGCGCATCGCGCGGTTGCCCAGCGTCTCGGCCGCCGCCTGCAGCGCCTTGAGGATGGGCACGCCGGCGCCGGCCAGCATCGCCAGCGTGCCGCCGAAACGCGCCGCGTTGTAGCCGCGCGCGAGGCGGCCGATGATGGGCAGCCTGAGAAACGCGGCATCGCTGCGCTCGCGGAACGGCGCCGCACGGCGCGCGAACACGAAGGCGGTGACGGCGCCGGCCAGCGCCAGCGCGACGAGCCAGCCCCAATGGCGCACGAAGGCGCTGATGGCCAGCATCGCCACCGTCAGCACCGGCAGCGCGCGCTTCGAGTTCACGAACACGCCCGCGATCTGCGGCACGACCCAGGTGACGAGGATGATGACGATGACGAGCGCGACGGTCGAGACGATGGCCGGGTAGAGCATCGCGCCGAGCACCTTGCCGCGCAGCGCCTGCTGCTGCTCGAGGTCGTCGGCGAGGCGTTCGAGCACGCGTCCCAGCGCCCCGCTCTGCTCGCCCGCGGCGACGACGGCGCGGTAGACCTCGTCGAACTCGCGCGGCGCCGTCGACAGGGCGCGCGCGAAGGCGCTGCCGGCGTTGACCTCGCTTTTCAGATGCGCGACGAGCTCGCGCTGGCGCGGGTTCTCGGCCTCCTCGGTCAGCGCCGTCAGCGCGCGCTCCAGCGGCAGCCCGGAGCCGACGAGGCCGGCGAGCTGGCGCGTCCAGACGACGAGCCCGGTGGTCGTGAAGACGCGCCGCGTGAAGCGCGCCGCGGCCGCGTCCTGCGGCCCCAGGAACACCGGCGTCACGGCCAGCGGCACCATCTCGCGCGCCCGCAGCTGGGCCCGCGCGGCCTTGGCGTTGTCGGCCTCGAGCAGGCCGCTGTGCGCCTTGCCGGCGGCGTCGAGGGCTTCGAATCGGTAGGCGGGCATGGGTGTGTCGGCGGCCGGCCCGCTCAGTCGCGGGTCACGCGGATGACTTCCTCGGCCGAGGTCACGCCGCTGGCCACCAGCCGCTCGCCGTCGTCGCGCATCGGCATGAGGCCGTTGGCGCGCGCCGCCGCGGCCAGGTCCTGCTCCGCGGCATGGCCGTGGATCAGCGCCTGCAGCGACTCGTCGACGACCATCAGCTCGTAGACCCCGGTGCGGCCCTTGTAGCCGGTGTGCGTGCAGGCCGGGCAGCCGACCGGGTGCCAGCGCCCTTCCCCGTCCTGGCGCCGGCAGGCGGTGCAGAGCTTGCGCACGAGGCGCTGCGCGAGCGCGCCGAGCAGGCTGCTCGACAGCAGGTAGGGCTCGACCCCCATGTCGATGAGCCGCGTCACGCAGGACGGCGCGTCGTTGGTGTGGATCGTCGCCAGCACGAGGTGGCCGGTGAGGCTGGCCTGGATCGCGATCTGCGCCGTCTCGTAGTCGCGGATCTCGCCGATCATGATCACGTCCGGGTCCTGGCGCAGGATCGCGCGCAGCGCCTTCGCGAACGTGAGCTCGATCTTCGGATTGACCTGCGTCTGGCCGATGCCGGGCAACTCGTACTCGATCGGGTCCTCGACCGTGAGCACGTTCGTCGTCGCCGTGTCGACGCGGCCCAGCGACGCGTACAGCGTCGTCGTCTTGCCCGAGCCGGTGGGCCCGGTGACGAGGACGATGCCGTGCGGCTGCTGGATCAGGCGCTCGAAGCGCGAGAGCACCTGGCCGTCCATGCCCAGGCCCTCGAGCGTGAAGCGCGATTCGGCCTTGTCGAGCAGGCGCAGCACGGCGCGCTCGCCATGCGCCGAGGGCAGCGTCGAGACGCGCACGTCGATCGCGCGCCCGCCGATGCGCAGCGAGATGCGGCCGTCCTGCGGCAGCCGCTTCTCGGCGATGTCGAGCTCGGCCATGATCTTCAGGCGCGAGATCAGCGCCGCGTGCAGCGCCTTGTTCGGCTGCACGACCTCGCGCAGCGTGCCGTCGACGCGAAAGCGCACCGACGAGCTGCGCTCGTAGGGCTCGATGTGGATGTCGCTGGCGCCGTCCTTGGCGGCCTGCGTCAGCAGCGCATTGAGCATGCGGATGATGGGCGCGTCGTCGGCGGCCTCGAGCAGGTCCTCGACCGCGGGCAGTTCCTGCATCATGCGCGAGAGGTCGACGCCGCTCTCGACCTCGCCGATCACGGCCGCGGCGCTGCTGCCGCCGCCGGCATAGGCCGCGGCGATGCGCGTGGCCAGCGTGGCCGCCGCCTCGCGCTCGAAGGCCGACACGTCGAACAGGCGCGCCACCTCCGAGAGCGCCGGCGCGGGCGTGGTCTCGGCGGCCCAGAGCACGAGCTGGCTGCCGTCGTCTTCGAGCAGCAGGTTGTTCGCTTTCGCGAACGCGTAGGGCAGGGGATGGCGCATGGGCGGGCTTGGCTCCCGGCTTCCTAGGGGGCGCGCTGTGGCGTCACGGGGCTGGCCACGGCCGGCGCTTCGGCGGCCGACCCGGCCGCGGGAGCCGGGGGAAGCGTCGGGATAGCGGCCG
>JAGWVB010000116.1 GCA_018971105.1 Burkholderiales bacterium
CGTGCGCGTGTTCCTGCACGACCTGCCGTGGCAGCAAGACGCGGCCGGATTCACGCGCCGCATCGACGACTTTCTCGCCATCGCGGCGCGCCATCACATCGAGACGATCTTCGTGCTCTTCGATTCCTGCTGGGACCCGCAGCCCAGGCTCGGCCCGCAGCATCCGCCGCTGCCGGGCATCCACAATTCCGGCTGGGTCCAGAGCCCGGGCGCGCGCGCCCTCGTCGATCGGCGCCAGTGGCCGCGGCTGCAGGCCTATGTCAGCGGCGTCATCGGCGCCTTCGGCCACGACCCGCGCGTGCTCGCCTGGGACCTCTGGAACGAACCCGACAACGGACCCGGCAGCGCCTATGCGCGCACCGATGCGAAGGACAAGAACCGCTATGTCGCCGCACTGCTGCCGCAGGTCTATGCCTGGGCGCGCGCGGCCGACCCGGTGCAGCCGCTGACGAGCGGGCTGTACAAGGACGACGACGACTGGTCGCCGCAGGGCCTGTCGGCGTTCGAGCGCATGCAGGTCGAGCAATCGGACGTGGTCTCGTTCCACAACTACCAATGGCCCGAGGATTTCGAGCGCCATGTGCGCTGGCTGCAGCAGCAGCACCGGCCGCTGCTGTGCACCGAATACATGGCGCGCACGGTGGGCAGCACGATCGACGGCACGCTGCCGGTGGCCCAGCGGTACCACGTCGCGGCGATCAGCTGGGGCCTGGTCGACGGCAAGACGCAGACGCGCCTGCCCTGGGACTCCTGGGACCATCCCTATATCCGGTCCGAGCCGCCGATCTGGCATCACGACCTGTTCCATGCCGATGGCACGCCCTATCGCCAGCGCGAGATCGACCTCCTGCGCGAGCTCACGGGGCGGGGCGCGCGCTGATGCCGCGCGACCGCGCCGGCCGCGTGCCGCGCCCCGCCTCCGGTGCCCGGTCGACCGCGGGTTTTCCACCCTGACATCGATATCATTGAAACGTCAGAATCGGCCACCGCTGCGATCCAGCTGTCCGCCCGAGCCCGCCCGCATGTCTCGTCCGACCCGAGCCGCCCCATGAACCAGCCCTCAGCCACCGGACCGGCCCGCACCGGCCTCATCAAGGCGGCGGTGATCCTCACCTACATGGTGTTCGGCGCGCTGCTCAACAGCGTCGGCTCGATCATCCTGCTGACGACGCAGTCGATGGGCGCGAGCCAGGCCCAGGCCTCGCTGCTCGATGCCTACAAGGACCTGCCGATCGCCATCGTCAGCTTCCTCGTCGCCTCGCTGCTGCCGCGCCTGGGGTTGAAGAACGCGATGCTGATCGGCCTGGCTGCCGTCGGCGCCGGCTGCGCGGCGATGCCGCTGCTGGCCGCGTTCTGGGCCATCAAGCTGATGCTGGTGACGATCGGTGCCGCCTTCGCGCTCGTCAAGGTCTCGGCCTATTCGATGATCGGGCTGATGACGCGCGGCGAGCGCAGCCACGCGAGCTTCACGAACCTGCTCGAGGGCATGTTCATGTTCGGCGTGCTCGGCGGCTATTGGCTGTTCAGCCAGGCGATCGACGACGCGAATCCGCATTCGCTGGCCTGGCTGCATGTCTACTGGGTGCTCGCGGCCGTGGTCGCGCTCAGCTTCTTGCTGCTGCTCGCGAGCCGCCTCGACGAGACCGAGGCGCGCCCGAGCGGCCCCGCGCCGTCGCTGGCCGCCGACCTCGGCGCGATGTGGACGCTGCTGGCGATCGGCCTCGTCGTCGTCTTCCTCGGCGCCGCCTTCATCTATGTGCTGATCGAGCAGGGCGTGGGCACCTGGCTGCCGACCTTCAACCGCGACGTGCTGAAGATGCCGACGGCGATGAGCGTCGGCCTGACCGTGATCATGCCGCTGTCGATCGCGCTCGGGCGCCTGCTGAGCGCGCTGCTGATCGCGCGCGTGGGCTGGTACGCGGTCGTCAACACCTGCATCGCCGCGGTGGCGGCGCTGATCGTGCTCACGCTTACGCAGTCCGCCGGATTGCAGCCCGATCCGCGGATGAGCTGGCTGCGCGCGCCTGCGGTGGCCTATTACTTCCCGCTCATCGGCCTGTTCCTGGCGCCGATCTACCCGGCGATCAATTCGGCCATGCTCAGCGTGCTGGCCAAGTCGCGCCATGCGGCGATGACGGGGCTGATCGTGATCTTCTCGGCGCTGGGAGGCTCGAGCGGCTCGTTCGTCACCGGCCGCATGTTCATGGCCTTCGACGGCCGCACCGCGTTCGCGCTGCTGCTCGTGCCGGTGGCGGGGCTGGCGATCGCGCTGTGGTTCTTCCGCCGCGGGCTCGTGCGGCGCGCGGCGCATGGTGGGCAGGCCGATGGCGCGGCGCACCTGGCGCCGGCCGTGACTCGATAGCGAGAGGCGTCGTGAATTCAAACGAACAAGCCGCCGCCGTCGTGCGTGAATTGGCGCGCACGCCGGCGCGGCTGTACGGCGATCTGTTCGTCGACGTGCAGATGCAAAGGCTGTTCGACGACGGCAAGACCTTCGCCGACGCCGCGCCGCGTGCGCTGGCGCCGGCTGCGCTGCGCGCACTCTACGAGGCGCGGCGTGGCGAACCCGGCTTCTCGCTCGCCGCCTTCGTCGCCGAGCATTTCGAGCTGCCGCCGGCGCCGCCCGAGGCGCCGCCGACCACCCAGCCGAATCTGACGCCGGGTCCGGTGCGCGCCGCGCTGCTGCGCCACATCGAGGCGCTGTGGCCTCAGCTCGTGCGCCATCCGCGCCCGCCCGCGGCGGCACCGCGCGCCGACACGCTGATCGATTTGTCCCGCCCCTATGTCGTCCCGGGCGGTCGCTTCCGCGAGATCTATTACTGGGATTCGTATTTCACGATGCTCGGCCTGATCGAGAACGGACAGCGCCAGCTCGCGCTCGACATGCTCGCCAATTTCGCCGACCTGATCGACCGCTACGGCCATGTGCCCAACGGCAACCGCAGCTATTTCGTCAGCCGCTCGCAGCCGCCGTTCTTCTACAAGATGGTCGAGCTGCTCGCCGGCGCGGCGCCGGCGCTGCTCGCGGCCCACTTGCCGCAGCTCGAGCGCGAATACGCCTACTGGATGGACGGCGCCGCGGCGCTGGCGCCCGGCAGCGCGCATCGCCATGTGCTGAGGCTGGCCGACGGCGCGCTGCTCAACCGTTACTGGGACGACCTGGACACGCCGCGCGAGGAATCGTTCCGCGAGGACCGGCGCACGGCCGAGCAGGCGCCCGAGCGGCCGCCGCAATCGGTGTGGCGCGACCTGCGCGCCGGCGCCGAATCGGGCTGGGACTTCAGCAGCCGCTGGTGCGCCGACCCGCAGCGGCTGGAGACGATCGAGACGACGGCGCTGGCGCCGATCGATCTCAACAGCCTGATGGCCGGCCTCGAGGGCGCGATCGCCGCCGCCCGGCGCGCCGTCGGCGACGCCGCCGGGGCGGCCGATTTCGAGGCCCGCGCGGCACGCCGGCGCGCCGCCATCGATGCCCATCTGTGGCGCGAAGACCTCGGCCATTACGTCGACCTGCATTGGCCCAGCGGCCAGCCGCGCGACCGCCTCAGCGCCGCGGCGCTGGTGCCGCTGTGGCTCGGGCTGGCAAGCCCGCAGCAGGCCGCGGCCACGGCGCGCAGCGTGCGCGGGCCGCTGCTGGCGCGCTACGGCCTGCTCTCGACGCCGCTGCACACGGTGCAGCAATGGGACGCACCGAACGGCTGGGCGCCGCTGCAATGGATGGCCGTCGAGGGCCTGCGCCGCTATGGCGAGCATGAATTCGCGCGCGCCATCGCCACGCGCTGGATGGGCGTGGTCGAGCATGGCTACGCGCGCAGCGGCAAGCTGCTCGAGAAATACGATGTCGTCGACGACCGCGCCGGCGGCGGCGGCGAATACCCGACCCAGGACGGATTCGGCTGGACCAACGCCTGCTATGTCGCGCTGGCCAGGCTCTACCCCGAATCCGAGGCGCCTTGAACGCCGCCGGCACGGCCGCGGCGCTGCAATACTGCGTCGTCGAAGGGCCATCGAACAACCTGATGCTGCGCGACGGCGACGTCTGCGCGCAATGCCTGCTGACCGACGGGCCGGCGCCGCGGCTGCTGTTCGCGTTCGCCGCCGGCAACAGCGGCGCGGCGATCTGGTTCGAGCCGGCCGAGCTGCATTGGCAGGCGCTCGCGCCCCTGCGCGCGCAGCGCCTCGCCGATGGCCAAGGGCGGCCGCTGCGCGGCGTCGAGATCGAGGTTCGCGCCGACCGGCCGCGCCTGCGCATCCGGCGCGCGCTGCTGGGCAGCGTGCGCGTGCTGCGCAACCACCAGCATGACGCCAGCCTGCCGCCGGCCGGACTCGTCGATCCGCAGCTCGTGCGCGCGCTGGGCGGCGCGGTCATCGTCTGGCAGCGCGACCGCATCGACGGCCGGGCCGGCTATCGACTCGAACTCCAGGTCGTCGGCGGCCGCGTCGAGGCCGACGCCGAGGCGCTGGAACTGATCGCCGCGCCGGGCGAGGACCTGCAGTTGCGCCTCGTCGCGGCCACCGGCGAGACGCCGCTGCGCCCGCTGCCTGCCGCGCAACTGCTCACCGCCGCGGCGGCCGATCTGCCGCAGGCGCGCCAGGCGCTCGAATTCCTGAGCTTCGACGACCGCTGGCTCGCCGGCGGCTGGCGCTTCCTGACCTATTTCGGCCGCGACACGCTGATGTCGCTGCGCCTGCTGCTGCCGGTGCTGCAGCCGGCCGGCATGCGCGCCGCGCTGGCCTCGGTGCTCGAGCGGCTCGACGCGCAGGGCCGCGTCGCGCATGAGGAGAACGTGGGCGAATTTCCGCTCATCGAGCGCGTCGGTGCCGGATGGCCGCTGGCCGGCGCGCCCGAATTCGAACTCGACCACAAGATGGTCGACGACGATTTCATGCTGCTGCCGGTGCTCGCGGCCTGCCTGCTCGAGGCCGGCGGCCGCTTCGATGCGGCCTCCTTCCTCGCCACCCGCAGCGCCGGTGGCGTCAGCTACGGCGCACTGATCATGCGCAATGCCGCCCATGTGCTGGCCCGCGCGCGCCCGTTCGCGCGCGATCCGGTGGCGGCGAACCTGATCCGCCTGCCGCCGGGGCAGGTCGCGGGCGATTGGCGCGACAGCACCGACGGTCTGGGCGGCGGCGTCTTTCCCTACAGCGTCAACGCGGTGCTCGTGCCGGCGGCGCTGGCGGCGCTGCGCATGCTCGAGGGGGTCGATGAGCTGGCGCCTCATCTCGCGGCGCTGGGCGCGCTCGACGAGCTCGAGGCCATGGTCCGCGTCTGGCAGGACGCGGCGCCGGATTGCTTCCTGTTCGCGCGCCCGGCGGCGACGCTGCGCGCGGCCGTCGAGTCCTACACGGCCGAATTGCGGCTGCCGCCAGCGGTCGCCGCCGCGGCGCTGGCCGACTGCGGCGCGGCGCACGAATGCGTCGCCTCGGCGCTCGCGCTCGATGCCGCAGGCCATCCCCTGCCCATCCTGCATTCGGATTTCGCCTTCGCGCTGATGTTCGCGCGCCCCGACGCGGCGACGCTGCGGCGCGAGGTCGCGCAGCTCGTGCGGCCGTTCCCGGCCGGGCTGATGACCGATGCCGGGATGCTGGTGGCGAACCCGGTCTACGGCGACGCGGCGCTGCGCGAGCGTTTCGCCAACGACCGCTACCACGGCACCGTCGTCTGGTCCTGGCAGCAGGCGCTGGCCGCGGCCGGGCTCGCGCGCCAGCTCGCGCGCGACGATCTCGACGCCGCGACGCGCCGGGTGCTGGCCGACGCGCAGGCGCTGCTGTGGCAGCGCATCGCCGCCGCGCGCGAGGTCGCGAACAGCGAGCTCTGGTCTTGGGACCATGACGGCAGCCGTTTCGTCGTCGCCCCCTACGGCCCCAAGAGCCGGACCGCCGACGAGTCGAATGCGGCCCAGCTCTGGAGCACCGTCTACCTGGCGCTGCGATGACCCCCCCCGGAAGCGCCTGCGGCGCCTTCCCCCCAGGGGAGCCGAGCGGTGACGAGGATCAGTCCCCGCGGACTGATCCTCGCCCGCGAGGGCCATCCGGCATGCTTGCCGGATGGCGACGCCAGCGGCCCGGCCCAGCCGGTTCCGCGGCGTCCGCTTGGGTGCGCTGCCTCGTCGTCACTGTGGTCAGCGTCTTGAGCGCCTGCTCGCCGCCGGCCGAGCCGGCCGACACGATCACGCTCGCCATGTGGGCCACGCTGCCGGCCGAGGCGAACGCGATGGACCGCGCCATCGCCGCGTTCAAGCAGGCGACCGGGATCCAGGTGAACAAGGTCGTGATCACCGACAAGTACATGGACGTGATCCGCTCGCGCTTCGCCGCGCGCATCACGCCCGACGTGATGTACCTCGATTCGTCCGATGCGCCTTTCCTGATCCAGAGCGGCGTGCTGCTGCCTCTCGACGCGGCGCTGCAGGACCCGGCCGATTTCCCGTCGCAATTTCTCGACGCCTTCCGCGGCGCCGACCATCGCCTCTACGGCATCCCGAAGGACTATTCGACGCTGGCGCTCTACGTCAACACCGATCTGCTCGCCGCCGCCGGCCATGCCATCTCCGACATCCCGCGCGACGAGGACGGCCTGATGGCCTTCGCGCTGAAGCTGCAGCAGCGGCTGCCGCGCGGCGTCGGCGCGATGCTGTTCGAGGCCGATCTCGCGCGCCATCTCTCGGCCATCGAGGCCTACGGCCAGCCCATCACCGACCGCGACGGCAATGCCACGCTCACCGGCGTGCCGGGCGTCGAGGCCTATCTGCAGGCTTTCGTCGACGGCCGCCGCGCCGGCGCGCTGCTCTCGCCCAAGGACGACCTCGGCGCCGATTCGCCGGGTGCGGCCTTCGGCGCCGGCAAGGCCGTGATGATGATCGAGGGACCCTGGGCACTGGCCTCGCTGCACCAGGATTTCCCGGCCGTGAAGTTCGTGACCCTGCCCGCGCCCACGGTCAATGGCAAGCCGCAGACGATGGCCTTCGTCGTCGGCTATGCGATCCCGAAATACGCCCGCAACCCGGCCGGCGGCATCAAGTTCGCCCAGTACATGACGGGGCCCGGCGCCGCCGACTGGTCGCGCTACGCCGGCCTGCTGCCGGTGCGGCGCAGCGTGCAGGCAAGCGTCGCCGCGACGCAGGATCCGCTGCTGGCCGCGCATATCGCCGGCGTGCCCTACGCCACCGTGTGGTCGCGCGGCACCAGCCTGCCGTCGATCGCCTCGAATTTCTCCAACCAGTTCCTGGCCGCGCTCAACGGCTCGATCACCGTGCACCAGGCGCTGGCGCGGGCGCAGGCGGCGGCGAATCGAGAGATCGAGCGCCAGCGATGAACGGCGCCGCCACCCGCAACCGCGATGCCGTCGCCGGCTGGAGCTTCCTCACGCCGACGCTGGTGCTGGTGACGCTGTTCACGCTCGCGCCGGTGCTGTTCGCGTTCTACGCCGCGTTCCACAAGATGGACATCGTCTCCGGCCAGACGAGCTGGGCCGGGGTGCGCAACCTGGGCTATCTCTGGGACGACGACAAGTTCTGGGCCGCCTGCCGCAACACGCTGCGCTATGTCGTCGTCGTCGTGCCGCTGCAGACGGCGCTGGCGCTGGCGCTGGCCTGCCTGCTCAACGGCCGCGTGCGCATGCGGCGCGCCTTCGTCACGCTGTTCTTCCTGCCCACGCTGACCTCGTCGGCGGCGATGACGATGATCTTCATGTGGCTGTTCAATAACAACGGCCTCGTCACGCAGGCGCTGCAGGCGCATTTCGGCATCACCGTGCGCTTCCTCTCCGACCCGCATTGGGCGCTGGCCATCATCATGCTGATGAACGTCTTCTCGACCACGCCGCAGCACATGGTGGTCTATCTCGCCGGGCTGCAGGAGATCCCCCAGGGCCTGTACGAGGCGATGACGCTCGACGGCGCGGGGCCGATCGCGCGCCATTGGCACATCAGCGTGCCGCAGCTCACGCCGATCACGTTCTACGTCGTGACGATGGGGCTGATCGGCTGCTTCCAGGTCTTCGACCAGGCCTTCATCCTCTCGGGCGGCGACGGCGGGCCCGAGAACTCGACGCTGACCTTCACGCTGCTGATCTACCAGCTCGCGTTCAAGACCTACAACACGATGGGGCTGGCCTGCGCGCTGGCGGTGGTGCTGACGCTCATCATCCTCGGCGCGACGCTGCTGCTGCGGCGTTTCGTCAAGGCCGAAGGGCTGAACGCATGAATGCGGGATCGACGCCGCTGCAGCGCCTGGCGCGCGCCGGCCTGTACGCGCTGCTCGTCGGCTACAGCCTGCTGACGCTGGCGCCCTTCGCCTGGGCCGTGCTGACCTCGTTCAAGACGATGCACGAGATCGCGCTCGCCGACCATCTGCTGCCGGCCTCGTTCAGGCTCGACGCCTACCGCCAGATCCTCGGCGGGCCGTTCACGACCTGGTTCCTCAATTCGCTCACGGTGGCGGCGATCGTCACCGTGCTCGGCGTCGTCAGCAACACGCTCGCCGGCTACGCGCTGGCGCGGCTGCGCTTCGTCGGCCGCAACGGCGTGTTCCAGCTGCTGATGATCGTCATCATGGTGCCGGCGCAGGTGACGATGATCCCGGCCTTCCTCGTCGTCGCGCGGCTCGGCCTGGCCGATACGCATATGGCGCTGGTGCTGACCTCGGTCGTCAGCATCGCCTCGATCTTCATGATGCGGCAGTTCTTCGTCAGCTTCCCGGCCGAGGTCGAGGAGGCGGCGCGGCTCGACGGCTGCGGGCCGCTCGAGACCTTCGTGCGCATCGTGCTGCCGATGGCCGTGCCGGCGCTCGCGACGCAGGCCATCTTCACCTTCATGGCGGTCTGGAACGAGTTCATGAAGCCGCTGCTCTACATCTCGAGCGTCGACAAGTACATGCTGACCCAGGGCCTGAACGCGGCCGCCAAGCAATACGAGAAATCGGCAGCCTGGAACCTGACGATGGCCGGCTCGGTGATCTCCATCATCCCGATCCTGCTCATCTACATCGTCCTCAACAAATACTTCATCACCCTCAACGACCGCGGCGGCGGTTCGAAGTGAAGGCAGCGCCATGACCCAGGTGACGATCCGAGGCCTGAGCCTGCAGCGCGGCGGCGTGCCCATCCTGCGCGATGTCGATTTCAGCGTCGAGGCGGGCGAGTTCTGCGTCCTCGTCGGCCCCTCGGGCTGCGGCAAGTCGACGCTGCTGCGGCTGATCTCGGGGCTCGACGACGATGCCGAGGGCGAGATCACGATCGACGGCGCCTCGGTGCGCGCGACGCCGCCGGCGCGGCGCAACGTCGCGATGGTGTTCCAGGGCTACGCGCTGTACCCGCACATGACGGTGCACGACAACATGGCCTTCGCGCTCAAGCGCGCGGGCCTGCCGGCCCCGGAGATCGCCGCCCGCGTGCGCGAGGCGGCGCGCATCCTGCAGCTCGAGCCGCTGCTGCAGCGCAAGCCCGGCGCGCTCTCGGGCGGGCAGCGCCAGCGCGTCGCGATCGGCCGCGCCATCGTCAAGAAGCCCAAGGTCTTCCTGTTCGACGAGCCGCTGTCCAATCTCGACGCCGCGCTGCGTCTGGACACGCGGGTCGAGATCGCGCGGCTGCACCGCGAGAACGCCTCGGCGAGCATGGTCTACGTCACGCACGACCAGGTCGAGGCGATGACGCTGGCCGACAAGATCGTGCTGCTGCGCCCGGTCGCCGACGACCCGGCGGCGGGCTCGGTCGTGCAGGTCGGCGCGCCGATGACGCTCTATCACCATCCGGCGAACTTGTTCGCTGCCCGCTTCATCGGCACGCCGGGCATGAACCTCGTGCCCGCGCGCGTCGCGGCGCTGTCGCCGCACGGGGTCGAATTCGAATGGCAGGGCCGGCGCTGGAACGCCGCGGTGGCCGGCGCGGGCCTGAATGTCGGCGACGCGATCACCGTCGGCGTGCGGCCCGAGCATGTGCGCAGCGGCGCCGAGCTCGCGGGCACGCCCGGACTGCGTTGCCGCGTGCGCCATATCGAGGCGCTGGGCGAGCACAGCCTGCTGTTCTGCGGCGTCGACGGCAGCGCCGAGGCGCCGCCGCTGCTGGCGCGGACCCACGACGAGCAGGTGCGCGTCGGCGACGCGATCGAACTGTCCTGGCCGGCCGACGCGCTGCATGTGTTCCGCGCCGACGGCGGCGCCCAGGCGCGGCGCCGCTGAGGCCGGTCGCCGCGCGGCCCAGACCCGCGCACAGGCGGCGCGAAAGACCGATCCCGGATGAACCGTTGCTTTCGCGCCAAGACCCAGGGTTAGTATGAATGACATCGGTGTCATTGGCGACCCAGAATCGACTCGCTCGCTCGAAGGAGCGCCGCCATTCGATCGATTCCAGGCGATCGCACCCACTACGCCCCCACAGGAGACACATCCATGACACAGCGTCTGTTTCGTCGTAACAAGCTCGTGCTGGCGATTTCGCTGAGCTTGGCACCCTACGCGGTCTTCGCCGCCGATGCCGCGGCGCCCGCGCCCGCGGCGCCGGCCGCGGCCGAACAGCAGCCGACCGCGCTCGAGCAGATCATCGTCACCGGCACCGTCGGCGGGCGCAGGAAGATCGACGCCAGCTATTCGGTGACGAGCGTCAACGACGAGCAGATCAAGCAGGCCAACCCGAAGAGCACGGCCGACCTGCTCAAGGTCTCGCCGGGCCTGTGGCCCGAATCGACCGGCGGCCAGACCGGCGCGAACATCGAGATCGCCGGTATCCCCGGCGGCGGCGACGCGCCGTATTTCACGGTGCAGATCGACGGCTCGCCGATCTACGGCACGCCGACGCTGTCGTTCTTCGAGGGCACCTCGGCCTTCCGGCTCGACGACACGATCGAGCGCGCGGAAATCATCCAGGGCGGCCCCTCGGTGGTCTTCGCCGACGGTCAGATGGGCGCCAGCGCCAACTTCATACTCAAGACCGGCTCGGCCAAGCCCAGCGGCGATGTCGGCCTGACGCTGGGCACCGGCGGCCTGAAGCGGATCGACGGCTTCTACGGCTTCCAGGTCGCGCCCGGCTGGTACGGCAGCTTCGGCGGCTTCTACCGCCAGAGCAACGGCGTGCGCGATCCGCAGTTCAAGGCCGACGACGGCGGCCAGTTCACCGCCACGCTGGCGCATGACATGGACAACGGTTCGATCATGCTGTACGCGCGCGTGCTCGACGACAAGAACCAGTTCATCACGCCGATCCCGATGATCCAGACCGGCGCCAGCCATTTCAGCGCCTACCCCGGATTCGATCCGCTGACCTCGACCTATTACAGCAAGGCGCTCCAGCATGTGACGCTGCCGGGCTGGAACGGCGCCGGCAGCGTGAATGCCAACCTCGCCGACGGCCGCGGCGCGCAGATGAGCTTCATCGGCGGCAATCTCGACCTCGATTTCGGCCAGGGCTGGAAGATGGCCGACCGCTTCCTCATCGACGGCGGCAACATGAACACGAACGCGCTGTTCTCGGGCAGCAACCCGCTGAGCCTGGGCGCCGAGCTGGCGTCGCTGGGCACGACCGCCGCGGCCTCGACGGTCAGCTATGTCGGCGGCGGTGCCGTCGACCCGAACCAGAGCGTGATCGCGCAGGGCTGGTGGCATATCGAGAAGCACCTCGAGAACTTCAACAACGACCTGCGCTTCAGCAAGAAGCTCTTTCCCGGCAACACGCTCACGGCGGGCCTGTACCTGGCGCATTACACGATGCGCGACACCTGGTCGCTGGGCAACCAGATGCTGATGTCGAACACGCCGAATGCGACGCCGATCACCATCAAGTACACGCAGAACGGCCAGACCTACTACGCGACCGACCCGCAGGGCTTCCTCGGCTACGGCGGCTACAACATCGCGCAGAACGGCGTCGGCAACAACCACGCGCTCTACCTCTCGGACAGCTGGAAGGTGAACCAGTGGCTGTTCGACGCCTCGGCCCGGCGCGAGCACGAGGGCATGTACAACAATGTCTGCAACTTCACGTCGACCGGCGCCGGCGGACTGGACAACAACCCGTACACGCTCTACGACAACAATTTCAACATCTGCAACGGCACCTACACGCGCTACACCAACAGCCAGAACCTGACCTCGTGGACGATAGGCGCGAACTACGAGTTCAATTCGCACACCAGCGCCTATGTGCGTGCGAACAAGGGCGGCCATTTCAACGACTTCGACAACGGCGTGCGCGGCAACAACCCGGCGTCGCCGCTGCAGACGATGAACAACATCGAGGCCGGTTTCAAGTACCAGTCCTCGCTGTTCTACGCCGACGTGAGCGTGTACCAGAAGAAGTTCAACGGCCTGCAGTACACGCCGACGAACGGCGCCGGCGTGCCGCTGAAGGACGCCAACGGCAACAACCTGACGCAGCTGTACGGGTCCGATTCGAAGGGCGTGAACTTCCGCGGTTCGATCAGCCCGATCGAGAACCTGACGTTCACGCTCGTCGGCGACTACATGGACGGCCATTACTCGAACAACAATTCCTGCTTCGTCTACACCGACCTGAGCGGCCAGCAGCAATGCGCCCCGATCAACGGCCAGCAATTGCAGCGCCAGCCCAAGGTCCATTACGCCTTCACGCCGAGCTACAAGTTCGTCACCGGCTGGGGTGACCTGACGCTGTACGCGACCGACACCTATGTCGGCCAGCACACCCAGGACCAGTCGGGCCTGCAGCAGCTGGGGACCTACAACACGGTCGATTTCGGCGTCGTCGCGAACGTCGGCCCGAGCTGGCAGCTGCGCCTGGAGGGCACGAACATGACGAATGCGATCGGCCTGACCGAATCCAATTCGCGCATCTTTGGCGCCAATGCCGGCAGCAACGGCGTCATCCTCGCCCGGCCGCTGGAAGGGCGCGCGATGAATGTGCAGCTGAAGTACAAGTTCTGATCGGCAGCCCGGCCCGACGGCCCGGCAGGCGCAGGCCTGCCGGGCCGTTCTCATGCGGGCTTGCAGCCGGCCGTTCGATCGCCGCGCGCGCGGTGCGCCGCCTCAGATCCGGTGCGGCGAGGCGGCTGCGGCCGAGCGCGCCGGGCTCGCCCGGCGCGCCTGTTCGGCGGCGCTGCAGAAGCGCTGCAAGGCGCGCAGCCGATTCGCCCAGGACAGCGTTCCGAGCTGCCGGCAGACCGCGCTCACGGCGGCCTCGGCGCCCATGTCCACGAGCCGCTGGACGGAATCGACGCCGACCTGTTCAAGCCGGTCGATCACCGCCGGCCCGAGGCCGGGCGCTCCCATCAGGAGCGCGCGCTCTTCCTTACTGAACGACATGGCCGGCCTGCGACGGGCGCGCCGCGCACCGGGGCGACCGCGTCGACGCGCGGCGCGATCGAGGGCCTGGGACGGGTGCCGGCATGGAAGGGAGGCGGTCGTCGGAAAGGGGGGGGGGAGTTCGATTTCAACGCAGAATGCTATCGATGTCATGCGTGCAAACCCGCGCCGTGCCGGACGGCGGCGCATCATTGCGGCGCATCGCTGCGGCGCAGCGATGCCGCGCGCCGCCGGCGTCGCCGCCCCGGCGCCTGTGACCGGGACGGATCTGGCGTTAGCATCGGCAGCCACACCGCGCACCCGAGCACCGAAGGAAGCCCCGCGCCATGGCAGCACGACAGCAATCTCCCCGGCGGCCGAACCCCTGCGCGCCGGCCCGGGCCGGCAGGGCTGCGG
>JAGWVB010000117.1 GCA_018971105.1 Burkholderiales bacterium
TGGCACGACACGAACAGCGAGTTCTATCACGACTACATGCATTACTTCAATCGCATCACCGGCATGATCCAGCCCGGTTATTTCGATCGCAAATACACGGGCTATCCGAACGGCCATGCCTCGGTCGGCTCGATGTCGATCAAGTACGACGCCTACGAAGGCAGCGCCGCGCGCGGCGTCGGCTGGCCCGGGCTGGCCCCCGGCGGCTGGGTGCTGATCGACGTCTTCCCCGGCATGACCTACAACCTGCGCACCTCGGTGCTGCGCATGGACACGGCGATCCCCCTGGGCCCGAACAAGGTGCTGATCGAGTTCCGCGGCCTGGGCCTGAAGAGCGACACGCCCGAGCAGCGCGCCGAGCGCGTGCGCGACCACAACACGATCTGGGGCCCCTTCGGCCGCAACCTGCACGAGGACCTGCTCGGCGTGCACGGCCAGGGCCTGGCGATGCGCGAGCGCACCGACAGCCACTGGGTGCTGCACGGGCGCGAGGAGAACCAGACCATCCACGACGAGGTCGGCATGCGCCACTTCTACGCCGAATGGGGCCACCGCATGGGGCGCCCCGCCAGCGCGCCGAGCGCCGAGACGGCATCCGCGGCCTGAACGTCGCGCCCGCAACCATCACCGACGCGAGGATGCCCGTGGATCAACGCCATGCCCTGACCGAACTCGTCTGCCGCTCCTGCATGACGCTGGACGACCGCAAGTTCGACGCCTATCTCGAACTCTGCGACCCGGCCTACCGCTACCGCATCACGGCCTACAGCCCGGAAATCCGCCAGGAGATGATCTGGCTCGAACACGACAAGCCCGGGCTGAAGACGCTGTTCGGCAACCTGCCGCGCCACAACAGCGACCAGTCGCCGCTGACGCGCCATGTCACGGTCTACATCGTGAACCAGGACGCGGCGGCCGGGCGCGCCCAGGTGCTGAGCGCGCTGCAGGTGTTCAAGACCGCGCTCGACGGCGGCGCCACCGAGCTCTACGCCGTGGGCAAGATCCACGACGAGATCGCCCTCGGCGCCGACGGCCCGCGCCTGCTCAACCGCAACATCCGGCTCGAGACGCGCATGCTCGGCATCGGCTACCACATCCCGTTCTGATGCGACGCGGCTGAGCGGCTCCATGAAGATCCAAATCAACGCCCGCAATCGCGCGCACCATTTCGACGCCGCCGCGGGCGAGAAGATCCTGTGCGCCGGCCTCGCGCGCGGCATCGGCCTGCCCTACGAATGCGGCAGCGGCACCTGCGGCACCTGCCGCGCGCGCCTCGTCGCGGGCCAGATCGAGGACGGCTGGGCCGAGGCCCCGGGACGCAAGTACCTGAAGTCGGCCGACGAGTTCCTGATGTGCCAGTGCACGGCCGTCGGCGACCTGGCGCTCGAAGTCACCGGCTTCGTCGAGGACCTGGACCCGGCGGTGTGCGTGCCGGCCGCGTGCAAGGGCCGCATCCGCGAGACGCGGCTGCTGACGCGCGACGTGATCGAGCTCTCGATCGATCTCGACGCGGCGCTGGATTTCGACGCCGGCCAGTTCGTGCTCGTCAGCGTGGCCGCGATCCCCGGCGCCCGCGGCTGGTCGATGGTGAACCACGAGCGCCACGCGCGCACGCTGCGCTTCGTCGTCAAGCGCAAGCCCGGCGGCCGGCTCTCGGACTGGCTGTTCGAGACGCCGCGCGAGGGCTGCGAGGTCGAGGTCTTCGGGCCCCTGGGCAGCGCGACCTTCTACCCCGAGGTCGCGAAGAACATCCTGTGCATCGCCGGCGGCAGCGGCATCGCCGGCATGATGTCCATCCTCGAGCGCGCCGCGGCGTCGAACTACTTCGACCGCCACGACGGCGACCTGTTCTTCGGCGTGCGCACGATGGCCGACGCCTTCTACCTCGAGGAGCTGGCGGCCTACCGCGCGCGCAGCGGCGAGCGGCTGCGCATCACGATCGTGCTCTCCGAGCAGCCCGCCAGCGCCGCGGAGCAGGCCGCGCACTCGCTGCTGCGTTTCGACACCGGCTTCGTGCACGAGGCCGCCGCGCGTCACATGCAGGGCCGGCTGCAGGGCGTGCGCGCCTATCTCGCCGGCCCGGCGCCGGCGGTCGACGCCAGCGTGCGCCTGCTGCTCATGGCGCGCGTGCCGGGCAGCGACATCCGCTACGACAAGTTCAGCTGAAGCACACCCGATGGCCCGCATCCCGATCTGCAAGGCAGCCGACATCCCGAGCCAGGGGATGAAGAGCTTCGACAGTCCGCTCGGCATCAAGGTGCTGATCGCCCAGAGCGGCGACACCTATTACGGCTACCAGGGCATCTGCCCGCACCAGGACGTGTGCCTGGACGAAGGCTTCTTCGACGGCGCCACGCTCACCTGCCACCAGCACCTGTGGCAATGGGACATCACGACCGGCGCCGCCGTCGGCCTGGCCGAGGCGCCGCTGGAGCGCTTCGTCATCGAGCAGGAGGCAGGCCAGCTGTTCGTGCTGCAGTCGAGCGCGCTCAAGGTCTCCGAACTGTTCCGCGACGCCTCCGATGCCGTGATCGCGCGGCTCGACGCCCTGGCCCGCCGCGAGGTGCACGACAGCCTGGCGACGCTGTACGACATCGGCGACCCGGCCGACGACGTCTACGTGCTCGAGACCGGACGCGTGGAATTCGCGATCGGGCGCGAGGATCGCACGATGCCGGCCGGCTTCATGCTGCGCAAGGGCGAGGTCTTCGGCTGGGCGGCGCTGCTCGAGGACCATCCGCGGCGCATCGCGAAGGCCGCCTGCGTCGAGCAGTCCACGCTGCTGCGCCTGAACGGCGCCGAAGTGCTGAAGGTGCTCGCCGAGGAGCCGGCCTCGGGCTACCTCGTGATGCGCCAGTTGTCGACCCTCATCACCAAGCACCTGCGCACGAGAGGCGGGAAGTGACCCGGCCGCGCGCCGCGCGGACCTTGTTCGAACCCGGCCTCGACGCCGGGCACCCATGAAAAAGGAGACGATATGAGTTGGAACATCGCGAAGCCGTGGCGCCTCGTCGCCGCGACCCTGGCCACCGCGCTCGGGCTCGTCGCCGTGCCTGCCGCGCGCGCCGGCGACATCGACTACGGCAAGCCGGGCACGCCCGTGCACCTGGTGATCGGCTACCAGCCCTATTACACGGAGTCCTGGTCGGGCGTCGTGATGCGGGGCAAGAAGCTGTACGAGAAGTACCTGCCCAAGGGCTCGACGGTCGACTTCTCGATCGGCCTGCAGGGCGCGGTCATCGTCAACGCGATGCTCGCCGGCAAGGAGAACATCGGCTATGTCGGCGACATGCCGGGCATCGTCTCGACGACCAAGCAGGACGTGGCCGACATCCGCATCGTCGCCGCGATCGGCCTCGGCACCGACGAATGCAACATCATGCTGGCGCGCACCAACGCGCCCCCGTTCGCGAGCGCCGCCGACGGCCTGAAATGGCTGCAGGGCAAGAACGTCGGCATCCCGCTCGGCAGCTGCGCCGACCGCTTCGCACGCGAGGCCTTCAAGAAGGCCGGCGTGACGCCGGCGGCGGTGCTCAACCAGAGCATCGAGGTCATCACGAGCGGCTTCCGCGCCGGCAAGCTCGACGCCGCCGTGGTCTGGGAGCCGACGGCCTCGCGCCTGGTGCAGGAGGGCCTGGCCCGCCGCATCGCCAGCGGCGCCACCGTCGGCGCCACCGACGGCGCCTTCCTGACCATGCGCGCCGACCTCATCAAGCAGCGACCCGACATCGTGCGCGCCTGGCTGAACGCCGAACTCGATGCCGAGCTCTACGTCGCCGACCCGAAGAACGCGATGGAAGTGGCCCGCATGGCGACCGAGCAGACGACCGGCTTCAAGGAGAAGATGCTCTGGTCCTCGCTGTACGGCAGCAATCCGGTCGCCTCCGGCGGCACGCCGCAGCGGCTGACGCTGCCCTTCGCGATCACGCCGCCGGTGGCCCAGCTGCTCGATTCGGCCACCGTGTTCCTGCACTCGATCAAGAGCATCAGCGTCGACAAGCTGCGGCCCGAGGCGGTGATGCCCGAGTTCGCGCAGCAGATCCTGAAGGAGCGCGGCCTCACGGCGCCGGTCGGCAAGGTCATGGCCATGCCCGACAGCGCCTACACCGGGAAATAGGCGCGCCGCCTGCCCGCACCGTCCGAGGAATCCCCATGGATCAGATCAGCGCCATGCTCAAGCGCGCGATGCCATTCCAGATGGCATCGGAGGAACTGCTCGACGACATCGCAGCGCAATCGCGGCTCAAGAGCTACGCGCCCGGCCAGATGATCTACGACCGCGGCGACGTCGCCGATTTCGTGCACATCGTCTCCAAGGGCGCGGTGCTGCACGAATTGCGCGTCGGCGAGTCGGAGACCGACATCGCGCGCGTGATGCGCCCCGGCGACGTCTTCGGCTGGGCCGCGGTGCTCGAGGGCGAACGCCGCCGCCTGGCGCGCACGACGGCGCAGGAAGCGACCGAGGTGATCCAGATCGACGGCGAGACGCTGATGTCGCTGATACGCCGCGAACCGGCCGCCGGCGACGTCATCATGAGCCGCTTCGCGACCATGATCACGCGCGAATTCGACGCCCCCGAGTCGGTCGCGGCGCGCGTGCCGCATCTGCTCACGAAGACGCAGGGCGACGGCGTCGGCAGCGGCTGGGCCCTGACGGCGTTCCGCATCGCGCAATGGCTGCGCAGCCCCAAGCCCTATCTGATGGTGGCCGGCTTCGCCTTCATGCTCGCCTTCTGGTACCTGACGGTCGAGGTCTGGAAGCTGCCGCGCTTCCGCGACATGCCGGGACTCACGCGCGTCGTGCATGAATTCCTGAGCCGCAATCCGACCTACGGCCTGTCGATCTGGACGCCCGAGTACTACCAGCACATCTGGGCCAGCGTGCGGCGCGTGACGATCGCGTTCGTCATCGCGACGGCGCTGGGCGTGCCGCTCGGCCTCTTCCTCGGCTGGTCGGAACGCTTCCGCGAATACGTCTTCCCGGTCTTCGAGACGCTGCGCCCGATCCCGGTGCTGGCCTGGGTGCCGCTGGCGATCCTGATGTTCACCGGCAGCGAGACGCCGGTCATCTTCCTGACCTTCCTCGCCAGCTTCTTCGCCACCGCGCTGAACACGATGCTGGGCGTGGAGTCGATCGACGAGTCCTACAGCCGCGCCGCCTACTGCCTGGGCGCGAGCAAATGGCAGGTGTTCCGCGAGGTCGTGGTGCCGGGCGCCATGCCCTTCATCTTCACCGGCCTGCAGATCTCGGTCGGCGTGGCCTGGTTCTCGCTGGTCGCGGGCGAGATGGTCTCGGGCGAATTCGGGCTCGGCTACGTCATCAACACCTCGTACACGATGGTGCGCTACCCGACGATCGTGATCGGCATGGCCACGCTGGGCGCGGTGGGCTACGCGACGAGCGCGGTCGTGCGGCTCGCGGGCGACTACCTGATGCAGTGGCGCGTGCGCGAGCTCGCGCTGGGAGGCCGGTGATGAATGCGCTCGGTGACAGGGTGCGCCAGGCACCCCAGGCGGCCACGCAGGGCGCGATCCGCATCGACGACGTCGTCAAGATCTACGACCCCGAGGGCTCGGCGGTGATGGCCGTCGACCATTGCACGCTGGACATCCCGGCGGGCGAGATCTGCATGATCGTCGGCCCCTCGGGCTGCGGCAAGACGACGCTGCTGAACGCCATCGCCGGCTTCCACAGCATCACCTCGGGCAGCATCCACCTCGACGGCCAGCTCCTGTGCGGGCCCGGCAAGCCGCTCGCCGCACCCGGTTCGGACCGCATCGTCGTGTTCCAGAACGGCGCCCTGTTCCCCTGGAAGACGAACCTGGACAACGTCGCCTTCGGTCCGCTGATGCAGGGCAAGATGGACCGCAAGGCGATCTACGAGAAGGCGCGCCACATGATGGCCGACGCCGGCCTGAGCGGCACCGAGAACAACTTCCCCGGCGAGGTGTCCTCGGGCCTGCGGCGGCGCGTCGAGATCGTGCGCGCATTGATGAACGACCCCAAGGTGCTGCTCTTCGACGAGCCCTACCGCGCCCTCGATTCGCTGACCAAATCGGTCATGCACGAGGCGCTGCTCGAGGTCTACTACAAGAACAAGGTCACGATCTTCTTCATCACGCACGATCTCGAGGAGGCGATCTTCCTCGGCCACCGGCTCGTCATCATGACCTCGCGCCCCTGCCGCCCGAAGAAGATCCTCACCGTCGACATCCCGCACCCGCGCGACTACGGCGTGCTGACCAGTCCGCGCTTCCGCGAATTGATGGAAGAGACGAGCTCCGTGGTCCATGAAGAGGCGAGGAAATCCTTCGCCTCGGGCGAAAGGGAAGGTTGAGCCATGGAGACGAGAGCTTTCGTCAAGGTCCGCAAGAAGATGTTCAACCGCGCGTTCGCGCGCGCCTGCATCTCGCTCACGGTCTTCGTGCTGCTCTGGGAGCTCGGTTCGCGCTCCAAGCAGTGGTTCGGCTTCCCCCTGCCGTGGATCAGCCAGGTGCCCGCGCCCAGCGCCGTCGTGCGCGTCTGGGCCACCCTGGTCACCGACCCCGGCTACTGGAACAGCTGGCTGCTGAGCCTGCTGCGCGTGCTCGCCGGCTTCGTCGCCGCGATGGTGATCGGCATCCCGCTCGGGCTGCTGATGGCCGTCAGCCGCACCTTCTACGGCCTGACCTTCCCGAGCTTCGAATTGCTGCGGCCGATCCCGCCGCTGGCCTGGGTGCCGATCTCGATCATCTTCTGGCCGACGCAGGAACTCTCGATCACCTTCGTCACCTTCCTGGGCGCCTTCTTCACCGTCGTCATCAACGTCGTCGGCGGCGCGAAGTCGATCGACATGCGCTATTTCCAGGCCGCGCAGGCGATGGGGGCCTCGCAATGGGACATCTTCCGCCGCATCGTGCTGCCGGGCACGCTGCCGTCCATCGTCGTCGGCTCGTCGGTCGGCATGGGCATCACCTGGAACGTCGTCGTCGCCGCCGAGATGATCTCGGGCGGCGGCGGCAGCGGCTCGGGCGGCGGCCTGGGCTTCTTCATCTGGAACTCCTATGTCGGCGGCTCGTACGAGCAGATCGTGGTCGGCATGATCAGCATCGGCATCGCAGGCTACGCCTGCAGCCAGGCCCTGCGTGCACTCGGCGGACTCTCGACGCCCTGGCTCCAGAAGCGATGAGGGCACAGCGATGAACATTCCATCCAAGGGCGCGAACGGCGCCAAGGGCCCCGGCGGCGCCGGCGAGATCCGGGTCGAGGGCGTCACCAAGTCCTACGGCAGCGCGCAATTCTCCAAGACCGTGATCGAGGACTGCTCGTTCACGATCGAGCGCAACAAGCTGACCGTGATGATCGGCCCCTCGGGCTGCGGCAAGAGCACGCTGATCCGCCTGCTCGCGGGGTTCGAGCGCCCGAGCAGCGGCTCGATCACGATCGACGGCAAGCCCGTCACCGGGCCGGGCAAGGACCGGCTCGTCGTGTTCCAGGAATCGGCGCTGTTCCCGTGGATGACGACCTACGACAACATCATGTACGGGCCGCGCGCGCGCGGCGAGGACAACGAGGCGACGCGCGCCCAGGCCGAGTTCCTGCTCGAGAAGGTCGGCCTGCGCGCCTTCCGCAAGAAGTACCCGCCGCAGCTCTCGGGCGGCATGCAGCGGCGCGCCGAACTGGCGCGGGCGATGATCAACAACCCCGACGTGATGATCCTCGACGAGCCCTTCCGCGGCCTCGACGCGATGTCCAAGGAATTGATGTGGGAGTACTACGCGGGGCTGTTCGAGGAGACGCACCGCACGAACTTCTTCGTCACCACCGACATCGACGAGGCCGTCTTCCTCGCCGACCGCCTCATCGTGATGACGAACGTGCCCACGCGCGTGCGCTCGGTGATCGAGGTCGACATCCCGCGCCCGCGCCGGCTCGCCAACGTGTTCGACAGCGACGCCGCCAACGACGTGAAGATGCAGGCGCTGTCGCTGCTGCACCAGGAGGCGATGCGCTCGTTCTCCGGCGGCAGCCGCGCCGCGACCGATTTCATCGAGGCCTATGCGCGGCGCAACAGCGAGCGCGCCGCACCGGCCAAGCCGAATTGACCCCCCCGACGCAGCAAGCCGTCCAACGGACCCACCAGGAGAATAGAACATGGCCAAGAAAGTGATCGACATGCGCAGCCGCCCTGCGTTCCTGCACGACTTCTACGGCAAGACGCGCGGCACGCCGGAATTCGAAGTCGTGAAATGGCTCAACGGGCGCGTCGGATCGAAGAATCCGGAGCATTTCACCGCCTCGCGCGACCTCGAGGCCTTCGTCAAGGAGATCAAGGACACGCGCATCTCGGCCTCGGTCGTCGTCGGGCGCGACACGCCGGCGATCAAGCATTCCAACGACGAGATCCACGACCTCGTGCGGCGCCACAAGGAGCTCGTCGGCGTGGGCTCGATCGACCCGCACCGCTGGGGCGTGCGCGCCGCCGTGCAGGAGGTCGAGCGCGCGGTCGGCACGCTGGGGCTGAGGGCCATCAACGTCGAGCCCGGCTTCGGCAGCCCGCCGCGGCCGGCCGACGACCCGACGCTGTTCCCGATCTACGACGCCTGCGAGCAGCTCGGCGTGCCGGTGACGATCATGTCGGGTCCGACCGCTCCCAGCCTGGACATGGTGCGCCCGGCGGCGGTGGGCCATGTCGCCAAGGCCTTCCCCAAGCTGTCCATCGTCTGCTACCACGGCTTCTACCCGTTCGTGAACGAGATCATCGGCGTCGCGCTGCGCTGGGAGAACGTGTACATCGTGCCCGACATGTACATCTTCGCCCCCGGCAGCCGGCTCTACGTCGAGGCGGCCAACGGCGCGATGCGGCGCCAGATCCTGTTCGGCAGTTCGTACCCGTTCCGGCCCATGGCGCAGTCGATCAACGACTACCGCACGCTGGGCTTCGACGAAGACGTGATCGACGACGTGATGTACGGCAATGCCAAGCGCGTGCTCGGGCTGAGCGTCTGAGCGATGCGGGCAGCCGCACCCGCCCGCCCGATGCCATGAACATCCCGATCCACGACGCCACCAAGACGGCCCCGGCCGGCGCACGCGAGGTCCGCAACACGACCTGCTACATGTGCGCCTGCCGCTGCGGCATCCGCGTGCACCTCGAGGACGGGAAACTCCGCTACATCGACGGCAACCCCGACCACCCGCTGAACCAGGGCGTGATCTGCGCCAAGGGCTCGTCGGGGATCATGAAGCAGTACTCGCCGGCCAGGCTGACGCAGCCGCTGCGGCGCAAGCCGGGCAGCGAGCGCGGCGCCGGCGATTACGAGGCCATCTCGTGGGACGAGGCGTTCGCGCTGCTCGAGGAGCGGCTGGCGAAGATCCGCGCCACCGACCCGAAGCGGTTCGCGCTCTACACCGGGCGCGACCAGATGCAGGCGCTGACCGGTCTGTTCGCGCGCCAGTTCGGCACGCCCAATTACGCGGCGCACGGCGGCTTCTGCTCGGTCAACATGGCCGCCGGGATGATCTACACGATCGGCGGCTCGTTCTGGGAATTCGGCGGCCCCGATCTCGAGCGCGCACGCCTGTTCGTGATGATCGGCACCGCCGAGGACCACCACAGCAATCCGCTCAAGATCGCGATCAGCAGGTTCAAGCGCGCCGGCGGCCGCTTCGTCTCGATCAACCCGGTGCGCACCGGCTATTCGGCGATCGCCGACGAATGGGTGCCGATCCGCCCCGGCACCGACGGCGCGCTGCTGCTGGCGATCAACCACGAACTGATCGCCCACGGCCTGTACGACCGCGATTTCCTGGTGCGCTATTCGAACGCCGGCCAGCTCATCGAGGCCGACGAGGCCAGCGATCATTACGGCCTGCATGCGCGCGACGCCGCCAGCCCCGAGCAGAATCCGATGTACCCCCAGAACAAGCTCTGGTGGGACCGGCTGACGGGCCGCGCCGTGCCCACCCACACGAAGGGCGCCGACCCGTCGCTCTACGGCAGCTACCAGCTCGACGACGGCAGGCTCGTCAAGCCGGCCTTCGAGTTGCTGGCCGAGCGCGTCAAGGCCTACACGCCCGAATGGGCCGCGGGCATCACCGGCATTCCGGCGGCGACGATCCGGCGCCTCGCGCACGAGATGGGCATGACGGCGCGCGACCAGAAGATCGAATTGCCGATCCCCTGGACCGACTGCTGGGGCGAGGAACACGAGACCGTGACCGGCAATCCGGTGGCCTTCCACGCCATGCGCGGGCTGGCCGCGCACAGCAACGGCTTCCAGACCATCCGCGCGCTGGCGATCCTGATGTCGCTGCTCGGCACCATCGACCGCCCGGGCGGCTTCCGCCACAAGGCGCCGTTCCCGCGCGCGATCCCGCCCAGCGCCAAGCCGCCGAACAGTCCGAAGGCCGTGCAGCCGGGCAAGCCGCTGGGCGGCATGCCGCTGGGCTGGCCGGCCTCGCCCGACGACCTGTTCATCGACGACGCGGGCCAGCCGGTGCGCCTGGACAAGGGCTTTTCGTGGGAGTACCCGCTGTCGGTGCACGGCCTGATGCACAACGCGATCACGAATGCCTGGCGCGGCGACCCCTACCGAATAGACACGCTGATGATCTTCATGGCCAACATGGCCTGGAACTCGACGATGAACACGTCCGAGGTCCGCAAGATGCTCAACGACAAGGGCGAGGACGGCGAATACAGGATCCCCTTCCTCGTCGTCTGCGACGCCTTCCAGAGCGAGATGACGGCCTACGCCGACCTCGTGCTGCCCGACACCACCTATCTCGAGCGCCACGACGTGATGTCGATGCTCGACCGCCCGATCTCCGAATTCGACGGCCCGGTCGATTCGGTGCGCATACCGGTGCTGCCGGTGACGGGCGACTGCAAGCCGTTCCAGGAGGTGCTGATCGAGCTCGCCTCGCGGCTGCAATTCCCGGCCTTCACCGCCGCCGACGGCGGCCGCAAATACCGCGACTACCCCGACTTCATCACCCGCCACGAGACCGAGCCGGGATCGGGCATCGGCTTTCTCGCCGGCTGGCGCGGCGCCGACGGCACGAAGTTCATGAAGGGCGAGCCCAATCCGCGCCAATGGGAGATGTATGCGAAGAACAATTGCGTCTTCCATTACAAGCTGCCGCCGAGTTACCAGTACATGCGCAACTGGAACAAGGGCTATATGGAATGGGCGATGCGCACGCGGCTGCGGCGCTTCGGCGAGCCGGTGCTGATCCAGCTCTGGAGCGAGGAGCTGCAGAGCTTCCGCCTGGCCGCGCAGGGCAAGCGCGCCGGCCGCCGGCCGCCCGAGCATCTGCGCGCGCGCATCGAGCGCCATTTCGATCCCCTGCCCTTCTTCAGCCTGCCGCTGGAGGCGCTGGCCACCGACCTGCAGAAATACCCGCTGGCCGCCGTCACGCAAAGGCCGATGGCGATGTACCACAGCTGGGATTCGCAGAACGCCTGGCTGCGCCAGATCCACGCCCACAACCACCTGATGGTGAACCCGAAGACGGCGCGCGCCGCCGGCATCGCCGACGAGAGCTGGATCTGGGTCGAGTCGCCCTGGGGCAAGGTGCGCTGCGTCTGCCGCTACACCGAGGCCGTCGAGCCGGGCACGGTCTGGACCTGGAACGCCATCGGCAAGGCGCAGGGCGCCTGGCAGCTCGCCGACGACGCCAACGAATCGCGCCGCGGCTTCCTGCTCAACCACCTCATCGCCGAGGAACTGCCGCACGGCGCGGGGCGGGTCTCGAATTCCGATCCCATCACGGGCCAGGCCGGCTGGTACGACGTGCGCGTGCGCATCTACCCGGCGGGTGCCGACGAGCCGGCCGAGACCTGGCCGCAGTTCGCGCCGCAGCAGCGCCCGCCCGGCGTCGCCGGCGGCGCGCGCCGGCGCTGGCAGGCCTTCATGACCGGGCGCCTGCGCTCCGAGGAGGACCCGAAGTGACCCAGCTTGCGTTGGTCATCGACCTCAACGTCTGCGTCGGCTGCCATGCCTGCGTGACGAGCTGCAAGGAATGGAACACGTCCGGCGCCGCCGGCACGATGGCCGACTTCAACCCCTACGACAAGGACCCGACGGGCACCTTCTTCAACCGCGTGCAGACCTTCGAGGTGGGCGAATTCCCGCACACGCAGACGGTGCATTTCCCCAAGTCCTGCCACCATTGCGAGGATCCGCCCTGCGTGCCGGTATGCCCCACCGGCGCGTCCTACAAGCGCAAGGAGGACGGCATCGTCCTCGTCGACTACGACAAGTGCATCGGGTGCAAGTACTGCGCCTGGGCCTGCCCCTACGGCGTGCGCGAGCTCGACGAGCAGCAGAAGGTGATGAAGAAATGCACGCTCTGCGTCGACCGCATCAGCGACACCCTGCTGCCCGAGCGCGACCGCCAGCCCGCCTGCGTGCTCGCCTGCCCGACGAACGCGCGCCTGTTCGGCGACGTGCACGATCCCGAATCGGTGGTCTCGCAGGCGATCCGCGATCGCGGCGGCTATGCGGCGATGCCCGAATGGGGCACGCAGCCGGCCAACCATTACCTGCCGCGCCGGCGCACCGAACCGATAGCCCGCGCGGACCAGCTGCAGCGTGCCGACAACCCGCTCAGGAAGGACGGCAAGCTGCCGCGGCCGCTGCCCGGCGACCCGTCGATCGAGGACGTGACCTCATGGTGAGCGCCGCATGAACCCCGCCTGGTCGGTCGTCTTCCTGACGACGCTGGCGGGCGCCGGGCAGGGCCTGGTGCTGGCCCTGTTCGAGGCCGAATGGGCGCACCGCGCCGGCTACCTGGCCGTCGGGCCCGAACCGCGCCTGGTCGCCTTCGGCGCGCTGGGCGGCGCGCTGCTGGCCTGCGGCGGCCTGCTCGCGTCCTTCCTGCATCTGGGCCGGCCCGAGCGCGCCTGGCGCGCGGCGGCGATGTGGCGCACCTCCTGGCTGTCGCGCGAGGTCCTCGTGCTGCCGGCCTTCATCGCGCTGGCCGCGGCCTACGGCGCGGCGCCCTTCTGGGCGCCCGGGTTCGGCTTCGCGCTCGGCGCGCTGGCCACGGTCGCCGCGCTCGCGCTGTTCCTGTGCACCGGGATGATCTACGCCTGCATCCGCTTCCTGCAGGCCTGGGCGACCCCGCTCACGCCGCTCAACTTCACGCTGCTGGGCTGCGCCAACGGGTTCACGATCGCCGTCGCGCTGGCGGCCGCGCTGGGCCGCGCGCCGCTGCCGTTCTTCGCCGTCGGCGCGCTCGGCTTCACGCTCGCGGGCGCGCTCGGGCGCGCCGCGGCCTGGCGGCGCAACGCGCGCAGCGTGCCGAAGTCGACGCTGCAGACCGCCATCGGCGTCAAGCACGGGCGCATCGTCCAGCAGTCGCAGGGCTTCAGCGGCGGCTCGTTCAACACGCGCGAGTTCTTCCACGGCCGCAGCGCGGCGGCGCTGGTCCGGTGGCGCCGGCTCGCCGTGGCGGGCGCCTTCGTGCTGCCGCTGGCGCTGCTGGGCGCGGGCTGGGCCTACGCATCGGCGCCGCTGCTGGGCGCCGCCGCCGCCGTCCAGTACGCGGGCCTGCTGGCCGAGCGCTGGCTGTTCTTCGCCGAAGCGCAGCATCCGCAGAACCTCTATTACCAGCGCGGCGGTTGAGCCCGGCTGCGGGCC
>JAGWVB010000408.1 GCA_018971105.1 Burkholderiales bacterium
GGGCGCGGCGCTGGCGGCGCGCGCGCTCGACGACCCGGGGCGCGGCTACGACCTCGTCATCAACGCCAGCGCGAGCAGCCTCGCCGGGGCCGCGGTGCCGGTGCCGGCCTCGGTGCTGGCGCCGCAGGCGCTCGCGGTCGACCTGATGTACGGCGCCGCCGCCGCGCCCTTCCTGGCCTGGGCGCGCGCCGCCGGCGCCGAGGCGCGCGACGGGCTGGGCATGCTCGTCGAACAGGCGGCCGAGGCCTTCCACGCCTGGCGCGGCGTGCTGCCGGCGACGGCGCCGGTGCTGGCCGAGCTGCGCGCGCAGATCGCGGCCGGGGCCGCTTGAGATGGCGGCAGCGCCCTGGCGCCGGCGCCTGGGGCGGCCGCTCGCGCTGCTCGCGCTGTGCACGCTCGCGCTCGAACTGGTGTTCGTGCTGCGCATCGGGCTCATGAAGTTCGTGCTGCCCGAGTCGACGACCTTCCAGCGCAGCGAGATCGCGCGCCTGCTCGTGACGCGGCACCGCCTGGCCTGGAGCCAGGACGCGGTGCCGATGGCGCGCATCTCGCCCAACCTGGCGCGCGCCGTCGTCGCGAGCGAGGACGCCGACTTCGTCGACCACGACGGCGTCGAGTGGGCCGCGATCGAGAAGGCCTGGCACCGCAACGAGCGCGCCGAGCAGCGCGCCGAGGCGCGCGCGGCGCGCAGCCGCGCCGGGCGCCCGCCGCCGCCGGTGAAGATCGTCGGCGGCTCGACCATCACGCAGCAGCTGGCGAAGAACCTCTTCCTCTCGGGCGAGCGCACGGTGCTGCGCAAGGGCCAGGAACTGCTGCTGGCCTACACGCTCGAGGGCATCCTGGGCAAGTCGCGCATCCTCGAGATCTACCTCGACAACGTCGAATGGGGCGAGGGCGTGTTCGGCGCCGAGGCCGCGGCGCACCATTACTTCCACCTCGACGCGAGCCGCCTCGGCGCGCTGCAGGCGGCGCGGCTGGCGGTGATGCTGCCGGCGCCCAAGCGTTTCGAGCAGCACCCCGATTCGCCCTACGTCGTCGGCCGCGCCTCGACCATCGTGGCGCGCATGCCCGAGGTCAAGATACCCTGAACCTGCCATGATCGGTCCATGAACGCCAGCGCCGAGATCGCCGCCATCGCCGCCCGCCTCGTCGTCGACGAGGGGATGGAATACGCGGGCGCCAAGCGCCGCGCGGCGCGCGACCTCGGCGCCCGCGTCGCGCTGCCGGGCAACGAGGAGGTGGAGGACGCGGTGCGCGAGCACATCGCCCTCTTCCACGCCGAGACCCAGCCGGCCGAGCTGCACGCGCTGCGCGCACTGGCGCTGCAGTGGATGGAGCGGCTGGCCGAGTTCCGCCCGCATCTCTCGGGCGCCGCCTGGCGCGGCACGGCCACAAGGCTGTCGGCGCTGCACCTGGACCTGTACTGCGACGACAGCAAGGCGCCCGAGATCGCGCTCGTCAACGCCGGCATCGATTACGACGGCGCCGCGCTCGACCGCCCCGGCCGGCGCGAGCCGCTGCCGCTGCTCACGCTGGCCGCGCCCTGCCCGGCGCTGGGCGCGCCGGTCACGCTGCACCTGCTGCTGCACGACGCCGACGAGCAGCGCGGCGCGCTCAAGCCCGACGCGCGCGGCCGCAGCTGGCGCGGCGACGCGGCGGCGCTGCGCCGCCTCATCCAAGCTGACGGCAGCGGGCCGGCGAGCCCGCAGGCCGCGAACCAGGACACCCCATGAACCGACGCCACTGGATCTATCTCGGCGGCGGCGCCGCGGCGCTCGCCGCCGGCGCCGCCTCGCGCCTGCACGGGCTTGCCACGACCAAGCCGCCCGGCGGCGCCGTCGACGCCTTCTGGCAGGCCCCGCTGACCAGCCCCGACGGCACGCCGCTGGCGCTCGCGCCGCTGCGCGGCAAGCCGCTGGTGCTGAACTTCTGGGCCACCTGGTGCCCGCCCTGCGTCAAGGAGATGCCCGAGATCGACCGCTATGCGCGCGGCTTCGCGGCGCGCGGCGGGGTCGTCGTCGGCGTCGCGGTCGACAACGCCAAGCCGGTGCGCGAGTTCTTGGCGACGCGGCCGGTGAGCTATACCATCGCCGTCGCCGGCTTTGCCGGGGCCGAGATCGCCCGCAAGCTCGGCAATACCGCCGGCGCGCTGCCCTACACGGTCGTGATCTCCGCCGCCGGCGCCGTCACCCACCAGCGTCTGGGTCCGACGAGTTTCGATGAACTCGAGCGCTGGACCCACGATATCTGAGTCGATTTCGGAAAACCCAGAATTTCGTCGTCATCGGCTCAATCCCGCCTTCAACGGCCCCTAAAAAGCGTAAAGTCCAGCCTGTCAATTCCAAACCGGGCGAGCTCGGGAGGCGCCCGCCGAGGTCGAGGCCGATCCGGCCAGTCCGCCGCGCATCGCATCCGATCGACACACGATCTCGCTAGGATCGAGTGCGATCAGCACCGATGCTGCCCAGGCACCCAACACAGGACCCGCGAAGATGGATCTCCGAAAACTCAAGACCCTGATCGACCTCGTCTCCGAATCGAACATCTCCGAACTCGAGATCACCGAAGCCGAAGGCAAGGTC
>JAGWVB010000118.1 GCA_018971105.1 Burkholderiales bacterium
GGTCGAGCGCCTCGAGGCCGAGTTGCCGGGCGCCCACGCGGCGCGCTGGCCGGCGCCGGGGACCGAGCTGCGGCTGTACCGCGGGCTGCTCGGTGCGGCGGCAGTCGATGCCCGGCGCGGCGGCTCCGACGCGGCTGCAGAAGAGGGCACTGACGCGGTCGCCGAAGAGGCCGCTGACCAGGGAGCCGGCGCAGCTGCCGCCCCCGCCCCGGGCGGCGATCGGCAGCGGGCGCCGGCCGCCTTGACGCTCGACCTGGGCCGCCCCGGCCGCCATCCGGTGCCCGCCTGGCGCGGCCATTTCGAGGTCGCCCCGGTGGCGCAGGGCGGAGTCGCGCCTGCCTTGCTGTGCGCGCTCGAAGCGCGTCTCCGCGCCGGCGGCGAGCGCTTCCGCCTCGCGCCGCGCGCGTCGCCGCGTTCGCTCAAGAAGCAGTTCCAGGCCCTGGGCATCCCGGTCGAGGACCGCGAGGGGCCGCTGCTGTACGCGGGCGCGCGCCTGCTCTACGTTCCGGGACTCGGCATCGACGCCGCATTGCAGGCGCCTGCGGGCATGCCGCAACTCGGCCTGCGCTGGGTCGGCGCCGGCGGGACAGGGCAGCGTCAGCCGCGCGGCTAAAATCCCTGCCTTTTGCGCGGCGAGCCAATGCCGCCGCGGCAGGCAGGTCGACACCGATGGCATTGATCGTTCACAAATACGGCGGCACCTCGATGGGGTCGACCGAGCGCATCCGCAGCGTCGCGCAGCGCGTGGCCAAGTGGGTCCGGGCGGGGCACCAGCTCGTCGTCGTGCCCTCGGCGATGTCGGGCGAGACGAACCGCCTGCTCGGCCTGGCCAAGGAACTGATGCCCGACGCGGCGCTGGCGAACTCGGACGCGGCGTTGCGCGAACTCGACGCCGTGGCCGCCACCGGCGAGCAGGTCTCGGTCGGCCTGCTCGCGCTGGCGCTGCAGGCGCAGGGCATCCCGGCCGTGAGCTACGGCGGCTGGCAGGTGCCGGTGGCCACCGATACGGCCTACACCAAGGCGCGCATCGTCAGCATCGACGACCGGCGCGTGCGCGCCGACCTCGCCGCGGGCAAGGTCGTCGTCATCACCGGCTTCCAGGGCATCGACCCGCAGGGCAACGTGACGACGCTGGGGCGCGGCGGCAGCGACACCTCGGCGGTGGCGGTGGCGGCGGCGCTCAAGGCCGCCGAATGCCTGATCTACACCGATGTCGACGGCGTCTACACGACCGACCCGCGCATCGTGCCCGAGGCGCGGCGGCTGAAGACGATCAGCTTCGAGGAGATGCTCGAGCTCGCCAGCCTGGGCAGCAAGGTGCTGCAGATCCGCTCGGTCGAGTTCGCCGGCAAGTACAAGGTGCCGGTGCGCGTGCTCTCGAGCTTCACGCCCTGGGACATCCCGATCGCCGAGGAAGCGGGCTCGGGCACCCTGATCACTTTCGAGGAAGACGAAAAAATGGAACAAGCCGTTGTGGCCGGCATCGCCTTCAATCGCGACGAGGCCAAGATCAGCGTCATCGGCGTGCCCGACCGGCCCGGCATCGCGCACCAGATCCTGGGCCCGGTCGCCGACGCCAACATCGACATCGACGTCATCATCCAGAACGTCTCGCACGAGGGCAAGGCCGACTTCAGCTTCACCGTGCACCGCAACGACTATGCGCGCGCGATGAACGTGCTGCAGACCCAGGTCATGCCGAGCACCGGCGCGGCCCAGCTCGTCGGCGACGCGAAGATCTGCAAGGTCTCGATCGTCGGCATCGGCATGCGCAGCCATGTCGGCGTGGCGAGCAAGATGTTCCGCACCCTCAGCGAGGAGGGCATCAACATCCAGATGATCACGACGAGCGAGATCAAGACCAGTGTCGTGATCGACGAGAAGTACATGGAGCTCGCGGTGCGGGCGCTGCACAAGGCCTTCGAACTCGAGGCCGGCGCGGTGGTCGCCGACTGACGCCGAACGGTTGCGCGGATGCCGTTAGAATGCGGCCCTTCGCCGGAGTCGTGACCGAGTGGCCGAAGGTGCTCCCCTGCTAAGGGAGTATGTGGGCAAAACCTGCATCGAGGGTTCGAATCCCTCCGACTCCGCCAGCAAGTCCTTGATCCTCAAGGAATTCCCGGGTGACCAGACGGAGCGCCGTACGCAACGCCGGAGGCTGAATTGCGACGCGGCATGTCCGTTGCCTTCGGCGGTGCGTTGATCACCGACGCCGACTTCAGTATTCGAACCTGAAGGGGCCGCTCGCTTGGCGCCGTGCCGGCGCAAGCCGTCCGCCCTCATCAGCCGCTGCCAGCGCGCCCGCCCCGGCCGCAGGGGCCGCCTCGACGCGGGCCCGGGCCCGCGCCCGACCGCATCCGGCCGCGCGTGCCCGATGGTCGGGAGGCGGATTTGATCTGGCTCAAGGTTTGGGTGTGGGCCCAGGTCAAGGCCCGGCGCCGGCCTGCCGAAGCCATTCTGAAGTCTCGCTGTGAGACAGGAACCGCCGGCCTCGACCCCAAACTGTGCCTTCCGAGAACCCCATGCCGTGGAAGCAACGCCTCGCAACCTTGCGCACGATCGCTGCGCTCGGGATGCCGCTGCTGGTGGCGACCTTGATCTCGAGCCTGATCCAGCGTTTCGCCGCTGCGCGGCCCGGACCGCCCGCGGGCGCGGGCGCGAGCGCGGGCGCGGGCATGGGCCTGGCGGCCGTGGTCAGCCTCGACTGCGGGATTTCGCTCCTCGTCGCCACCGTGGCGCTGCTGTCGTTGCGCCGCTTCCTGCGGGTTCCGGCGGGGCGCAGCGTCTTCCATCGTGCCGGTCTCGAGAGCCAGGTCAAGGGCGCCGCGGAGACCGTCGGTTCCAATTCCGAGAAGCTGGCGGCCGCAGCCAATGAGATCGCCTTCTCGGCGCAGATGCAGACGATGGCCACCGGCAGCGTCAACGACCTGATCTCGCAGGTGTCCAGCAGCGTGGGCCACGTGACCGACGTCGCGACCCAGGTGCAGGCGCGAGCGCGCGACGCGCAGGACCTCTCGGGTCGAGGCGGAACCCTGGTCGAAGGCTTCAAGCGCAAGGTCGATGACATCGCGTCGGCGATGACGCTCGCCTCGCAGCGCATGGACATCCTGTCCCGTCACGCGAACGGCATCGGCGAGATCGCCTCGACGATCACCCGGATCACCGGCCAGACCAACCTGCTGTCGCTGAATGCGGCCGTCGAGGCGGCGCGGGCGGGCGAACATGGCCGCGGGTTTGCCGTCGTGGCGCAGGAGGTCAAGCGGCTGGCGAGCGAGACGGCCGCCGCCGCCAAGGACATCGGCGCGTCGATCGTCCTCATTCAATCCGAAGTCGGCGCCTCGTCCCAGTCCATCGATGCGGCCCTTCCGCTGATAGCCGACGGCGTCGAGATGGTGCAGCAGGCTGCTGCCTCGCTGCTCGCGATCCGGCAGGGCTCGGACGGCCTGCTCCTCACCAGCGATGAACTCGGCATCGAGATCAATCAGCAGAATCAGTTGATACAGGACATGGTCGGCAGCATCGGGCAGATCCTCGAACTCACCGGCCAGACGAACCGGATCGCCGACCGCGCGC
Organism: Burkholderiales bacterium; assembly: GCA_018971105.1. Lineage (GTDB taxonomy): Bacteria > Pseudomonadota > Gammaproteobacteria > Burkholderiales > Burkholderiaceae_C > Rubrivivax. The sequence goes on from JAGWVB010000118.1 coordinate 3,574, forward strand.
TGGAAACCTCGGTCACGCTGTCGGCGACGGCCGGAGAACTCATGGACCTCGCGAATTCGTAGGCGCGATCGGTCCATCGCCACCCACCATCCCACCCAAGGAGCTACGCCATGGCACTGATCACATGGGGTCCGATGCTGACCGTCGGACACAAGGAAATCGACGAGCAGCATCAGAAACTGGTCGCACTCGTGAATCAACTCAATGACGCCATGCATGCCGGTCACGGCAAAGAGGCCTTGCAGCGCGTATTGGCCGAACTGGTGCGTTACACGCAATACCATTTCGGAACCGAAGAACGGCTGATGGCCGCGAACAAGTATCCGCAATCCGCCGAGCACAGGGCCGAGCACGTCAAGTTCGTGGCCGATGTCGGGGCGTTCAAGAAGAAATTCGATTCCGGCAATGCCACGCTCTCGGTGGAAATCATGAATTTCCTGCGCGACTGGCTCGGCAAACATATCCTGCAGACCGACAAGAAACTGGCCGTGGCGCTGAAGGGCGCGGCGCCCCGGCAGTCCGTGCCTGCCGGATAGCCGGGCGCGCCGAGCCGCCAGCGGCTGACGGGCGCCGTTCCCTGCATCGGGCCGGGGCCCCGCGTCGCGCGGCCAGGCGCCGTCGCCGAGCCTTGCCCGGATGCCGGCGGCGACGCATTCGAGATTCAGCTCCGATGCCCGTGCACGAAATCCGTGACCGGTCGCATGAAACCTCGAATTCGGGCAATCCCCGAGGCGGGGGGTGCTGGATTACTTTCCCGGTTTCGACGATGCTTTAGGCTGAGCAATCCCAGTCCGGAATCGAGCCGACGCGTGAATTTCGAAGGGCCTTCGCCCAGAACACCGATCCAAATGCGTCGAATAGCGCGCGCGCTGCCGACGTTGGCGGCCGTGGTGGTCGCTGTCTATCTGTGGAACCTGTCGGCGGGACACGACCATCTGCGTGTCGAAACCCTGAAGCAGGCCGGCCAGCGCGCGGTCCAGCTCGCCGACGCGAAAGCCGGTGAAATGCAGCTGCTCCTCGGCGGCGCCGACCTGCTGCTGCGCGAGTTTCGCGACCATTACGCCCTGGGCAAGACGCCGGCGGTGTTCGCCACCGTGCGCGCGGGCATGACCGCCTTCCCCAAGGGTGCGATCGTGCATTTTTCCGTCGTCAACGCCCAGGGCTACATCGAGTTTTCGACCCTCGACCTGCCCGCGCCGGTGTATGTCGGCGACCGCGACTACTTCAAGTTCCACGCCGCCAGCTCCACCGACCGCCTGTACATCAACAAGCCGTTCGAAGGCCGCACCACGCACGGCTGGGTGGCGCTGCTCACCCGTCCGATCTTCAAGGCGGGTCGCTTCGCGGGCGTGGCCGTGATGTCGCTTGCGCCGGGCTATGTCGCGCAGTCCCTGGCCCAGCAGGTGATGGCGGCGGACGACGTCGTCGGCGTGACATTCGAGGACGGCACCTACCTGGCCCGCAGCCGCGATCTGGCCCAGGCGCTGGGCCGGCAATGGGCGGGCGATCGGCCACCGCTCCCGTCCGGGGCGCCGGTGCGCGACGGGGCCGGTCTGCGGTCCGTGGCCGACGAGCGCCCGCGCCTGTATGGCTGGCGGCATCTGACGGGATATCCGCTCAAGCTCTATGTCGGCCTGGACGAGCGCACCGTGCTGGCGCCGGCCGATCAGGAGATCCGCCGCAGCATCCGTCGCAACGCCGTGGCGCTGCCCTTGTTGAGCCTGCTCGTGCTGGCGGTCAGCGGGCTGCTGTTCCGCAGTGCGCGGCAACAGGAACGGCTGATCGCCGGGCAGGCGCTGCTGAAGGCCACGTTCGAGTCCACCGCCGACGGTATCCTGATCGTCGGCGGGGACCGGCGCATCCTGACCTTCAACCACCGCTTCCGGGAGCTGTGGGGCCTGCCCGATGCCCTGGTTCGCACGGCCAGCGATCGCGAATTGCTGGCCCAGGTGTCGAATCAGCTCGAATCGCCGCACGAGTTCCTGCGCACCGTCGAGGCCCTCTACGAGACCGACGAGCAGCGCCTGGACATCGTGCGCTTCGCCGACGGCCGCGCCTTCGAGCGCCACACGCGGACAGCCCAGCTCGACGACCAGCGGGCGCGTTTGTGGTCGTTTCGCGATGTCACCCAGCGCTGGCGCGCCGAGCAGGCGCTGCGACGCAGCGAAACGCGAGCCCGGGGCATATTCGAAGGCGCGCGCGACGGCATCCTGCTGGCCGACACGCAGTCGCACCGGTTCGTCGATGCCAACCCGGCGGTGTGCGCGCTGCTCGGCTACACCAAGGACGAACTCCTCGCCCGAGGCGTCACCGACATCCACCCCGGCGCCGAGCTGCCGCGCGTCCTCGCGACCTTCGAGCGGCAGGCGCGCGGTGAAATCGTCATCGCCGAGGACATTCCCGTGCTGCGACGCGACGGCAGCGTGTTCTATGCCGACATCAGCGTGGCGGCGATCCAGCTGGACGGTCGCGACTGCATGGCGGGTTTCTTCCGCGACATCACCGAGCGCCGGCGCGCCGACGAGGAGCTCGAGCGCCACCGCCACCAGTTGGAAGCCATGGTCGAGCGGCGCACGCATCAACTGGCCGATGCCAAGGAGGCCGCCGAGGCCGCGAACCTGGCCAAGAGCGCGTTCCTGGCGAACATGTCGCACGAGATCCGCACGCCCCTCAACGCCATCACCGGATTGACCGACCTGATGAAGCGCGACGGCGCGACGCCGCAGCAGAGCGACCGGCTGACCAAGATCGCCACCGCCGGCCGGCATCTGCTGGAGGTCATCAACGCCGTGCTCGACATGTCCAAGATCGAGTCGGGCAAGTTCGTGCTGGAGGAGTCGGTGGTGGACGTGGCCTCGATCGTCGCCAACGCGGCGGCGCTGATGCGCGAACGCGCCGAGGCGCGGCAATTGCAGCTCGTGACCGACGTGCCGGCCCTGCCCAAGGATCTGCTGGGCGATGCCACGCGCTTGCTGCAGGCGCTGCTGAACTACCTGTCCAATGCGGTCAAGTTCACGCACGCGGGCCGCATCACGCTGCGCGCCGCGACCCTGGCCGAAGACGAGGATGCGGTGCTGCTGCGCTTCGAGGTCCAGGACACCGGCATCGGCATTTCGGCGGTCAAGCTCGCGACGCTGTACACGGCGTTCGAGCAGGCGGACAACTCGATCACGCGCGAATACGGCGGCACGGGCCTCGGTCTGGCCATCACGCGCAGGCTTGCGCAGCTGATGGGCGGCGACGCCGGCGCCACGAGCGTGCCCGGCGCGGGCAGCCGCTTCTGGTTCACCGCGCGCCTGCGGCGCGCCGCCTCGAACGCGGTCGCCGCCGTGGCGCCGCGGCTGGAGTCGGCCGAGGAGGGCTTGCGCCGGCGCCATCGCGGCCGCCTCGTCTTGCTGGTGGAGGACGAGCCGATCAACCGCGAGATCACGTCGGGCCTGCTCGAGATCGCGGGCCTGGTCGTGGAAGCGGCCCACGACGGGGCGCAGGCGGTGGAGCGCGCGGCGAGACGGGGCTACGACCTCATCCTGATGGACATGCAGATGCCCGGCATGGACGGGCTGCAGGCCACGCGCCGCGTGCGCGCCGGCGACCTCAACCGGCGCACGCCGGTGCTGGCGCTCACGGCCAACGCGTTCAGCGAGGACCGCGCCCGCTGCCTGGCCGCGGGCATGAACGACTTCGTCACCAAGCCGGCCGAATCCGAGACCCTGTTCGCCGCCGTGCTGCGCTGGCTCGACGCGCCGCGCTAGCCGGGCCCCGTCGCCAGGGCGCATGGACTCAAGTCCGGCGCGGAAATGCCGAATGCCCTGTACGACGGCGACCCATCGGGCGGGTCGCGTCGCTTCTTGATCGAGGAAAAAATGGATCTGGCACAAGCATCGAGCGCGCATACCGAATGGAAGGTCAAGCTGCGCATGGCGATCACCAAGCGCGAGCAGACCGACGCGGCCACGATCGGCCGTGACGACTGCTGTGCGCTGGGCAAGTGGTTGCATGGCGAGGCCAAGAGCAAGTACAGCAAGCTCAAGTCCTATTCGACCTGCCTCACGCAGCACGCGGCCTTCCATCGCGAAGCCGGTGCGGTGGCTGCCGCGATCAACCGCCAGGACTACGCCAAGGCCGAGAAGATGCTGGATGCGGGCACGCCCTACGCGACGATCTCGGCTTCCGTGATCACGGCCATCCTGGGGCTCAAGAAGGAAGCCGCGCTCTAGCGCCGGCCATCGCGGCGTCGCGGCGTCGCGCGCGCACGCCGCGTGCCGCCGCAGCCGGCCTAGGGCTGGAGCAGTGCCGCCACGTCCGCATGGCCCGCCTCGCGCGCGATCCGCGCGGCCGTGTAGCCGCGGTCGTCGCGCAGGTCGCGCCGCGCGCCGCGCGCCAGCAGCAGGCGCACGGTGTCCGCCTGGCCCTGGCCGGCCGCCCACATCAGCGCCGTCAAGCGGTTCGCGTAGGGGGCATCGACGGCGACGCCGCGATCGAGCAGCAGTTGCACGACCGCCGTGCGGCCCTGGCCCGCGGCGTAGACCATCGCCGTCTTGCCCAGGCGGTCGACGGCGTCGACGCGGGCGCCGGCATCGAGCAGCGCCCGCACGACCTCGGGGTGGCCGGCGTAGCAGGCGGCCATGAGCGGCGTGACCTGGGCGACCGAGGCCAGATCGACCTTCGCGCCGGCGCGCAGCAGGCGCTGCACGATCTCGAGCCGGCCCTGCTCGGCCCCCTCGTAGAGCGCCGTGCGGCCGATGCGGTTGCGGCTGTCGGCGACGGCGCCGTGGCCCAGCGCCGATTCGAGCGCGGCGAGGTCACCCTCTCTGGCAGCGCTCATCAGTTCGAGGTTCGGCGTCGCCGCGGCGGCCGGCTGGGCGCAGGCCGAGCCGGTGCCGAGGGCCGCCGCGATGATCAGGCCGCATGCGATACGTTTCAATCGAGTCTCCGGTTCGAGGGTACAAGGGATTTTGCCTACAGCATCTGAGCCGCATTGACATTGCGCCAAGGCAAGGTATTCTGCCTCGCCGGTCCGCCCCCCCCCACCGAGCAGGCGGGACCGCGCTCAACCACACAAGCGGAGACGATATGAGATTCGATGGAAAACCCCAGTTCGGCTGGCGCGGCCTGATGATCAGCGCCTTGCTGGCGACGGCCGCGGGCGCCCAGGCCCAGAGCGAGATCCAGAATGCCGGCAGCCTGAGCGGCGCCGGGGTGCCCAAGGCGATCGACGTGACGCAGGCCCGCCTCAACGCGGCCGCGTCCGACAAGGCCGATTTTCTGGCCTCCAACGGCAACTACGCCCAGACCCGCTACTACCCGGCGACGCAGATCAACAAGTCCAACGTGGCCCGGCTCAGGCCCGCTTTCACGTTCCAGACCGACGTGCTGGAGTCGATGGAGACGGCGCCCATCGTCGTCGACGGCGTGATGTACCTGACGACCTCGAACAACGAGGTCTACGCGATCGATGCCGCCACGGGCAAGGAGTTCTGGCATTTCAAGTACAAGCAGGGGCCGGTGACGACCTACTGCTGCGGGCCCAACAACCGCGGCGTGGCCGTGCTCGACGACCGCGTCTACATGGGCACGCTCGATGCCCGGCTCGTCTCGCTCGACGCCAAGACCGGCAAGGTGATCTGGAACGTGCAGATCGGCGACCCCGATGAGGGCTATTCGGAGACGATGGCGCCGGTGGCCGTCGACGGCAAGATCCTGATCGGGACGAACGGCGGCGAGTACGGCATCCGCGGCTTCGTCAAGGCCTTCGACGCCAAGGACGGCCACCTGCTGTGGAGCTTCGCCACCGTGCCCGACAAGGGCAGCGAGGGCGTCTGGGCGACCCATGACGCGACCGGCCGCGACCTGCACCGCGACATCGCCGCCGAGAAGGCGCAGCTGGCCAAGGAGGGTGGCGACTTCTACAAGACGCTGGGCGGTGGCGTGTGGATGGCGCCGGCCGTCGACCTCGAGACGCGCACCGTCTTCTTCGTCGTCGGCAACCCCAGCCCCGACCTCTACGGCAAGGAAAGGCCGGGCGACAACCTCTACACCGATTCGATGGTCGCCGTCGACCTCGACACCGGCGCCTACAAGTGGCATTACCAGTACGTGCCGCACGACGTCTGGGACCTCGACGCGGTGTCGCCCGTCATCCTGACCGAGGCCCGCGGCAAGGACGGCAAGATGATCAAGGTCGCCATCCATGGCGGCAAGACGGGCCATGTCTACGTGCAGGACCGCGCCACCGGCAAGCTGCTGCGCTACAGCGAGGCGATGATCCCGCAGGAAAACATGTGGGCGCTGCCGACGCCGCAGGGCACGCGCATGCTGCCGGGTGCCAACGGCGGTGTCGAATGGAGCCCGATGGCGGTCAATCCGAAGCTGCACCTGGCCTACGCGGCCAATCTGCACCAGCCGATGACCTATCACGTCGAGGCCTCGACCTACCCCGGCGGCAAGCTGTGGCTGGGCGGCGCCTTCAAGACCATCCCGACCGAGAAGCAGTGGGGCCGGCTGGCCGCGGTCAACCTCGACACCGGCAAGATCGCCTGGAAGTTCGACACCGAGCAGCCGCTCATCGGCGGCGTGCTGGCGACGGCCGGCGGGCTCGTGTTCAACGGCGAGGGCAACGGCCTGTTCCGCGCCTTCGACGCCGCCACCGGCAAGAAGCTCTGGGAATACCAGGCCGGCGCCGGCGTCAACGCGCCGCCGGTGTCGTACATGGTCGGCGGCAAGCAGTACATCGCGGTCGCTGCGGGCGGCAACACCCAACTCGACTTCAAGCGCGGCAACTCGGTCGTCGTGTTCGCGCTGCCGTGAGCGGCAGCGGCAGGCGACTGGCGGCCCTGCTGTGGGTCGCCTGCAGCGCGGCGCTCGCCCAGGACCCGGGCGGCGCGGCCGCCCCGGCCGGGGCGGCGGCCGCGCCGGCCAAGGTGGCGATCTGCGCCGCCTGCCATGGTCCGGACGGGCGCGCGACGATCCAGCTCAACCCGATCCTGGCCGGGCAGTCGGCGCGCTACCTGTTCCTTGAACTGCGCGACTTCAAGGCCGGTCGGCGCAGCGACCCGCAGATGTCGCCGATCGCCCAGACGCTGACAGTCGACGACATGCATGAGCTGTCCAACTGGTTCGCGCAGCAGCAGCCGCCGCGGCAGAACTACACGCCCGATCCGCAGCGGGTGCGCCTGGGCCAGGCCAAGGCCGCCGAGACCCTGTGCTCGATGTGCCACCTGGGCGAGTTCAAGGGCCAGAACGAGGTGCCGCGCGTGGCGGGGCAGAACCGCGACTACATCGCCAAGCAGCTCCGGGCCTTCAAGGCCCACACGCGGACCAACGACGCCGGCACCATGACGTCGGTGGCGGGCACGCTGTCCGATGCCGACATCGACAATCTGGCCGACTACATCTCCAACCTCTGATCTCCGGCCGCGGCGCCGCGCGCTCGCGCAGGGGTCGCGCGGCGACCGCGGCGCCGTCTGTCGTTATGCTGCGATGACTTGAGTTTCCGCCGCGTCCCGGCGCGGCCGCCATCGCTGCATGAACGCCCCCACGTCCCGCCCGCGCAACGCGGCCTGCGCGCTCGATCTCGCGCTGCTCGAGGGCCTGCGCGTGAACCGCCCGGCGGTCCAGCGCCGCGTCGCCGCGCTCAACGCCTCGCGCTCGGTCAAGCAGCAATACCAGGCCGCCTGGCTCGTGCAGGCGCTGCAATGCATCGACCTCACGACGCTGGCCGGCGACGACACGCCGGCGCGCGTCGCGCGCCTGTGCGCGAAGGCGCGCCAGCCGCTGCGCGCCGACCTGCTGCAGGGCCTGGGGCTGGCGCGGCTGCAGGTGGCCGCGGTCTGCGTCTACCACGAGATGATCGCGCCGGCGCTGGCCGCGCTCGAAGGCAGCGGCATTCCGGTGGCCGCCGTCTCGACCGGTTTTCCGGCCGGGCTGGCGCCGTTCGAGACGCGGCTGCGCGAGGTCGAGCTCTCGGCCGCCGCCGGCGCGCGCGAGATCGACATCGTGATCTCGCGCCGCCATGTGCTGACGGGCGACTGGCGGGCGCTCCACGACGAGATGCGCGCCTACCGCGCCGCGTGCGGCGACGCCCACGTCAAGGCCATCCTCGCCACCGGCGAGCTGCAGACGCTGGACAACGTCGCCCGCGCGTCCTGGGTCTGCATGATGGGCGGCGCCGACTTCATCAAGACCTCGACCGGCAAGGAGGCGGTGAACGCGACGCTCGAGGTCTCGCTCGTGATGGTGCGCGCGATCCGCGATTACGCCGCGGCGACGGGCTTTCGGGTCGGCTACAAGCCCGCCGGCGGCATCTCGTCGGCGAAGGCGGCGCTGCAGTACCTGGCGCTGATGAAGGAGGAACTCGGCATCGAGTGGCTGAACCCGGCGCTGTTCCGCTTCGGCGCCTCGGGGCTGCTCACCGACATCGAGCGCCAGCTCGAGCACCATCTCAGCGGCCGCTATTCGGCCGCGCACCGCCACGCCTTGCCCTGAACATGCCTGACATCGCCCAGCTCCTCGACACCATGGACTACGGCCCCGCACCCGAATCGGCCGACGCGGCCCTGCAATGGCTGGACCGGCATGGGCGCCGTTTCGGCTCCTACATCGGCGGCGCCTGGCGCGAGGCGGCCGTGCATTTCGAGACCCGCAACCCGGCCAGCGGCGCGCTGCTGGCGCAGATCGGCCAGGGCTCGGCGGCCGATGTCGATGCCGCCGTCGCCGCCGCCACCGCCGCGCTGCCGGGCTGGCAGGCGCTGGGCGGCCATGGCCGTGCGCGCCATCTGTACGCGCTGGCGCGCGCGCTGCAGAAACATGCGCGGCTGTTCGCCGTGCTCGAGACGCTGGACAACGGCAAGCCGATCCGCGAATCGCGCGACATCGACATCCCGCTCGCGGTGCGGCATTTCTACCACCACGCCGGCTGGGCGCAGCTGCTCGAGACCGAGTTCGCCGGCCAGCGCGGCGTCGGCGTCGCGGGCCAGATCGTGCCCTGGAATTTCCCGCTGCTGATGCTGGCCTGGAAGATCGCGCCGGCGCTGGCCTGCGGCAACACGGTGGTCTTCAAGCCGGCCGAGTACACGAGCCTGACGGCACTGCTGTTCGCCGAGATCTGCACCGAGGTCGGCCTGCCCGCGGGCGTCGTCAACATCGTCAGCGGCGACGGCCGCACGGGCCGCTCCATCGTCGAGCACCCGGGCATCGCCAAGCTCGCCTTCACCGGTTCGACCGAGGTCGGACGCCTGATCCGCGAGGCCACGGCCGGCAGCGGCAAGAAGCTCAGCCTCGAGCTCGGCGGCAAGTCGCCGTTCATCGTCTTCGCCGATGCCGACCTCGACGCCGCGGTCGAGGGCCTGGTCGACAGCATCTGGTTCAACCAGGGCCAGGTCTGCTGCGCCGGCTCGCGCCTGCTCGTCGCCGAGTCGATCCAGCCGCGCTTTCTCGACAAGCTGCGCCGGCGCATGGAGCGCATCCGCGTCGGCGATCCGCTCGACAAGTCGACCGACATGGGCGCCCTCGTCGACGCGACGCAGCTCGCCCGCGTCGCGCATTACGTCGAACTCGCGCGCGCCGACCGCGCCAGCGTCTGGCAGCCGGCCTCCTGCGCCGTGCCGCCGGCCGGCTGCTATTACCCGCCGACGCTGATCAGCGACGTGCACGCCAGCTCGGCCGTCGTGCAGGAGGAGATCTTCGGCCCGGTGCTGGTGGCGATGAGCTTCCGCACGCCCGCCGAGGCGGTGGCGCTGGCCAACAACACGGTCTACGGGCTGGCGGCCTGCGTCTGGTCGGAGAGCATCGCGCTGGCGCTGCACGTGGCGCCGCAGATCAAGGCCGGCGTGGTCTGGATCAATACCGCGAACCAGTTCGACGCCGCCTGCGGTTTCGGCGGCTATCGCGAATCGGGCTATGGCCGCGAGGGCGGGATCGAGGGGCTGGCCGAATACCTGGTCGAGCGCAGCGACGATGCACGGCCGGCGCGGCCGCTGTGCGCGCCGCCGCC
>JAGWVB010000119.1 GCA_018971105.1 Burkholderiales bacterium
CGCCGCAGCGCCGCCATGGCCGCCGTGCGCCGGCAGCGCCGGCCGACCTCGCGCTGCGCCTGCTGCTGCGCCACAGCGATTGGTGGGAACGTTTGGGCGCCGAAGACCACGAACTGCTGCACGGACTGGGCGGCGACCATGGCGCCGTCACCGCCTGGCTCGAACGCCAGCTCGTCGAGCATGGGCCGCAGACCTGGGCCGCGCTCGAGCAGTCGCTGGCCGACGAGCCTTTCCACGGCGCCGCCCTGGCCTGGGTGAACGCGGCGGCACCCGACGAGGAGCAGACGCTCGACGACCTGCGCCGCGTGATGCACCAGTTGTGGATACACGAACTCAAGGAACAGTCGGGCGAGGCCGCCGCCGCCGCGGTGGCGCGCGAGGACTTCGAGCGCCTGCGTTCGCTCAACGACCAGATCAAGTCGCATCTGCAAGCGCTCGTCGCCCTGGCGGCTTGACGCGCCGCTTGAACCGCTGCCTGCCGCCCCCAACTCCGATGGGCGGCGGATATAATCCACCGTTTGTCGAAACGGCAAGAGTGACGGCAGCACCTCCGGACCCCGACCGCCCGCGCCACGGGTCAACCAGGTCAATCCCCTCCGCAAGGGCTGCAATCGATGAGTTCACGCGAACTTGCCCGTCCGACACGCATGGATGCCCCCTGCCGCTCGCGGAATCGTCCGCGACGCGGGCCGGGGCGCGTCGACCCGTCAGAGCTGCGCTGCGACGCCGGCCCTGGTCGACGAGCCGCCGCGTGTCACCCGTCGCCCCGCTTTAGCCAAGGATCCGCATGACCGCCAAGAAGCCTGCCGCCACGACCGCCCCGAAGGCCCACGCCAAGGAAGCCACCAAGGAGGCCCCGGCGGCCAAGCCTGCCGCCAAGGCGGCCCCCAAGGCCGCCGAGGCCAAGGCGGCCAAGCCACCGGCCAAGGCCAAGGCTGCCGACGCCAAGCCGGCCAAGCCGCAGGCCAAGGCCGCGGCCAAGCCCGAACCCAAGGGCGCCAAGGGCGCGAAGAAGGGTGCCGAAGCGAAGAAGCCCGTCGCCGAGGACGTCGACCTGGCCGACATCGAGGCCGAGTTCGAGGCCGATGTCGAAGTCGAAGCCGAGGTCGTCGTCGAGGCCGAGGGCGAGAAGGCCGTCAAGGCGAAACCGCTGCGCATGAAGGTCAGCCGCGCCAAGGAGCGCGCGCTGATGCGCGAGTTCGGCCTCGACGAGACCGCGCTCACCGAAGAGGAAGCCGCCAAGCGCCGCCAGGAGCTGAAGACGCTCATCAAGATGGGCAAGACGCGCGGCTTCCTGACACACCAGGAAATCAACGACCACCTGCCCGAGAAGCTCGTCAACGAGGAAATCCTCGAAGCGATCATCTCGATGCTCAACGACATGGGCATCGCCGTCTACGAGCAGGCACCCGATGCGGCCACGCTGCTCATCGCCGGCGGCGGCAGCGCCACCGCGACCGAGGAAGAGGCCGAGGAAGCGGCCGAGGCCGCGCTGTCGACCGTCGACAGCGAATTCGGCCGCACGACCGACCCGGTGCGCATGTACATGCGCGAGATGGGCACGGTCGAGCTGCTCACGCGCGAGGGCGAGATCGAGATCGCCAAGCGCATCGAAGGCGGGCTGCAGGCGATGATGCTGGCGATCAGCGCGTCGCCGACGACGATCGCCGAGATCCTCGCGATGGCCGACCGCATCGCCGCCGGCGAGATGCAGATCAGCGAGGCCGTCGACGGTTTCGTCAGCGACGACGAGGCCGACGACTATGTCGCCGAGGAAGACTTCGACGAGTTCGACGAGGACGACGACGACGACGGCCAGGGCGGCAGCAAGGCGCTGACGAAGAAGCTCGAGGAGCTGAAGAAGCAGGCGCTGGAGAAGTTCGAGGCGCTGCGCACGCATTTCGACCGCATGCGCAAGTCCTACGAGAAGGACGGCTACAAGTCGCCGGCCTACAACAAGTCGCAGCACCAGATCAGCGTCGACCTGATGACGATCCGCTTCACGGTCAAGACGATCGAGAAGCTGTGCCACATCCTGCGCAGCCAGGTCGACGACGTGCGCCGCTACGAACGCGAGATCCGCAAGATCGTGGTCGACAAGTGCGGCATGCCGCAGGACCATTTCATCCGCAATTTCCCGCCCAATTCGATGAACCTGAAATGGGCCGAGAAGGAGATCGCCGCCGGCAAGAACTACAGCCACATCCTGGCGCGCAACCTGCCGGCGGTGCAGGAACTGCAGCAGAAGCTGACCGACCTGCAGGCCCGCGCGGTGGTGCCGATCGAGGACCTGAAGGAAATCAACAAGAAGATGAACGAGGGCGAGAAGGCCTCGCGCGACGCGAAGAAGGAGATGATCGAGGCCAACCTGCGCCTCGTGATCTCGATCGCGAAGAAGTACACCAACCGCGGCCTGCAATTCCTCGACCTGATCCAGGAAGGCAATATCGGCCTGATGAAGGCGGTCGACAAGTTCGAATACCGGCGCGGCTACAAATTCTCGACCTATGCGACCTGGTGGATCCGCCAGGCGATCACGCGCTCGATCGCCGACCAGGCGCGCACCATCCGCATCCCGGTGCACATGATCGAGACGATCAACAAGATGAACCGCATCTCGCGCCAGCATCTGCAGGAGTTCGGCTACGAGCCCGACGCGCCGACGCTGGCCGAGAAGATGGAGATCCCCGAGGACAAGATCCGCAAGATCATGAAGATCGCCAAGGAGCCGATCTCGATGGAGACGCCGATCGGCGACGACGACGACTCGCATCTGGGCGACTTCATCGAGGACACGAACAACGTCGCGCCGGTCGACGCGGCGATGCAGGCCGGCCTGCGCGATGTCGTCAAGGACATCCTCGATTCGCTGACGCCGCGCGAGGCCAAGGTGCTGCGCATGCGCTTCGGCATCGAGATGAGCACCGACCACACGCTCGAGGAAGTCGGCAAGCAGTTCGACGTCACGCGCGAGCGCATCCGCCAGATCGAGGCCAAGGCGATCCGCAAGCTCAAGCACCCGAGCCGCTCGGACAAGCTGCGCACCTACCTCGACAACCTGTGACGCCGTGGTGTGTCCCAGCAGACGCCGCGGAACCGGCTGTGCCGGGCCGCTGGCGTCGCCAGTGCGCTTGCAGGCGGGCTCGCCCTCGCAGGCGAACGACGGTCCGCAGGGACCGTCGTTTGTCCGGGCTCGGCCCCTCGAGGGGAAGCGGCCGTAGGCCGCTACGGGGTGGTCGATCTTGACTCGCATTTCAGACCGCACGGTCCTGTTCGCCGATCTGCGGGGCAGCACTTCGCTGTTCGAGACCCTGGGCAACGCCGAGGCGACCTCGGTCGTCACGCATTGCGTGAATGCGCTCGCCGGTCCGGTGCTGAGCCATCAGGGCCAGGTCGTGAAGACGCTGGGCGACGGGCTGATGGCGGTGTTCGACGACGCGCCGCCGGCGGTGCTGGCGTCGATCGAGATGCACGATCTGCTCGAGGGCATGGTCTCGCGCGGCAGCGAACGCGGCGCCTCCTCGGGCCTGCGCGCGCTCAAGCTGCAGGTCGGCATCGCGCGCGGCGAGGTCGTCGAGATGGCGCGCGACTGCTTCGGCGACGCCGTCAACGTCGCCGCCCGGCTGCTCGATCACGCGGGCGACAACGAGACCCTGGTGACGGTCGACGTGCTGACCGAACTCGCGCCCGAGGCGCGCCTGCGCTTCCGCAGCCTGGACCGGCTCGCGCTGCGCGGCCGCGCCGAGCCGGTCGAGGTGCATGTGATGGGCGGCCGCCGCGCCACCGCGAGCGACCAGGCGGTGACGCAGTTCGGCGATGTCGCCGCGGTGCACGAACCCGACGGGCTGCGCCTGATGTGGGGCGGCCACCATCTCGTGTTCGCGAGCGCGCAGATGCCGGTCGTGCTCGGGCGCAGCCCGCAGGCGGCGTTCTGCGTCGACGACACGCGCGTCTCGCGTTCGCATGCGCGGCTGGACTGGCACAGCGGCAGCTTCCAGCTCACCGACCTGAGCTACAACGGCACCTATGTGCGCTTCAACGACGGCGAGATCGTGAGCCTGCGCCGCGGCGCCTGCACGCTGCACGGCAGCGGCAGCATCGGCCTGGGCGGCTCGCCCGCCGACCCGGCCTCGGCCTGCGTCAGCTTCGACGTCCTGCGCTTCGCCGACACCCAGCCGCAGCCGCTGCTGCCTCTGAGATGAAGCCCCCAAGCTCACTGCGTTCGCGCCGCCCGGGGACCCGCAGCGGCCCCCTCGGGACCCTGGTGGAGCTCAGCACCTTCGGAACGGCCGGGTGGTGCTGAGTTGAAAGTGCTCTATGTCGACGACGACCGCATCAACACGCTGCTCTTCACGGAGACCTGCCGCATGGCCGGCCGCATCGAGGTGCGGACCGCGGACAGCGGCGCCGATGCGCTCGAACGCGTGCGCGACTGGGTTCCCGAACTGGCGGTGATCGACCTCCACCTGCCCGACATCCTGGGCTATGCGCTGCTGCCGGCGCTGCGCGCCGCGCTCGATCGGCCGGCGCTGCGCGCCTTCCTGTGCACGGCGGACGACGGCGACGCGGTCGCCGCCGGCGCCCGCGCCGCGGGCTACGCCGGCTGCTGGACCAAGCCGGTCGACCTCGCGACGATCGTCGCCGAACTCTCGCGCCGGCCCGGCGACGAAGGAGCCCGATGAAACCGCGCGCCGAACCACCCTACCGCCACGGCAGCGCGCCGCGCACGGCGCTGCTGCTGGTCAACCTCGGCACGCCCGACGCGCCGACGCCGGCGGCGCTGCGCCGCTACCTGGCCGAATTCCTCTGGGATCCGCGCGTCGTCGAGATCCCGCGCCTGCCCTGGTGGCTGATCCTGCACGGCATCATCCTGCGCACGCGGCCGGCGAAGTCGGCGGCCAAGTACGCCAGCATCTGGATGCCCGAGGGTTCGCCGCTGGCGGTGTGGACCCAGCGCCAGACCGCGGCCGTCGAGCAGGTGCTGGCGCAGCGCGGCCACCGGCTGCTCGTGCGCCACGCGATGCGCTACGGCAACCCGTCGATCGCGACGACGCTCGACGCGCTGCGCGCCGAGGGCGTGACCCGCCTGCTCGTGCTGCCGCTGTACCCGCAGTACGCGGCGGCGACGACCGCCAGCGTCCACGACGGCGTGATGACCTGGGCGCGGTCGGCGCGGCGCATGCCCGAGATGCGCCTGGTCGGCGAATACGCCGACGACCCCGGCTACATCGCCGCGCTCGCGGCGCAACTGCGCGCCCATTGGGAACGCGAAGGCCGGGCCGCGAAGACGGTGCTGAGCTTTCACGGCCTGCCCGAGCGCTCGCTCGCGCTGGGCGACCCCTACCATTGCCAATGCCTGAAGACGGCGCGGCTGCTGGGCGCGGCGCTGGGCCTCGCCGAGGGCGAGCTGCTCGTCACCTTCCAGAGCCGCTTCGGCCGCGCGCGCTGGCTCCAGCCCTACACCGAGCCGACGCTGCGCGAGCTCGCCGCCGCCGGCGTCGAGTCGGTCGACGTGATGTGCCCGGGCTTCGTCGCCGACTGCCTGGAGACGCTGGAGGAGATCGCGCTCGAATGCCGCGACGCGTTCATCGAGTCCGGCGGCAAGCGCTTCCGCTACCTGCCCTGCCTCAACGACGACCCGGGCTGGATCGCCGCGCTGGCCGACCTCGCCGAGCGCCACCTCCAGGGCTGGGACACGCGCGCCGATGCGGCCGGCACCGGACTCGAGCAGCAGGGCCGCGCGCAAGCGCTCGCGCAACAGCGCGAGCGGGCACTGGCGCTGGGCGCCAAGGACTGATGTCCGCAACGGCCGCCGAGACCCGCGTGCGCCTGGACAAGTGGCTCTGGGCGGCCCGCTTCTACAAGACGCGCGGCCTGGCAGCCGACGAGATCGGCCGCGGCCGCGTCAGCGTCAACGGCCAGGCCGCGAAGTCGTCGCGCGAGCTGAAGCCCGGCGACCTCGTCGCGCTGCGCCAGGGGCCGCTGACGCGGACCGTGCGCGTGGTCGCGCTCAGCCTGGTGCGCGGCCCGGCGCCGCAGGCCCAGGCGCTGTTCGAGGAGACACCCGAGAGCCTGGCGGCGCGCACCCGCGCTGCCGAGGCGGCGCGGCTGGCGGCCGAGCCGGCGGGCGCGATCGAGCAGGGCCGGCCGACCAAGCGCGACCGGCGCAAGCTCGCGGACTGGCAGCGCTGGAGCGCCAGCGCCGACGACCTCGACACCGGCCCTTGAAATCCCCGCCCCGGTCCCCATGTCCCGGGCAGCCGTTTCCACGCAAGCCATGAACACGACCAACGACCAAGCTCCCACGCCCGATCCCGCAGCCCCCAACGCCGCCGAAACCGCCGCGCCGCCGGCGCCGGCGCCAGCGCCGGAGGCGATGCTCGCCGAGTTGCAGGCCAAGCTCACCGAGGCCAACGACGCCTTCCTGCGCGCCAAGGCCGAGGCCGAGAACACGCGCCGGCGCGCCGAAGAGGAAGTCGCCAAGGCGCGCAAGTTCGCCGTCGAATCGTTCGCCGAAAGCCTGCTGCCGGTGCGCGACAGCCTGGAGGCGGCGATCGCGATCCAGAACGCGACCCCCGAGCAGCTGCTCGAAGGCACGCACGCGACGCTGCGCCAGCTGGGCCAGGCGCTCGAGCGCAACAAGGTGCTGGCGATCGCGCCGCCGGCGGGCACCCGGTTCGACCCCCATCAGCACCAGGCGATCAGCGTCGTGCCGGCCGACCAGGAGCCCAACACGGTCGTCGCCGTGCTGCAAAAGGGCTACCTCATCGCCGACCGCGTGCTGCGCCCGGCCCTGGTCACCGTGAGCGCGTCCAAATAGCACGCTCCGGCGCCCGGCGCCCTTGAAAGCCGGCGACTTATCCACAACTCCAGAACAACCGAATCCACTCCACAGGAGCCAGAACAAATGGGCAAGATCATCGGCATCGACCTCGGCACCACGAACTCGTGCGTCTCCGTCATGGAAGGCAACACGACCAAGGTGATCGAGAACAGCGAGGGCGCGCGCACGACGCCTTCGATCATCGCCTACCAGGAAGACGGCGAGATCCTCGTCGGTGCCTCGGCCAAGCGCCAGGCCGTGACGAACCCGCGCAACACGCTGTATGCGGTCAAGCGCCTGATCGGGCGCAAGTTCACCGAGAAGGAAGTGCAGAAGGACATCGACCTGATGCCCTACAAGATCGTCGCCGCCGACAACGGCGACGCCTGGGTCGAGGTGCGCGGCAAGAAGCTCGCGCCGCCCCAGGTCAGCGCCGAGGTGCTGCGCAAGATGAAGAAGACGGCCGAGGACTACCTCGGCGAGGAAGTCACCGAGGCCGTGATCACGGTGCCGGCCTACTTCAACGACAGCCAGCGCCAGGCGACCAAGGACGCCGGCCGCATCGCCGGCCTCGACGTCAAGCGCATCATCAACGAGCCGACCGCGGCGGCGCTGGCCTTCGGCCTCGACAAGCACGGCAAGGGCGACCGCAAGATCGCCGTGTTCGACCTCGGCGGCGGCACCTTCGACATCTCGATCATCGAGATCGCCGACGTCGACGGCGAGAAGCAGTTCGAGGTGCTCTCGACCAACGGCGACACCTTCCTCGGCGGCGAGGACTTCGACCAGCGCATCATCGATTACATCGTCACCGAGTTCAAGAAAGAGCAAGGCGTCGACCTGACGAAGGACGTGCTGGCGCTGCAGCGCCTGAAGGAAGCGGCCGAGAAGGCCAAGATCGAGCTGTCCAACAGCACCCAGACCGACATCAACCTGCCCTACATCACGGCCGATGCCTCGGGTCCGAAGCACCTCAACATCAAGCTCACGCGCGCCAAGCTCGAGAGCCTGGTCGAGGACCTGATCGCGCGCACGATCGATCCCTGCAAGATCGCCGTCAAGGACGCCGGCGTCAAGCTCGGCGACATCGACGACGTGATCCTCGTCGGCGGCATGTCGCGCATGCCCAAGGTGCAGGACAAGGTCAAGGAGTTCTTCGGCAAGGAGCCGCGCAAGGACGTCAACCCCGACGAGGCGGTCGCCGTCGGCGCCGCGATCCAGGGCCAGGTCCTGGGCGGCGAGCGCAAGGACGTGCTGCTGCTCGACGTGACGCCGCTGTCGCTGGGCATCGAGACCCTGGGCGGCGTGATGACGAAGATGATCAAGAAGAACACGACCATCCCGACCAAGTTCGCCCAGACCTTCAGCACCGCCGACGACAACCAGCCCGCGGTGACGATCAAGGTCTACCAGGGCGAGCGCGAGCTCGCGGTGCACAACAAGAGCCTGGGCGAGTTCAACCTCGAGGGCATCCCGCCGGCGCCGCGCGGCCTGCCGCAGATCGAGGTCACCTTCGACATCGACGCCAACGGCATCCTGCACGTCAACGCCAAGGACAAGGGCACGGGCAAGGAGAACAAGATCACGATCAAGGCCAACTCGGGACTGTCCGAGGCCGAGATCGAGAAGATGGTCAAGGACGCCGAGCTCAATGCGGCCGAAGATGCGAAGAAGGTCGAGCTCGTGCAGGCGCGCAACCAGGCCGACGGCACCGTGCACTCGGTGCGCAAGAGCCTGGCCGAGCATGGCGACAAGCTCGACGCGGGCGAGAAGGAGAAGGTCGAGGCCGCGCTCAAGGATGTCGAGGAAGCGATGAAGGGCGACGACAAGGCCACCATCGAGTCCAAGACCGAGGCGCTGATGGCCGCGAGCCAGAAGCTGGGCGAGAAGATCTACGCCGACGCGCAGGCGGCGCAGGCCGCGGCGGGTGCCGCCGGCGGCGCCGAGCATGCCGGCGCCGAGGCGCCCAAGGCCAAGCCGGCTGCCGACGACAACGTCGTCGACGCCGACTTCAAGGAAGTGAAGAAGCCCTGACGGCCCGGGCCGCCGGGCCCCAGACGCCGCGTTCGAGGTGACAGGCCGGGCCTGCGCCTCTGCGCGGCGGAGTTGTTTTCAAGCTACCGAGATCCTGCATGGCCAAGCGCGACTACTACGAGGTCCTGGGACTGCCCAAGAATGCCTCGGAAGACGACATCAAGAAGGCTTATCGCAAGCTGGCGATGAAGCATCACCCGGACCGCAACCAGGGTGACACGGCGAAGAAGTCGGAGGAGAAGTTCAAGGAGGCCAAGGAGGCCTACGAGATGCTCTCCGACCCGCAGAAGCGGGCCGCCTACGACCAGTACGGCCACGCCGGCGTCGACCCGAACATGGCCGGCCGCGGCGGCGCCGGGCCGGAAGGCTTCGGCGGCTTCGCCGAGGCCTTCGGCGACATCTTCGGCGACATCTTCGGCGGCGGCGGCGGCGGGCGCCGGGGCGGCGGCCAGCAGGTCTACCGCGGCAGCGACCTCAGCTACGCGATGGAGATCTCGCTCGAGGAAGCCGCCTTTGGCAAGGAGACGCAGATCCGCGTGCCGAGCTGGGAGGGCTGCGAGACCTGCCACGGCAGCGGCGCCAAGCCCGGCACCAGCGCCAAGACCTGCACCAGCTGCAACGGCGCCGGCACGGTGCATCTGCGGCAAGGCTTCTTCAGCATCCAGCAGACCTGCCCGCAATGCCACGGCAGCGGCAAGATCATCCCCGAGCCCTGCCCCGCCTGCCATGGCGCGGGCAAGATCAAGAAGCAGAAGACGCTCGAGGTCAAGATCCCCGCGGGCATCAACGAGGGCATGCGCATCCGTTCGAGCGGCAACGGCGAGCCCGGCACCAACGGCGGACCGCCCGGGGACCTCTACATCGAGATCCGCGTCAAGCAGCACGAGATCTTCGAGCGCGACGGCGACGACCTGCATTGCACGGTCCCGGTCGGACTGACGACGGCGGCGCTGGGCGGCACGATCGACGTGCCCACGCTGGGCAGCCGGGCCGAGATCGAGCTGCCCGAGGGCACCCAGCACGGCAAGACCTTCCGCTTGCGCGGCAAGGGCATCAAGGGCCTGCGCTCGAGCTATCCGGGCGACCTCTACTGCCACGTCGCGGTCGAGACGCCGGTCAAGCTGACCGAGCACCAGCGCAAGCTGCTCAAGGAACTCGACGAATCGTTCCGCAAGAGCGGCGACCGCCACTCGCCCAACACCAAGACCTGGACCGACCGCGTCAAGGACTTGTTCAAGTAGCGGCCGGCGGCGGCCGATAGCCAGGGGGATGCGCGTAGCCACCCCCACGACGATCCCGTCTGCCCGGCCGGTGGCAGGGTCGAACCAGACCAAAGGCCAGGGATGATCGATCGCGACATCCATCGCGCCCGCGCCCTCCTCGTCGACGGCAATGCGATGCTGCGCAGCGTCGCGATGGGCCAGCTGCGCGACGCCGGCGTCGGCCACATCGACACCGTCGCGCGCGTGCGCGACGCGCGCGAGAGGCTCGAACGCGAACGCTACGACATCGTGCTGTGCAACCGCGAGTTCGAGGGCAGCGAGCATTCGGGCCAGGACCTGCTCGACGAGCTGCGGCGCGAGAACCTGCTGCCGCACCGCACCGTGTTCCTGATGATCGCCAACCGCGCCAGCTATCACCAGGTGGTCGAGGCGGCGGAATCGGCGCTCGACGGCATGCTGCTGCGCCCCTATACCGGCGCGCTGCTGATGCAGCGCCTGCAGGAGGCGCGCCGGCGCAAGCGCGAGCTCGGCGACATCATGCTGGCGCTGGACACGGGCAACCAGGCGACCGCCTTCGCGCGCGCCTACAAGCGCTTCGTCGAGCGCCAGCCCTATGCCGTGTACTGCGGCCGGGTCGCCGCCGAACTGCTGCTGGACATGCGGCGCTACCTCGAGGCGCAGCGCGTGTTCGAGAAGCTCACCGAGGCGACCAAGGCCGTCTGGGCCCGCCTGGGCATCGCGCGCGCGCAGATGGGCGCAGGGGACAACGCCAGTGCGCGCCAGACGGTGCGCGAGGTGCTGGTCGAGGCCCCCGAATCAGCCGACGCCCACGACCTCGTCGGGCGCCTGCTCATCGAACAGGGCGATTTCGAGGCCGCGCTGGATGCGTACCGCAAGGCCGCGGACCTCACGCCGGGCTGCCTGCTGCGCAGCCAGCACGCCGGCGCGCTGGCCTTCTACCAGGGCCGCACGCGCGAGGCGCGCCAGCATTTCGAGCGCTGCCTCGGCCTGGGCGTGCAGTCCAAGCTCTTCGACGCGCTCACGCTGCTGCTGCTGGCGCTGGTGCGCCACGACGAGGGCGATGGACCCGGCGCCGCGGCGATGCACGAGCAGCTGCGCGCATTCAGGCTGCGCTACCCGGATTCGCCGCGCATCGACCGGCTGACGCGCTGCGCCGAGGTGCTGGCGCGGCTGGCCGACGGCCGCGGCGCGGCGGCGCTGGACGCGCTGCGCGAGATCGGCAGCCGGGCCGGCGACGACGACTTCGACCTCGAGGCGGCGAACATGCTGCTTGCGCTGTGGGCGCGCCTGCCCGGCGACCTGTGCCCGGGGGCGGAGTACGCGCAGCTGGCCGAACGCATAGGCATGCGCTTTTGCATCTCGCGCGCGATCACCGAATCGCTGGTCGGTGCCGCCCGCGGCACCGAGCCGGCGCTGGGCGTGATCCGGCGCTGCCAGGCGCGCATCTCGGCGCTGGCCGAACAGGCGATGGCGCGCGCGCTGCGCGGCGAGGCCGGCGCCGCCGCCGAGCAGCTGCTCGAGATCGGCCAGCGGACCTTGAACGGCCGGCTGCTCGAGATGGCCGCATCGATCGCCGGACGCCATCGCGAACACGTGAATGACGCGGATAATCTCATCGCCCGCGCCGCCCGCCAGATCCAGCGCTCGTGCAGGATCGACGGGCATATCGCCGGCATCCAGCGCACCGGCCGCTCGCCGGGGGGATTGTTGATGCGCAACCGCAACGTCCAGGACCCGGTAAATGCAACAACTTGATCGCGAAGTCGTCAGGAGTTCGGCGCTCGTGATCGACGGCAATGCGACATCGCGCAGCGTGACGCTGCAGCACCTGCGCGATTTCGGCTTCGGCCATGTCAAATCGGCGGGGCGCGTGATCGACGGGCGCGAACTGCTCGAACACCGCCATTACGACCTCGTGCTGTGCGAATACGATTTCGAGGGCGGCAAGGAGTCGGGTCAGGACCTGCTCGAGGAGCTGCGGCGCGAGCGCATGCTGCCGCATTCGACCGTCTTCATCATGATCACCGGCGACGCGACCTACCAGCGCGTCACCGAGGCCGCCGAGGCCGCGCTCGACAGCTACCTCATCAAGCCCTACTCGGCCAACACGCTGTTCGAGCGCGTGAAGGAGGCGCGCCAGCGCAAGCGCGTGCTCAAGGCCATCTTCGACGCCCTCGAGTCCCGCGACATGGAACGCGCGGCGGCCTTGTGCCAGGAGCGCTTCGAGCAGCGCGAGCTCTACTGGCTCTACGCGGCGCGCATCGGCGCCGAGGTGCTGCTCGACCTCAAGCGCCACGACGAGGCGAAGCAGCTGTTCGATGCCGTCGTCGCCGCCAAGGCCGTGCCCTGGGCGCGCCTGGGCGTGGCACGCAGCCAGCTCGCCGACGGCGAGGTGATGCAGGCGCGGCGCACGCTCGAATCGCTGATCGGCGACCAGCCCCAATACGCCGATTCCTACGACGTGATGGGCAAGGTGCAGATGGAACAGGGCAACCTCGAGGAGGCCCGCGCCACCTACCGCGTCGCCGCGTCGATCACGCCGGGCTGCATCCTGCGCATGCAGCATTGCGGCACGCTGAGCTTCTACGCCGGCGACGCGCCGGTCGCGACGCAGATGCTCGAACGCACCTGGTCGATGGGCAACAAGTCGCGCCTGTTCGACGTGTTGTCGATGATGCTGCTGGCCTTCCTGCGCTTCGACGCCCAGGACACCAAGGGCCTGGCGCTGGCGCAGGACGTGCTGCAGCGCTTCGCCGACACCTACGACCAGTCGACGCGGCTGCGTCGCATGGCCGCGATCGGCCAGGTGCTGGTGACCCTCAACGACGGCCAGACCGCCGCCGGCGTGCTGCGCGCGCGCGAGTTCACCGAGGAGATCGTGGAGCCCGATTTCGACATGGAGGCCGGTGCCAACATCCTTTCGCTGTGGTCGCGGCTGGACCGCTACGGCGTCCTCGACGACGAGCTCGAGGGCGTCGTGCGCCGCGTCGCGCATCGCTTCGCCGTCAACAAGGCCTCGTCCGAGGTGCTCGCGGCGGCCGTGCGCAACCATGCGCGTGCCCAGGATTGGATCCGCGCCTCCTACGCCGAGGTGATGAAGGTCGCCGAGGACGCGATGAACAACGCCCTGCGCGGCCAGGCCAAGGCGGCGGTCGAGCAGTTGCTCAACCATGGCCGCGAGACCGGCAACGCCAAGCTCATCGAGATGGCCTCGCTGGTGGGACAGCGCCATCGCGAACGCATCGACGGCATCGATGCCCTGCTGAATGCAGCCGGGGCGCTGGCGCACCGCTATTGCCGGCCCGCCAGCCACATCGCCGGCGTGCGGCGCAGCAACCGCTCGGCCGGCGGCCTCGTGCTGCGGCGCTGAGCGCGGGC
>JAGWVB010000120.1 GCA_018971105.1 Burkholderiales bacterium
TGCGGCGCGCGCGCAGCGCCGTCGTGCCGGCGCGCAGGTCGATCTCGATGCGCTGCAGCCCCTGCTGCAGGCGGCTGGCCTCGACGGCGCCGCGCACGGTCTCGAGCAGGTGGTCGGGCACCCAGGGCTTGAGCAGGTACTGGTAGATGCCGGCCTCGTTGACGCCGGCGATGATGTCCTCGCTGTCGGCGTAGCCCGAGATCACGATGCGCACGACCTCGGGCCAGCGTTCGCGCGCGGCCTTGAGGAATTCGACGCCACTCTGCCCCGGCATGCGCTGGTCGCACAGGATGACGGCGACCTCGTGGCGTTCGAGCAGCCGGCGTGCGGCCTCGGCATCGCTGGCGGTGAGGACGCGGAATTCGTCCTCGAGCGTGCGCCGCATCGCCTCCTGCGAACGCACCTCGTCGTCGACGAGCAGGACCAGCGGCAGTTCCGGGGAGGCGTCGATCATCGGTGGCGGGCCAGGTGGCGCGGCGTCCAGGCGTGGGGCTTGCGGTGCACGAAATGGTGCCGGGCCACATGGTAGCTGGGGTCGAAGCCGTAGAAGTTGCGTTGCATGCGTTCGAGCTCCTCGGCGCGGTAGGCGGCGAGCGGTTTGGCCGCCTCGTCGGCGGCGCGGCGCGCGGCCTTGGCGGCGACGGCCGCCGGCCACGCGGGGTCGGCGGCGAGTTCGAGTGCGCGCGCGATGGCGCGGGGCTCGAGCGCGGCGGCGTCATCGGCGAGCACCGCGTCGATCACGCCGGAGCGCTGCGCCGCGACCGCCCCCAGCGGCAGCCGCTGCTGCATCAGCGCCTGCGCGGCCTCGCGGCCGACACGGCGCGGCAGCAGATAGGTCCAGTATTCGCTGCCGTAGAGGTTGCCCATGTTCTTGTAATGCGGGTTCATCACGACGCCGCGATGGGCCCAGACCTGGTCGGCGGCGAGCGCCAGAAAGCAGCCGCCGGCGCCGGCATTGCCGCGCAGCGCGGCGACGGTGATGCGGTCGGTCGTCTGCAGGATCTCGAGCGCGACATCGTCGATGGCGTTGATGTGGCGCCAGGAGGCGTCGGCGGCGCTGTCGCCGGCGTCGAAGGCCGCGGCCTCGATCTCGTGCAGGTGGATGCCGTTGCTGAAGAACTCGGCCCCGCCGGCGAGCACGAGCACGCGCGTGGCGCGGCCGCGAACCTCGCGCAGCGCGGCGACGAGGCGCCGCGCCTGGCGCACGGAGAGCGCGCCGTTGTGGAAATCGAACTCGAGCCAGCCGACGCGGGCGTCATCGGGGCCGCATTCGCGGTAGCGCAGTTCGTCCCATTCGTCGTCGGCGCGCTCGAGCGGGACGGCGAGTTCGGGCAGCGCCGCGGCCTCGGCGGCCAGCGCGCGCGTCGCCGGCAGCTTGAGCGCCGCCTCGCCTTCGCGGCGCAACTGGCCGATCCAGGCCGCGCCGTCGAGCGTGCGCAGCAGCAGCGCCGGGCCGCGGCGCGCGATCGGCGTGCCCGGTGCCGCCGCAGCCGCCTGCGCGGCGACCCAGGCCAGCACCGTGGGGCTCGCCTCGTGGGCATCGTGCAGCCGGCAGGGCTGGCCGCAGACCATCGCAACGACGCCGGGGGAGCCGTCGGCGCTGCGGACGCGGCGCAGCAGCTCGGCGCTGGCGCAGCCGGCCCAGTCGACCGCGCGCTGCGCTTTCGTCACCAGCGGTCGCCAGTCGCCCAGTCGCGCCGGCAGCGGTGGAGGGTCTTGCAGAGCCCGTTGCGCAGCCATGGATCCGGGCGGCGAGCGGCCGAAGCGCTCGATGGCCTCGATCACCGCGGCGACCGCGCCGTCGGTGACCTCGCGCCGGTAGATGCTGGCCTTCGTCGCCGCCGGCCGCATCCGGAATCCGCGCCAGGCCCAGACCGTGCCGGCGTCGTATTCGGCGGCCGCCTGCAGCACCGTCACGCCCCACGCGCCCGCGCCGTCGAGCAACGCCCAGTCCAGCGCCGAGGGCCCGCGGTCGCCCGGCGGCCCCGGATGGACGACGAGGCAGACGAGGCGCGACCAGATCGCCTCGGGCAGGCGTCGCTTCAGGAACGGCGCGACGACGAGGTCGGGCTTGAACAGCTCGACCGCCTCGAGGCTGACGCCATCGGCGATGTCGAGCTCCACGCTGACCTCGTGCCCGAGCGCGCCGAGTTCGACATGCAGACGCTGCGCCAGGCCGTTGAAGGCATGCGTCAGCAGCAGGATCTTCACGGGCGCGCGAACGTCGTCATGCTCTCTTCAGCAGATGCGCGGCAGCGGCTCGCCGCTGAGCCAGTCGACGACGCGCTGGCCGCCGAAGCGCGTCTGCATCTGCACGAAGCGGTGCGCGTCCTCGACGACCTCGCCGACGATCGCCGCATCGACGCCCAGTGCATGGCCGCGCAGCGCGGCCAGCGCGGCATCGGCCTGCTCGGGCGCGACGATGGCGATCAGCTTGCCCTCGTTGGCGATGTACAGCGGGTCCAGCCCCAGCAGTTCGCAGGCCGCCTCGACCTGGCGCTTGACGGGGATCGCCGCCTCCTGCAGCCGCATGCCGACGCCCGATTGCGCGGCGATCTCGTTGAGCGTCGTCGCCAGCCCCCCGCGCGTGGGGTCGCGCAGCGTGCGCACGGCGCCTTCGGGGACGGCCGCGAGCAATGTCGCGACGAGGCGGTGCAGCGCCGCGGTGTCGCTGACGATGGCGGTCTCGAAGCTGAGGTTCTCGCGCAGCGACATCACGGCCACGCCATGGTCGCCCATCGTGCCCGAGACGAGGATGCGGTCGCCCGGCCGCGCCAGCGCGCCGCCGATGCGGCGCTCGCGCGGCACGAAGCCGATGCCGGTGGTGGCGATGAAGACGCCGTCGCCCTTGCCCTGCTCGACGACCTTGGTGTCGCCGGTGACGATGGGCACGCCGGCCTCGCGCGCCGCCGCCGCCATCGATTCGACGATGCGCCTGAGGTCGGCCAGCGGGTAGCCCTCCTCGATGATGAAGCTGGCCGAGAGCCAGGCCGGCACGGCGCCGAGCATCGCGACATCGTTGACCGTGCCGTGCACCGACAGGCAGCCGATGTCGCCGCCGGGGAAGAACAGCGGCGAGACCACATGGCCGTCGGTCGCCATCACCAGCCGCTGGCCCGGCGGCGGGTCGAGCAGCGCGCCGTCGTTGCCCTGGCGCAGCCATTCGTTGTCGAAGGCGCGCGCGAACAGCTCGTCGACGAGCTGGGCCCCGGCGCGGCCGCCGGCGCCATGGTTCATGTCGACCCGGCCCTGCCTGAAATCGAGCGGGCGGATGTAGTCTTTTTTCATGAGGTCGTGATCGCGATGTCGCGGAAACGACCGTAGGAGTAATGCGCCGCGCAGGCCCCCTCGGACGACACCATGCAGGAGCCGATCGGGTTCTCGGGCGTGCAGACATTGCCGAAGAGCTTGCAGTCGCTCGGCCGCTTGACGCCGCGCAGGATCGCGCCGCATTCGCATTGCTTGTGGTCGGGCACGGGGCGGTAGGTGAGCTCGAAGCGGCGCTCGGCATCGAAGCGCGCCAGCGCCGGGCGTATGCGCAGCGCGCTGTACGGCACCTCGCCCAGGCCGCGCCATTCGAAGCGCTCGCGCAGCTCGAAGACCTCGCTCACGACGGCCTGCGCCGCCGCGTTGCCGGCCGGCGTGACGGCGCGGGTGAATTCGTTCTCGACCTCGGCGCGGCCCTGGTTGACCTGGCGCACGAGCATCAGCACCGCCTGCATCACGTCCAGCGGCTCGAAGCCGGCGATGACGACCGGCTTGCGGTATTCGGCCGCGAAATGGTCGTAGGGCGCCGAGCCGATGATGATGCTGACATGCGCCGGGCCGACGAAGCCGTCGATCGGCACGCTGCCGAATTCGCGCACCGCCGCCGATTCCAGGATGTGCGTGATCGCGCTTGGCGTCAGCACATGGCAGGCGAGGACGCTGAAGTTCGCCAGCCCCTCGGCCGCGGCGCGCTTGAGCGCCAGTGCCGTCGGCGGCGTCGTCGTCTCGAAGCCGATGGCGAAGAACACGACTTCGCGCTGCGGCTGCGCGCGCGCGATGCGCAGCGCGTCGGCCGCCGAATACACCATGCGGATGTCGCCGCCCAGCGCCTTGGCCTTGAGCAGGGACAGGCCGTCTGAAGCCGGCACGCGCATCGTGTCGCCGTAGGTGCAGACGATGGCGCCGCGCTCGAGCGCGAGCCCGATCGCCTGGTCGATGCGGCCGATCGGCAGCACGCACACCGGGCAGCCGGGGCCGTGGATCATGCGGATCGCCGCCGGCAGCAGCTCGGCGACGCCGTAGCGCGCGATGGCATGCGTGTGGCCGCCGCAGAACTCCATGAACGCATAGCGCCGGGCCGGCTCGATCTCGGCGGCGATGCGCTCGGCGATGCGGCGCGCGACGGCGCCGTCGCGGAATTCGCTCATGTATTTCATCGTCATCGCGCCGTCGCCTGCAGCTCGGCGAACAACGCCAGCGTGCGCGCCGCCTCGGCGGCATCGAGCAGGCCGATCGCATGGCCGACATGGACGATGACGTAGTCGCCGGCGCGCGCCTGCGGCACGAGCGCCAGGCTCACCGTCTTGCGCACGCCGCCGAGTTCGACGACGGCCTCGTCGCCGTCTTCGCCGTCTTGGCCGAGGCGTTCGACGACGAGGGCAGGGAGGGCCAGGCACATCGCTCGATGCTCCGCTTCAGCGGCCGTGGCCGCTCAGCCAGGCCAGCCAGGCCGCGAGCCCCTGGCCGCTGCGCGCCGAGACTTCCAGCACTTCGATGCCCGGATTCACGCGGCGCGCATAGGCCACGCAGCGGCCCAGGTCGAAATCGACATGCGGCAGCAGATCGATCTTGTTGATCAGCATCAGGTCGGCGGCGGCGAACAGGTCCGGGTATTTGATGGGCTTGTCCTCGCCCTCGGTGACCGAGAGGATAGCGACCTTGGCGCGCTCGCCCAGGTCCCACAGGGCCGGGCAGACGAGGTTGCCGACATTCTCGATCAGCAGCAGGCCGCCGTCGGGCAGCGCCAGCCGCGCGCAGGCGTCGGCGACCATCTGCGCATCGAGATGGCAGCCCTGGCCGGTATTGACCTGGATCGCCGGCGCGCCGGCGGCGCGGATGCGGTCGGCGTCGTGGCTGGTCTGCTGGTCGCCTTCGATGACGGCCAGCGGCGGCGCCGGACGGCGCGCCCGCAGCGCGGCGATGGTAGCGCACAGCAGCGTCGTCTTGCCGGCGCCGGGGCTCGAGACGAGGTTGAAGGCGGCGATCCGATGCGCCTCGAAATGCGCGCGGTTGCGCGCCGCGAGGCGGCGGTTCGCCCCCAGCACGTCGGCCTCGAGCTTGAGCGCGCGCTCGGCGCTCATGCCCGGCACATGGACGGCGCCGTAATGCAGGTCGCCCTGGCGGGTGACGGCGTAACGATGTTCGCTGGCCTCGGGGGCGCAGCCGCAGACGACACACATGCTTCGGTCTCCTCGATCCCTCTATTGCACGATGAGTTCGCGCAGCTTCAATTCGGTGCCGCCGGTGGGCTGCAGGCGGTGGCCGGCGCAGGCCGGGCAGGGGTCGGTGCGGCTGGCGATGGCGACGCTGCGGCAGCAGGCCAGGCACCAGGCCGTGCCCGGCGCGACCTCGATCTCGATCGCCGCGCCCTCGATGCAGCTGCCCGGCGCCAGCGACTCGAGCGCGAAGCGCAGCGAGCGCAGCTCGACGCCGGCGAGCGCGCCGGCCTCGACCGTGAGGCGCTTGACGCGCTCGAAGCGCTCGCGCGTGCGCGCCTCCTCGACGATGCCGAGGATGCCGCCGGCCAGGCTGAGCTCGTGCATCAGACGGCCACCCAGGCCATGACCTCGGCCAGGCGCGCGGCCGAATCCTCGAGGTCCTCGATCGCGGCGCAGGCGACGTCGGGGCGCTCGGTGATCTCGACCGTGTTCAGGATCACCTGGTCGGTCGAGTTGTAGTAGACGACGCGCCAGGTGTTGGGGCGGCAGGCGTTCGTGATGCGGCAGTTGCCGTAGCCGCGCGAGAGGATCTGCACGCGTCCGGTGCCGATCACATGGTCGAGCCAGCCGATGTCGTCGGGCGTCATCGGCAGCAGCGTGAGGTTGACGACATGGGTCGGCGCGCCGCGCTGCCAGCGTCGGCACAGGTCCTCGACCTCCCTCACGATCGAGGTCGCGTTGACGACGCCGGGCGGCGCCTCGATGGCCGGTGCGGCGGCCGCGGCGCCGTCGGCGCAAGCCGCATCGAGCAGCAGCCGCGGCAGCGCGCCGACCTCGATGCGGTCGCCGGCCGCGTCGACGACGCGCCAGACGCCCGTGTAGACCGATTCCTGGATGCGCGCCTCGCCCTCGCCGCTGCCGGCCAGGCGCAGCGCGCTGACATCGCCCTCGCCCAGCACCTGGTTGACGAGTTGCCGCTCGCTGGCGGCGAGCCCGTCCAGCGCCACCGGCGCCGGGGTCTCGCCGCGCTGCGCCGCCTCGAGCGCGTTGAACACCTGCGCCAGCACCTTGAGCGCGCCGCGCTGGCCGGCGAGGACCTCGGGCTCGGGCAGCTGCGGCGGACGATAGGTCTCCATGCCCTGGGGCATCTGCAGGTACTCGAGCCTCTCCTCCTCGGGCTGGCTGCCGGGGCCGAAGGCGACGACGGGGATGGGGAACGGGCGCGCTTCGATGCTCATCTCGATTCCTTCAAGGGCAGGACGGCGCCGCGCCGCCGGCGGCGACGACCGGGATGCCGACCGTGGGCGCGCGCTGCGGCGCCATCTGCAGCGCCTCGTCGACGCGGATCAGGTAGTCCGACCAGTCGTGCATGCCGGCCAGCGTCGTCACGTAGCGGCCGTCGCGCAGGAACACGAGCGAGGGCCAGCGCTGCGCGCCCCAGCGCCGCGCCACCGCGTCCTCGTCGGCCGGGGCGACGACGCCGATGCGAAAGCGCCCGGGCCAGACGCTCTGCAGCTCGGGCAGGACGACGGCGACGTCCAGGCATTCGGGGAAGCGCACGGGGTCGCCGCTGAAGAACAGCAAGCGGTCGCCGGCGCCCTGGCCCCAGGCTGCGGCGTTGTCGGCGTCGACCCAGTCGGCGCCGAATTCGCGCACCAGGCGGGCGACGAGCGGCGGGGCGGCGATGTCGGTTTCTTCCTTCACGATCCAGTCTCCAGGGTTCGTCCCGCGAGCGCGGCGAGTTCGGCCGCGCTCATCGTCGAGGGCAGCTTGAAGGGGGCTGCGGCCGGGGCCGTGGGCCAGGGCGCGGCGCCCAGCGCGGCCTGCAGCAGGTCCAGCGTCGCATCGACCTCGGCCGCGCGCGCGGCGCTGATCACCTCGCGCGCGCTGTCGATGAAGACGAGCAGCCAGGCGCCGGGCGCCACGTCGCCGACGAGCGCGGTGGCGACCTCGCGCCGCTCGCCGCGCCCGGCCACCAGCGCGCGCCCCGGCTGCGAGCGCAGCACGCGCATCGGCAGGCCTAGGCACATGGCAGGAAGCGCGCATCGCCGACGCGGCAGGCGGCCGCGGCGTCGGGGCGGCCGCCTTCGTAGGCGGCCAGGGCCAGCGTGGCCGGCGTCACCGCGTCGTCGGGGGCCGGCGCCTGCGGGCGCGGACGCGGGTCGGCGCCCCAGGCGCGCAGGCGCGCGACCCCCAGCGCCAAGGCGTCGTCCAGCGCCCGCCGCACCGCGGGGCGCAGGCTGCCGCCGTAATCGTCGAGCTCCTCGGGCTGGCAGCCGATGAGCAGCAGCTCGCGCGGGTAATGCCCGGTGAACTGCGCCAGCGCCAGCACCTCCTGGAAGCCGGTCTGGTGCAGGCTCATCTTCTTCGCGCCCATGAAGCGCGGCACCTCGTCGTTCTCGACCAGCTTGAGCGTGCCGGGCGCCAGGCCGTAGTCGATGGCGTCGAAGATCAGCAGCCGGCGCGCCGACTGCACATGCTGGATCAGGTACAGGCCCTGGGTGCCGCCGTCGACGAGCGCGACCCGGTGGGCGAATTGCCATTGCCGCTGCAGCGCCTCGACGCAGCGCACGCCGAAGCCCTCGTCGGCCCACAGCAGGTTGCCGATGCCCAGCACGACGATGGAATCGGACTGCCCGTCCATCGTCAATCCTTGAAAGTGCGCCAGCCCGAGACCATGGTGCTGACGATGCTCTGCCGGCCCATGATGTCCTCGCGGATCGCGGCATAGACATGGAACATCACGAACAGCACCATCGCCCACATGCCGAGGTGGTGCCAGGTGTGCACGTCCTGGCTCTGGCCGAAGAGCGGGATCACCCAGCCGAACCCGCGCTGGGCCCAGGAGCCCTTCTGCTCGCCTTCGCCGTAGAGCGCGAATCCGGTGCAGATCATGAACAGCGTCAGGCACAGGTAGCCGAAGAACATCGCCGTGCGCGCCAGCGGGTTGTGGCCGACATAGCGGTTCGGGCGCGGGATCAGGAACAGGTACCACTTGAGCATCGTCCCCACCTCGCGCCAATAGGCGGCGCGCGTGACCGGCAGCGAATAGAGCTCGCGCGCATGGTGGTTGCCGACCAGGGCCCAGTAGGTGCGGCCGATCAAGCCCACCGCGAGCACATAGCCGGCGCTGAAATGGGCGAAGCGGATATAGCCCATGAGGAAATTCGCGCTCGCCTCGCCCGGCTGGGTCGGCAGCGGCGATGCGATCAGGTAGCCGGTGAGCGCGAGCACGGTGATCGCGCCGGCGTTGATCCAGTGCCACAGGCGCACCGGCGCCTCGTAGACATAGACCGCCTTGAGGTCCCGGCCCCGGGCCACCGCGGCGGGTTCGGTGCCGGTGGCGTCGTTGCCGACATCGCTGTTGATGGCTTGCATCGCGTCCCCTTTCAGCGCACCTGGACGCGCGTGAGTTCGCGCCCGTCCTCGCTCATCACATGGGTCGAGCAGGCCAGGCAGGGATCGAAGCTGTGCAGCGTGCGCAGGATCTCGACCGGCTGCTCGGGATTGACCATCGGCGTGTTCATCAGGCTGGCCTCGAAGGCGCCGATCTGGCCCTGGGGATCGCGCGGGCTGCCGTTCCAGGTCGTCGGCACGACGCACTGGTAGTTCTCGATGCGGCCGTCCTTGATGCGGATCCAATGCCCGAGCATGCCGCGCGGCGCCGCCACCGTGCCCACGCCCTTGGCCTCCTGGGGCCAGGTCGAAGGATCCCAATGGTCGGTATTCGCCGTCGCGCTGTCGCCGGCCTTGAGGTTGGCGACGAGTTCGTTCCAGTCGTCGGCCAGCATCTCGCCGCAGTACTGGCCCTCGAGCGCGCGCGCCAGCGTGCGGCCTATCGTGCTCGGCAGCAGCTGCTTGGCCGTGTACTGCGTCTCGGGCAGGCCGAGCGCCTTCGGGATGCCCTGGTTGATCATCGTCGACGCGTACTCGATCTGCTCCTTCACGCGCTGGCAATGCGGGTTGCCCTTGAGCGCATGGGCGTAGCCCAGGATGTAGCGCGCCAGCGGCCCGACCTCCATCGCGTGGCCGCGCCAGCGCGGGCTCTTGATCCAGCTGTACTTGGCGCTCTCGTCGATCTGGTCGATCGCGGTGCGCGTGCCCTTGGTCTTCGCGCCGAGCTCGTAATTCGGCTCGGTCACGCCGTCCCAGGGGTGCAGGCCCTTGGTCTCGTCGGCGTACTTGTACCAGCTGTGGGCGACGAATTCCTGCACCTGCTCGGGGTCGCGCGGATCGACCGGGAGGATCTCGTCCCAGTTGCCGCCGATGATCGCGCCGCCGGGCAGCTGGTCGGTGCGCTTGTCGTAATTGACTTTCGGATAATCGCCGTAATCCGAGACATTCGTCGCCGACAGGCCGCCGCCATGCAGCCAGCCGGCCTGCTTGTAGATGGTGCCGATGGCGAGCACGTCGGGGAGGTAGACGTTCTTGTTGAATTCGATGATGCCGTCGATGATCGACTTGACGTAATTCAGCCTCTCCATGTTGATCGGCGCCCCGGCGGCGAGGTCGCCGTCGATGTTGATCGCGCAGGGCACGCCGCCGACGAGATAGTTCGGGTGCGGGTTCTTGCCGCCGAAGATGGTGTGGATCTTCACCCATTCCTTCTGCAGGTCCAGCGCCTCGAGGTAATGCGTCACCGCCATCAGGTTGGCCTCGGGCGGCAGCGCATAGGCCTTGCTGCCCCAATAGCCGTTCATGAACGGGCCGAGCTGGCCGCTTTCGACGAATTTCCTGAGCCGGTTCTGGATGTCGCGGAAATAGCCGGCCGAGGACATCGGATGCTCGGGCGAGACCAGCTGCTGCAGGTCCGAGGTCTTCTTCGGGTCGGCGCTCAGCGCCGAGACGACATCGACCCAGTCGAGCGCGTGCAGATGGTAGAAATGCACCGCATGGTCGTGCACCTGCAGCGTCTTGGCCATCATCTCGCGGATCAGGTGCGCATTCTTCGGAATGCGGATGCCGAGCGCGTCCTCGACCGTGCGCACGCTCGCCAGCGCATGGCAGCCGGTGCAGACGCCGCAGATGCGTTCGACGAAGGCCCAGGCGTCGCGCGGGTCGCGGCCCTTGAGGATCACCTCCAGGCCGCGCCACATCGTGCCGGTGGAGACGGCGTTGCGGATCACGTTGTTGCTGTCGACGTTGACCTCGCAGCGCATATGGCCCTCGATGCGGGTCACGGGGTCGACGACGATGCGGCGTCCGCTGTCGTCGAGCTTGAAGCCCTGGGTGGCGTATTCGCTCATTGCTCGGCTCCGGTGGTCTTCCGGTCGCTGCTGGCGGCGCGCTTGATCGCGCTCACCGCGGCATGGGCGGCGATGGCGGCGCCGACGACGCCGGCGGCGGTGCCGCCGATCCTGTCGGCGTTGGCCTCGATGCCGAATTGCGGAATGTTGGTGAGCCGGTCGTAGAACGAGCCCTTGTCCCAGAAGCCCTCCTCGCTGCAGCCGATGCAGCCATGGCCGGCCTTGATCGGGAAACTCGTGCCGCCGTTCCACATCACGGTCGAGCAGGCGTTGTAGGTCGTCGGGCCCTTGCAGCCCATCTTGTAGAGGCAATAGCCGCGCCGCGCCGACTCGTCGTCCCAATGCTCGACGAACTGGCCGGCGTCGAAGTTCGGCCGCCGATAGCATTTGTCGTGGATGCGCTGGCTGTAGAACATCTTCGGCCGCCCCTGGCGGTCGAGCTCGGGGATGCGGTCGAAGGTCAGCATGTAGGTGATGACGCCGGTCATCACCTCGGCGATCGGCGGGCAGCCGGGGACCTTGATGATGGGCTTGTCGGTGATGACCTGGTGCACCGGCGTGGCCCGCGTCGGGTTCGGGCGCGCCGCCTGCACGCAGCCCCAGCTCGCGCAGGAGCCCCAGCTGATGACGGCCTTGGCGTCGGCGGCGACGCGCTTCAGCTGCTCGACGAAGGGGCGGCCGCCGATGATGCAGCTCATGCCGTCCTGGTTCAGCGGCGGGTTGCCCTCGACGGCGAGGATGTAGTTGCCCTTGTACTTCTTCGTGATCTCGTCGAGGATGGCCTCGGCCTGGTGGCCGGCCGAGGCCATCAGCGTGTCGTCGTAGTCGAGCGAGATCATCGACAGCACGACGTCCTTGGCCAGCGGGTGCGCGCTGCGGATGAAGCTCTCGCTGCAGCAGGTGCATTCGAGTCCGTGCAGCCACAGCACCGGCGTGCGCGGCTTCGTCTCCATCGCGTGGACGATGCGCGGCACGAAGGCCGGCGCGAGGCCGAGCGAGGTCGCCGTGAGCGAACAGTATTTGAGAAAGCTGCGGCGCGAGATGCCCTGGCGGCGCATCACCTCGTAGAAGGTTTCCATCGACATGTCTCCTCGTTGTCCCCGGCAGAGGTATCAAGGGACGTGCCGGATCGGCCCCTACCCCGGGAAGACCCCAGGTCGGCGCCCGGTCTCAGAGGGAAGGCGCGGGCGCCGCGGCGGCGCGGGCGCGGGCGCCCCGCGAGGGCGCCGCAAGCCCGGCTTGCAGTCTTGCGGCCGGACTGCAAGCGCGGCAGACGCTAAGCGGCAGGCGGTGCGCGGCAGATGGCGCGTCGCAGACGGCCGGCCGCCGCGCGCCGGACAATCGGCGGCGACGCACAACCGTGGAGCGACCGATGGCAGGACCGACGAGCGATTTCTGGCAGCAGCGATTCGAGGCCGGGCAGACGCCCTGGGATCGCGGCGGCGCGAGCGCCCAGCTCATGGCCTGGCTCGACGCCGGCGCGCTCGCGCCCTGCCGCATCGCGGTGCCCGGCTGCGGCGCCGGCTGGGAGGTGGCCGAGCTGGCGCGGCGCGGCTTCGAGGTCGTCGGCATCGACTACACGCCGGCGGCGGTCGAGCGCACGCGTGCGCTGTGCGCGGCGCGCGGCGTCGCGGCCGAGGTGCTGCAGGCCGATGTGCTGGGCTACGCGCCCGATCGACCGTTCGATGCGATCTACGAGCAGACCTGCCTGTGCGCGCTGCATCCCGACCACTGGACGGCCTATGCCGCGCAGCTCGGGCGCTGGCTGCGGCCGCAGGGCACGCTGTGGGCGCTGTTCATGCAGCGTCCGCTGCCGGCGGCGGTCGAACAGGGCGTGATCGACGGCCCGCCCTACCACTGCGACATCCACGCCATGCGCGCGCTGTTCAGCGGCGCCGGCTGGGACTGGCCCAAGCCGCCATACGTGAAGGTGCCGCACCCCTCGCGCTGGCACGAACTGGGCCTGCCGCTCGTGCGCCGCTGAGGCCGGCTCCGGCGCGGCGGCCGCGGGCCGGCGTCGTTCAGCTGATCGCGACCAGCACGCTGCAGGGTGCGTGCTCGATCAGCGCCGGCGACGACGAGGCGCGCCACCAGCGCGCGGCCCAGCCGTCGAGATGCTTGTGGCCGACGACGATGAGATCGGCGCCGATGCGGCGCGCGTAGCCGGTGATGACCTCGACCTGGTCGCCGGCCAGGACCTCGCCCTCGACCTGGAAGCCGCAGCCGCGCAGGCGCTGCAGCCCCTCGTCGAGCACCTGCCGGTAGCGCTTGCGCTCGACCTCGTCGAGTTCGCCGGCGAAATAGCCGACGTCGTAGCCGACCAGGGTCGAGGGCAGCGGCCTGACCGCGACCAGGGCCAGGCTGGCCTGGCTCCATTGCGCGATGTCCCGGCAATCGAGCAAGGCCTTCTGGCCTGACTCGGAGCCGTCGTATGCGAGCAGGATCTTGCGGTACATAGGCACACCTCGTCAGTCGTGGCCCGGCCGCGGCCGGCGCCCCATGGCACCGCCGCGCCGAGATCGATGGAAGTGTGCCCCAAGCGAGGGGCCAGGGGTTACCAGCCGCCGTCGCCGCCACCCGAACCGGGGTCGTCGCCGCCGCCCCAGCCGTCGCCGGAGCCGAAGTCGATCGAGCGGTCCTCGAGGTCGCGCGCGGCGCCGCCGTCATCGCCGCCGCCGGGGAAGAGGCCGGCGCCCAGGGCCTCGTTGCCGGCCAGCGGCGCCGCGCCGCCCCAGTTCGAGCCGGACCCGCCATGGCCCTCGATCAGCTTCTCGGCCAGCATGCCGG
>JAGWVB010000121.1 GCA_018971105.1 Burkholderiales bacterium
GATCGGCGCCGCGTCGCCGCGGGCCGCGCGCCGCCGCGACAGCGCCGCCGGCTGCCGCGCGGGGTGCAGGATGTCGGCCCAGTAGGCCATGCGGCTGCGCGCGCCCAGATCGCGGCCGAAGAGCGCCAGGTCCCATTCGAGCTTGAGCTGTCCGCGCGGCGACTGCGCCCCGATGCCGTGGACATAGACGACGATCGATGCGTGCGCATCGGCCGCCGCGTCCGCCGCGTCCGACGCGGCGGCGCGCGCGGGCGACCGGGCGTTCGACTTGGCTGCACTCGTCTTGCGGCTGGCCATCGCGGATCTCCTGCCGGCGCCGCCGGCTTGCGCATGGCGAGCCACTATAGGGGCCGGCGCGGCACCGGCGATCTATCCCTGACGCGATCAGGCGCAAGGCGGGCGCGCGGGCGCGCGCTGCGACGACGCGCCCTCAGGAGCCGGGAGCGACCTTGCGCTCGACGACCTGCGCCGCATGCGCCGTGGCCCGGGCGCCGCGTTCGACCCCATGGGCGGCGGCGTGGACCGCGATGTCGATGCCATGCGCGGCGGCGCGCGCGCCGCGCTCGACGCCGCTGGCGGCCGCATGGGCGCCGCGCACGACGGCATGCTCGACATGGGCGACGACGCCGGAGCCCGCGGCCGCCGGCCGGGCAGACGACGCCGCGCTGGCGGCTGCAGACAGCGCCAGGGCGCCGAGCAGGGCGAGGACGAGCGATGGGCGATGGATCATGGGCGGGACCCGCGTGGCGGCCGCGAGCGGCCAAGGGGCGGTTCGAGCCCGACCGTGCGACGCGGGTTCCGCGCCGCGGCACGCCGAAGCCCTCGGCAAGGTCACCGTTTGCAACGCCGCGTGAACCTGACCGTGCATACCCGGCCGCGCCTGATGGTGGGCGGTGCAGGTTTCGAACCTGCGACCCCGTCGGTGTGAACGACGTGCTCTACCCCTGAGCTAACCGCCCGCGCGCCGAGCTGCTCGGCGACGAGCCCGTGATTATGCCATGGCCTCGCTGGGCAGCACCCGGCGCCAGACCGTCCTGCCGCCGCTGGCCTTGTCGATGTCGGCCAGCACCGCCTCGTGCGCCGCCGCCTCGTCGGCGCCGGCGCGCAGCAGCGGCAGATCGTAGGCGCCGAGGTCGGCGGCCTCGCTGTGCGCCGGCCCCCGCGCCTGCGCGTCGGCCGCTTCGATCAGCAGCGCGTCCTGGCCGCGCGTCATGCGCAGATAGACCTCGGCCAGCAGGCCGGCGTCTAGCAGCGCGCCATGCAGTTCGCGCTGGCGGTTGTCGACCTCGAGCCGCTTGCACAGCGCGTCGAGCGAATTGCTCTTGCCGGGGTACTGCTCGCGCGCCATCAGCAGGCTGTCGGTGATCTTCGCCGCATGGCGCGCCAGCGGCGGCCGGCCGAGGCGGCCGAGCTCGGCGTCGATGAAGCCGACGTCGAAGGCGGCGTTGTGGATCACGACCTCGGCGCCGGCGACGAAGGCCAGCACCTCGTCGGCGATGGCCGCGAAGGGCGGCTTGTCGGCGAGGAACTCGTCGGTGATGCCGTGCACGCGCAGCGCGTCGGGGTGGCTGCTGCGCTGCGGATTGACGTAATGGTGCAGCGTGCGGCCGGTGGGGCGCCGGCCATCGAGCTCGATGCAGCCGATCTCGACGATGCGGTCGCCCTGCTCGGCCGACAGGCCGGTCGTCTCGGTATCGAGGAAGACCTGCCTCACCGCGGCGCGCCCTGCAACGTCGCCAGCGGGCGGCGGCCGCACCACCACCACAGCGCCGCGCCGCCGACGATCATCGGCAGGCTCAGCCATTGCCCCATGCTCATGCCGAACGCGAGGAAGCCGAGGAAGCTGTCGGGCTCGCGGAAATACTCGGCGATGAAGCGCATCACGCCGTAGCCGAAGACGAAGAACGCCGCCACCTGCCCCGTCGGGCGCCGGCGCCGCGCGTAGAACCACAGCAGCACGAAGAGCAGGCAGCCCTCGAGCAGGAATTCGTAGATCTCGGACGGATGGCGCGGCACCAGCGAGCCGCTCTGCGGGAACACCATCGCCCAGGGCAGGCCGGGGTCGGCCGGGCGGCCCCAGAGTTCGCCGTTGATGAAGTTGCCGATGCGCACCGAGGCCAGGCCGGTGGGCACGCAGGGCGCGACGACGTCCATCACCTCGAGGAAGGGCCGCCCGGCGCGCCGCGCCCACAGCGCCATCGCCGCCATCACGCCGAGGAAGCCGCCGTGGAACGACATCCCGCCGCGCCAGACCATGAAGATCTCGAGCGGATGCGCGAGATAGTCCATCGGCTTGTAGAACAGCACATAGCCCAGCCGCCCGCCGACGACGACGCCGAGCACGCCGTAGAACAGCATGTCCTCGATGTCGTTGCGGGTCCAGCCGGCGTCGGCGTACCAGGGCTTGCGCACGCGCAGCCGGCCCAGCGCGATGAAGAGCGCGAAGCCGACGAGGTAGGTCAGGCCGTACCAATGGACCTGGAGCGGTCCGACGCTGAAGGCGATGGGATTGAATTGGGGATGCACGAGCATCGATGGGACTCCTGGTGTCGGCCGCCATTGTCCATCGACCGCCGTCGACCGCCGTCACCCCCCGTGGCAGCCGATAAACTTGTGGGCTGCACTGGAGATCCCCATGAGTTCGAACCGCCGATCCAAGAACATCACCGAAGGCGCCGCGCGCGCGCCCAACCGCAGCATGTACTACGCGATGGGCTATGTCGAAGGCGACTTCGGCAAGCCCATGATCGGCGTGGCCAACGGCCACAGCACGATCACGCCTTGCAACTCGGGGCTGCAGCGGCTGGCCGACGCCGCCGTCGCGGCGCTCAAGGAGGCCGGCGCGAACCCGCAGACCTTCGGCACGCCGACGATCAGCGACGGCATGGCGATGGGCACCGAGGGCATGAAATACAGCCTCGTCTCGCGCGAGGTCATCGCCGACTGCGTCGAGACCTGCGTCGGCGGCCAGTGGATGGACGGCGTGCTCGTCGTCGGCGGCTGCGACAAGAACATGCCGGGCGGCATGATGGGCATGCTGCGCGCCAACGTGCCGGCGATCTACGTCTACGGCGGCACCATCCTGCCGGGCCGCTACAAGGGCCAGGACCTCAACATCGTCAGCGTGTTCGAGGCCGTGGGCCAGTACAGCGCGGGCCGCATGAGCGAGGAGGACTTCTGCCAGATCGAGCGCCGCGCCATCCCCGGCAGCGGCTCCTGCGGCGGCATGTACACCGCCAACACGATGAGCTCGGCCTTCGAGGCGCTGGGCATGAGCCTGCCCTACTCCAGCACCATGGCCAACGTCGAGGACGAGATCGTCGGCCAGACGCGCGCCGCTGCGCTCGCGCTCGTGAAGGCGGTCGAGCGCGACCTCAAGCCGCGCGACATCGTCACGAAGAAGAGCATCGAGAACGCCGTCGCCGTGATCATGGCCACCGGCGGGTCGACCAACGCGGTGCTGCACTTCCTGGCCATCGCCCATGCGGCGGGCGTCGAGTGGACGATCGACGACTTCGAGCGCGTGCGCCGCCGCGCGCCCGTGCTGTGCGACCTCAAGCCCAGCGGCCGCTACCTGGCGATCGACCTGCACCGCGCCGGCGGCATCCCGGCGGTGATGAAGACGCTGCTCGACGGCGGCCTGCTGCACGGCGACTGCATGACGATCACCGGCAGGACCGTGGCCGAGAACCTCGCCGACGTGCCGCCGCTGCGCGCCGACCAGGACGTGATCCGGCCGCTCGCCCACCCGATCTACGCCGAGGGCCACCTCGCGATCCTCAAGGGCAACCTCAGCACCGAGGGTTGCGTGGCCAAGATCACCGGGCTCAAGAACCCGGTGATGACGGGGCCGGCGCGCGTCTTCGACGACGAGCAGTCGGCGCTGGCGGCGATCATGGCCAACCGCATCGTCCCGGGCGACGTGATGGTGCTGCGCTACCTCGGCCCCAAGGGCGGACCGGGTATGCCCGAGATGCTCGCGCCCACCGGCGCGCTCATCGGCCAGGGCCTGGGCGAGAGCGTCGGCCTCATCACCGACGGCCGCTTCAGCGGCGGCACCTGGGGCATGGTCGTCGGCCATGTCTCGCCCGAGGCCCATGCGGGCGGGCTGATCGCGCTGGTGCACGAGGGCGACAGCATCACGATCGACGCCCACCAGCGGCTGCTGCAGCTCAACGTGGACGACGCCGAGATCGCGCGCCGGCGCGCGCAGTGGAAGCAACCGGGGCCGCGCTACACGCGCGGCGTGCTGGCCAAGTTTGCGCGCAATGCCTCGAGCGCGAGCAGCGGCGCGGTGCTCGACGGCGACTGAGGCCGGACCGAGCGAGTCCCTGCGGACTCGCGAGCGCTGGCCGAAGGACCGGACCCTCCGTGGTCCGGGCTGAGGCCGGACCGAGCGAGTCCCTGCGGACTCGCGAGTGCTGGCCGAAGGACCGGACCCTCCGTGGTCCGTGCTGAGCGCGCGGTCTACAGCGTCGGGTCGCGCCGCGGCGGCTCGTCGGGCGGCCGCGTGTCCTCCTGCAGCGTCGGATCGGCCGAGGCACTGCGCGCGAGGTCGCGCCGGTGCTTGGTCGCAGCGCGCTCGCGGCTGCGGTTCAGGCCCAGCGATTCGAGCGCGCGCTCGCGCCGTTCGGCCTTGCGCATGGCCATCTTCTCCATCGCCTTGCGCTTGGTCCAGCCGCTGGAATCGGCAAACTCCCACCACAGCACGGCGAGCCCGAAGGGCAGCAGCACGAACCACCAGGGCAGGTGACCGAAAATACCGAATTCCGCCCACTTGGCGATGAGCAGCAGCAGACCGATGACGACCAGAGGCATGTATGGAACTCCCCGCGCCACTGTAGCGCATGCGCTGGCGGCGCTGACCGTCGCCCTGGCGCTGCCCGCGGCCGCGGCGCCGGCGGTGCCGGCGCTGGCGCGCGAGCGCCACTGCATGAACTGCCACGCGCTCGACCACAAGGTCGTCGGGCCGGCGTTCGAGGACGTGGCCAAGCGCTACGCCGGCCAGGGTGCGATGCTGCCCAAGCTGGCCGCGAAGGTCGTCCGCGGCGGCGGCGGCGCCTGGGGTCCGGTGCCGATGCCTGCCAATCCGCAGGTCACGCCCGACGAGGCCCGGCAGCTCGTCGCCTGGGTGCTGTCACTCAGGTAGTCGCACCAACCCGCCTCCAAGCAGACGCCGCGGAACCGGCTTTGCCGGGCCGCTGGCGTCGCCATTCGGCCAGCATGCCGGATGGCCCTCGCGGGCAAAGACAGTCCGCGGGGACTGTCCCCCGCCGCCGCTCGGCCCCCCTGGGGAGTCTCACGAGAAACGCCGGGCCGCTCCCTGGCTTCCTTGACCCCCACGGGGGGCCTGACGCGTAACGGCAGGACTGGGGATGCTCAGTAGGTTTCGCCGAGTTGCTCGAGGATCGCGGGATTTTCGAGCGTCGAGGTGTCCTGCGTGATCGCCTCGCCCTTGGCGATGCTGCGCAGCAGCCGGCGCATGATCTTGCCGCTGCGCGTCTTGGGCAGGTTGTCGCCGAAGCGGATGTCCTTGGGCTTGGCGATCGGGCCGATCTCCTTGGCCACCCAGTTGCGCAGCTCGGCCGCGATCTTCTTGGCCTCGTCGCCGCTCGGTCGGCTGCGCTTGAGGACGACGAAGGCGCAGATCGCCTCGCCCGTCGTGTCGTCGGGGCGGCCGACGACGGCGGCCTCGGCGACGAGATCGGTGCAGCTGACGAGCGCCGATTCGATCTCCATCGTCCCCATCCGGTGGCCCGAGACGTTGAGCACGTCGTCGATGCGGCCGGTGATCGTGAAGTAGCCGGTCTTGGCGTCGCGGATCGCGCCGTCGCCGGCGAGGTAGTAGCCCTTGAGCTCGGGCGGGTAGTAGCTCTTGAGGAAGCGCTCGTCGTCGCCCCAGATCGTGCGGATCATGCTCGGCCAGGGCTTCTTGATGACGAGGATGCCGCCGCTGCCGTTGGGCACGTCGGTGCCGGTCTCGTCGACGATGGCCGCGGCGATGCCCGGGAACGGCAGCGTGCAGCTGCCCGGCACCATCGGCGTCGCGCCCGGCATCGGCGTGATCACGTGGCCGCCGGTCTCGGTCTGCCAGAAGGTGTCG
The DNA here is from genome assembly GCA_018971105.1 of Burkholderiales bacterium. Taxonomy (GTDB): domain Bacteria; phylum Pseudomonadota; class Gammaproteobacteria; order Burkholderiales; family Burkholderiaceae_C; genus Rubrivivax. The sequence goes on from JAGWVB010000121.1 coordinate 6,104, forward strand.
ACGATGGGGCAGCGCCCGCCGCCGACGTTCTGGTAGTACCACTCCCAGGCCGCCGGGTTGATCGGCTCGCCGACCGAGCCGAGGATGCGCAGGCTGCTGAGGTCGCTGCGGGCGGGGTGCACGGCCGGGTTGCTCTCGGCGGCCTTGATGAGCGAGCGGATCGCCGTCGGCGCGGTGTAGAAGACCGAGACCTTGTGCTTCTCGATCGTCTTCCAGAAGCGCGCCGCGTCGGGATACGTCGGCACGCCCTCGAACACGATCTCGGTGCCGCCCAGCGCCAGCGGGCCGTAGGTGATGTAGCTGTGGCCGGTGACCCAGCCGATGTCGGCCGTGCACCAGAAGATGTCGTCGTCCTTGAGGTCGAAGGTCCAGGCCGTCGTCAGCGCCGCATGCAGCAGGTAGCCGCCGGTGCTGTGCTGCACGCCCTTGGGCTTGCCGGTGCTGCCGCTGGTGTAGAGCAGGAACAGCGGATGCTCGGCACCGACCCATGCCGGTTCGCAGGTGCTCGGCTGGCCGGCCATCTCCTCGTGCAGCCAGCGGTCGCGCGCCGGATTCCAGGCGATCTTGCCGCCGGTGCGCTTGTAGACGAGCACGTTGGCGACGGTCTCGCAGCCGCCCAGCGCGATCGCCTCGTCGACGATGGCCTTCAGCGGCAGGCACTTGCCGCCGCGCGCCTGCTCGTCGGCGGTGATCACCATCACCGCGCCGGCGTCCTGGACGCGGTCGCGCACGCTCTGCGCCGAGAAGCCGCCGAACACCACCGAGTGGATGGCGCCGATGCGCGCGCAGGCCTGCATCGCGGCCACGCCCTCGACGCTCATGCTCATGTAGATGACGACGCGGTCGCCCTTCTTGACGCCGCGCGCCTTGAGCACATTCGCGAACCGGCACACCTGGGCCAGCAGTTCGGCATAGCTGACCTTCGTGACGCCGCCGTCGTCGGCCTCGAAGATGATGGCCGTCTTCTGGCCCAGGCCGCGCTCGACGTTGCGGTCCAGGCAGTTGTAGCTGACGTTGAGCGTGCCGTCCTCGAACCATTTGTAGAACGGCGCCTTCGAGGCGTCGAGCACCTTCGTGAAGGGCGTCTTCCAGGTCACGAACTCCTTGGCCAGGCGGCCCCAGTAGCCCTCGTGGTCGCGCTCGGCCTCGTCGACGAGCGCCTGGTAGGCCGCCATGCCCGAGACGCGCGCCTCGGCCACCAGCGCTGCGGGCGGCTCGTGGATCTTGAATTCGGTCGGATGGTCGTTGGACATGCTTGTCTCCTGCGGGATGGTTCGTGGTCTCGAGTGTCGCTGATCGGATGCGAAAGCTAAGCGTGCCCTCTGACGGACCCCTTACGCAAGCGAGGAAGTCCGGTGTCGGGTGGTCGGCGCGGCGACGCGGGCCCGGGGCCGGCCGGCGTCAGCCGGCGCGCGGCCCGCTGTCGCTACACTTTGGCACGCTCAGTCCACTCCGGCAGCCATCATGACCACGACCATCCGCCGCGCCGACCTCGTCGAGACCATCGCCGCCGCGCTCCAGTACATCTCCTACTACCACCCGGCCGACTACATCGCCCATCTCGCGCGCGCCTACGAGCGCGAGCGCTCGCCGGCGGCGCGCGACGCGATCGCCCAGATCCTCACCAACTCGCGCCTGTGCGCCGAGGGCCGGCGCCCGATCTGCCAGGACACCGGCATCGTCAACGTCTTCCTCGACATCGGCATGGACGTGCGCTTCGAGGGTTGCGACGACGGGCTCGAGGGCGCCATCAACGAGGGCGTGCGCCGCGGCTATCTCGACCCCGACAACAAGCTGCGCGCATCGCTGCTGTCCGACCCCATCTTCGAGCGCAAGAACACCCGGGACAACACGCCGGCCGTGATCCACATGCGGCTGGTGCCCGGCGCCAAGCTCGGCATCAACGTCGCGGCCAAGGGCGGCGGCAGCGAGAACAAGAGCAAGTTCGTGATGATGAATCCGAGCGACAACCTGGTCGACTGGGTGCTCAGGACGGTGCCGCAGATGGGTGCCGGCTGGTGCCCGCCGGGGATGCTGGGCATCGGCGTCGGCGGCACGGCCGAGAAGGCGATGCTGCTGGCCAAGGAATCGCTGATGGAGACCATCGACATGCACGAGCTGCTCGCGCGCGGGCCGGCGAACAAGCTCGAGGCGCTGCGCATCGAGCTCTACGAGAAGGTCAATGCGCTGGGCATCGGCGCCCAGGGGCTGGGCGGCCTGACGACCGTGCTCGACGTCAAGATCGCGACCTTCCCCACCCATGCCGCGAGCAAGCCGGTGGCGATGATCCCGAACTGCGCCGCGACGCGCCACGCCCACCTCGTGCTCGACGGCAGCGGCCCGGCCTTCCTCGAGCCGCCGAGCCTGGACCTCTGGCCCGACGTGCAGTGGGCGCCCGACTACAACAAGAGCCAGCGCGTCGACCTGAACACGCTCACGCCGGCGCAGGTCGCGGCCTGGAAGCCGGGTCAGACGCTGCTGCTCAGCGGCCGGATGCTGACCGGCCGCGATGCCGCGCACCAGCGCATCCAGCAGATGCTCGAACGCGGCGAGCCGCTGCCGGTGGACTTCACGAACCGCGTCATCTACTACGTCGGCCCGGTCGATCCGGTGCGCGACGAGGTCGTCGGCCCCGCCGGCCCGACGACGGCGACGCGCATGGACAAGTTCACCGAGATGATGCTGGCGCGCACCGGGCTCATCAGCATGATCGGCAAGGCCGAGCGCGGCCCGCTCGCGATCGAGGCGATCCGCAAGCACAAGAGCGCCTACCTGATGGCCGTCGGCGGCGCCGCCTACCTCGTGGCCAAGGCGATCAAGGCGGCCCGGGTGCTCGCCTTCGCCGACCTCGGGATGGAGGCGATCTACGAGTTCGACGTCGTCGACATGCCGGTCACGGTGGCCGTCGATTCGACCGGCACCAGCGTGCACAGCACGGGCCCGGCCGAGTGGCAGGCGAAGATCGGCAAGATCCCGGTCAACGTGGCCTGAGCGGGCGCCGTTGAATCTGCGGTGTCGCAATATTTCGAAGTCCACCCGCAGAACCCGCAGCCCCGCTTGCTCAAGCAGGCGGCGGCCATCCTCCAGGCCGGCGGCCTCGCCGCGATCCCGACCGACTCGAGCTACGCGCTCGTGTGCCGGCTCGACGACAAGGCAGCGGCCGAGAACCTGCGCCGCGTGCGCCAGGTCGACGACAAGCATCACCTGACGCTGCTGTGCCGCGACCTGAGCGAGCTCGCGAACTACGCCCGCGTCGACAACCGCCAGTTCCGGCTCCTCAAGCTCGGCACGCCCGGGCCCTACACCTACATCCTCGAGGCGACCAAGGAGGTGCCGCGGCGGCTGTCGCACCCGTCGCGGCGCACGATCGGCCTGCGCGTGCCCGACCACCGCGTGACGCAGGAACTGCTGGCGCTGTTCGGCGAGCCGCTGCTGGCGACGACGCTGATCCTGCCCGGCGCGACCGAGCCGTTGAACGACGCGAGCGAGATCCACGACCGGCTGGGCAAGTCGCTGCAGGCCGTCGTCGACGCCGGCGCCTGCCCGATGCAGCCGACGACGGTGATCGACCTCAGCGGCGACGCGCCGGCGCTGGTGCGCCAGGGGCGCGGCGAGCTCGCGCGGCTCGGGCTCTAGGGCTCTGGGGCTCTAGCCGGCCGGCGTCAGCGCCGCCTGCACCCGGCGCGGATCGAAGCCGACCTCGAGGCGGCCGCGCACGCGGATCACCGGCGTGCCGGGCGCGCCGCTGGCGTCGAAATCGGCGCGGCATTGCGCGTCGGTCTCGATCTGGCATTCGCTGTACGGGATGCGGTAGGCGGTGAACCAGGCCCGCGCCGCGGCGCAGATCGGGCAGGTGACCGACGAGATCATGCGGATGTCGCCCGGCCGCGCGAGCGCGGCGACGCGCGGGCCGAGCTCGCGCTCGTTGCGTGCGGCCCACCAGGAGGCCGCGCCGCTGACGGCACAGACGAGGACGAACAGTCCCAGCAGTTCACGCCGGCTCGCCTGGGCCATCGTCGTCGCGCGCTGTCCTGGATCGCGTCGGTCGCGCCGCGCCGGCTCAGAGCGCCGCGGTGACGATCATCTCGACGCGCCACTCGGGCCGGGCCAGCTGCGCCTGCACCGTCGCGCGCGCCGGCGCCTGGCCGGCGGGCAGCCAGCGCTCCCAGACCTCGTTGAGCGCCGGGAAGTCGGCCAGGTCCTTGAGGAAGATCTCCACCCGCAGCAGCTTGCCCTTGTCGCTGCCGGCGCGCGCCAGCAGCGCGTCGATGGCGGCCAGCACCTGGCGCGTCTGGCCGCTGATGTCCTGGCTCGCATCGGCCGCGACCTGGCCGGCGAGATAGCACACGCCGTTGTGGACCGTCATTTCGCAGAGCCGGGCTCCGACGTCGAATCGTTGGACCATTTCAGTGATTTCCCTTGTGATGTTTGTGCGGCCGGTGCGCATGCGGCTTGTCCGCGTGCACCGCGACGACAGGCGCCGATTTCTGGCCGATCCGGCCCTCGGTGCCGGCCAGCAGCTTGCGGATATTGCCCTCGTGGCGCCAGACCAGGAGCAGGCTCATCGGCACGATGGCCAGCACCGTCGGATCCAGCCCCCAGATCAGCGCCTGGTAGAACGGCGCGAACAGCGCCGCCGTCAGCGCCGCGAGCGAGGAATAGCGGAAGAAGACGGCCATCACGACCCAGGTCGCGAGCGTGCACAGCCCCAGCGTCGGGTTGATCGCCATGATGACGCCGGCCGCGGTCGCCACGCCCTTGCCGCCCTTGAAGCGGAAGAAGACGGGCCAGAGATGGCCGATGAAGGCCGCCAGGCCGGCGAAGGCCGCCACCGTCTCGTCCAGTCCCACGCGCGGGCCGTAGATCAGCAGCAGCAGCACCGGCCCATAGCCCTTGAGCGCGTCGAGCGCCAGCGTCAGCATCGCCGCGCTGCGGTTCCCCGAGCGCAGCACGTTCGTCGCCCCCGGATTGCCGCTGCCGTAGCTGCGCGGGTCGGCCAGGCCGTAGGCCCGGCTCACCAGGACGGCGAACGAGATCGAGCCGACGAGGTAGGCGCCGAGCAACGCGACGAGGGTCCAGAGTGCATTCATGGGGAGCGGAGTTTACGTTCTGCCGCCGGCGCCGGCCGCGGGCGTTCAGCCGCCGAGCGCGCAGCGCACCGGCCGTGCCGCCAGCAACTCGGTCAGCACGCGCGGCTCGATGCCGACGAGGAAGCCGCGCCGGCCGCCGTTGATGTAGATCGTCGGCAGCTCGAGCACGCCGGCCTCGACATAGACCGGCAGCGCCTTGCGCGTGCCGAAGGGCGAGGTGCCGCCGACGAGGTAGCCGCTGTGCCGCTGCGCGACCTCGGGCTTGCAGGGCTCGACGGCCTTGGCGCCGATCGCGCGCGCGAGGTCCTTGGCGCCGATCGCGCGCGCGAGGTTCTTGGTGCTGACCTGGCAATCGCCATGCATGAGCACGATCAGCGGTTGCGCCCGCTCGTCCTGCATCACCAGCGTCTTCACCACCGCGTGTTCGGCCACGCCGAGCTGGCGCGCCGATTCGGCGGTGCCGCCGTGGTCCACGTAGTCGTAGGGGTGTTCACTGAAGGACACCCCCGCGGCGCGCAGCGTCTGCGTCGCCGGTGTCTCGCTGACATGCTTGTCCTTCTTCGCCATGCCGGGCCTGCCTCGCTGCCTCGCTGCCTCGCTAACGATCCCTGCCGCTCAATCCCCTTCGACCCATTCGATCTGCGCGCCCAGGTTGCGGATGTTCTCGGCGAAATGCGGATGGGCGCGCCGCACCGGGGTCGCGTTCTTGATCACCGACTTGCCCGGGATGCTCGCCGCCAGCATCAGCAGCGCGATCGCGACGCGGATGATGTACGGGCTCTCGACCTCGGCCGGCACGAGCGGCTTGCCGCCGAAGGTGATGATGCGGTGCGGGTCGGCCATGAAGGCATGGGCGCCGAACTTGCCCAGCTCCGAGGTCCAGCCCATCGCACCCTCGTAGACCTTGTTCCAGAACATCGCGCTGCCCTGCGCCTTCACGCCCAGCGCGACGAAGATCGGCAGCAGGTCCACCGGCAGGTAGGGCCAGGGCGCGGCCTCGATCTTCTGCAGGATGTTCTGCGTGAACGGCTCGCGCACGCGCAGCGGGCCGTCGACGACGGTGTGCGACCAGCCGCCCTCGTGCACGATGCGCACGCCGAACTTGGCGAAGGTGCGGTCGATGAGCGGGAACTGCTCGGGCGCCGAGTTCTTCACCGTGATGCAGCCGCCGGTGATGGCCCCGAGCGCCATGAAGGTGACGGCCTCGTGGAAGTCCTCGGCGAAGCGGAATTCGGCGCCGCCCAGGCGCTCGACGCCATGCACGGTCAGCCGGCTCGTGCCGATGCCCTCGATGCGCGCGCCGAGCCGGGCCATGAAGTGGCAGAACTCCTGCACATGGGGCTCGCTGGCGGCGTTCGTCAGCGTCGAGGTGCCGCGAGCGAGCGCGGCGCAGAGGACGAAGTTCTCGGTCGTCGTCACGCTCGCGTAGTCCAGCCAATGGTGGTTGGCCTTGAGGCCCGCATCGGCATGGATGATGAGCGCCTCGCGGCTGCGCTCGACGCGGCAGCCGAAGCGCTCCATGACCTCGACATGGGGGTCGATCTCGCGCACGCCCAGCGTGCAGCCCTGGACATCGTTCTCGATGCGCGCGACGCCGAAGCGCGCCAGCAGCGGCGGCACCAGCATCACGCTCGAGCGCATCTCCTCGGGCAGGTGGTGGCGCTGCGGGTCGAAGCGCGTCTCGCGGTGGTGCACGTCGAGCACGCCGCTGGCGTAGTCGACGGCGACCTCGCTGCCGAGCATGCGGAAGATCTCGACGATCTTGCGCACGTCGGTGATCTCGGGGATGCCGAGCAGGCGCACCGGCTGCTGCGTCAGCAGCGTCGCGCACAGGATGGGCAGGACGGCGTTCTTGTTCGCCGAGGGGACGATGCGGCCGGTCAGCGGCTGGCCGCCGTGGACGATGAGGTTCGCCATGAGGAGGATCGGAAGCGGGGATGAAAGCGTGATTGTCACTGCCCGCGCGGCTTCGATGTCACGAGGCGCCCGATTCGTGACCGGAGGCGACGGGACGGCAGGGGATTCGGCGCCGCGGCGGGTGCCGCCGCTATCCTTGCTCGATGCCCTACGCCGCCCAGCGCCGTCCCCGAACCGGCGCCCTGCTGGCGGCGGGTGCGCTGCACCTCGCGGCCTTGCTGTGGCTGGTGCAGTTGCGCCCCTGGGCTGACCGCGGCGCCAGCGAGCCCGAGCCGGCGCCGCTGTGGGTGCGCCTCTTCGAGCCGCGGCCGCCCGTGCCCGCGAC